>JBDHHV010000009.1:0-46652 GCA_039589195.1 Gemmatimonadota bacterium | reverse complement strand
AACCTCGATAACACGGGCCGGGCTTTCCTGCCCGAAGCCGGTCGGGTGCTGACGACGCCCCAGAGCGCCGGGGTCCTGGGGGGGGACGCGCAGGGATTGGCGACGTGGGAGTCCGTCAAGCTGACGAACGAGGCGGGCGAGACGATCCGCATCACCGGCACGCCGGCGATCCACGGACCGGCCGCCCTGCGCGAGGCCGTGGGCGAGACGATGGGCTTCATCCTCGAGTGGGAGGGGCAGGAGAAGGGCGCTCTCTACCTCTCGGGCGACACAGTGTGGAACGAGGGCATCGAGGAAATCGCCCAGCGCTTCGAGGTTGGCACGGGTGTCCTGAACATGGGTGCCGCGAACGTGCCCGCCGTGGGCGACAACATCCTCACGCTGGATGGCGAGCAGGGCGCCAAGGTAGCGTCCGCGCTCGGTCTCGAGTCCGTGTTCCCCGCCCATTTCGAGGGATGGGAGCACTACACGCAGGGGCGGAGTGGGATCGAGGAGGCCTTCGAGGCGGCAGGTCTGGGCGACCGCCTGCACGTGCTCGACCCGGGCGAGGCCGAGGCGGTCACCGTCGGCACCGGGTCTGGGCTGGTGCCCTAGCACCTATATACTAGGCACGAGCTGGCCCAGCGGCAGCGTGCCGGGGTTGTGCCTGCACCGTGCCTGCCCGTGCCGCGTCCCCCGGCCACGGTCCCCGGATGGGGGTCCGAGACTCCGACAATCGCGCCCGGGCGCAGGTGCCCACCAGTGCCGATCCACGCGCACCCGGACGATTGGAACGGAAACCGATCTGTTAGGGGTTCGGGTACTACTAGACGTACGCGACGCTGTCCCCGCACGCTGAAATCGAACGTGTAATCGAAGTGTACTGAAGTGTATGCGCCTTGGGCCGCGGCACTGCCAGCCTTTCGTTAAGAAAGAAATCTTTCACAGCAAACCAAAAAAGTAAAGAGTTCTTTCTTAGGGGGCACGAAAAAGCAAGGCCGCTTGCATACGTTCCGACGGGGGCCGCATCAACCCGGCGCTACCCACGTCCGAGATGGAACTGTCACGCTAGCTGTCACAGAGTCGCGAGGCGCTTCACGAGCGTCACCTGTGCCGTGGGCCCCACGTGCGGTGGCTCGCCGACCAACATCTCGTACAGGACACAGCCTAGGCTGTACTGATCGCTTCGAGCATCCAGCGCCCCCTCACCGGCCGCCTGCTCCGGGCTCATGTAATCGGGCGTCCCGACGAGGGTTCCCGTTGGGTCAGCCGCCGATCCGTCGAGGCGCCTGCTGCCAGAGCGATCCCGAAGTCCATGAGCATGGGTACGCCTTCGTGGAGCAGAACGTTCTCCGGCTTGACGTCCCGGTTGATCAGGCCCATGGCGTGAGCGTGGTCTAGCGCGGCGGCAATATGATCGGCGATAGTGAGCGCCTCCTCGATCGGAAGCTGTCTCTCGCGGTCGAGCTTCTGACGGAGAGATTCGCCCTTGACGTAAGGCATTACGTGAGCCTCCGAGCGTACTCGGGTCCAAACTTCCGACACCACTGCCGGTGGGTCTCGTAGGTCACAACGACACCCCGCTTCGCGAGGAGCTCCTCGACGTCTCGGAAGCTCAGGGAGAACCGGTGGTACAGCCAGACGCTGTGGCTGATGATCTCGGGAGGGAACCGATAGCCTCGATAGCTGCTTTCGTTCGTTTTCATCAGGCGAGTCTGCGGCAACCCGGCTCAAGTTGACAATACCAGCCGGACCGATCCCATGATCACGATCCACGAGAAGTAGCGGGGGATCTCACCTGCGACCCTTCGCCTATTTCGGCCACATCTCGGGGAACCGCGACGCGCCCGGAGCGCCACGAAGCCGCTCGACGAGTGCCGCGAGGGCGCCGACGTCGAATACCAGGAGCGGCCAGGCTCGAAAAGCCCCGGCCAACCCCCGGATGGCCGGCCGCCAGTTGCCGCCTCTCGCGTCGTCGACGGCCTCGCGCGCGCGGATCCTGCCCTTCCGGTGGCGCCGGGCTACCCACAACCAGGCCCGCTCGCGCCGAGTGAGGAGGCGCTGGTAGCCCGCGACCACCGAAGCGATCTCCGCCGTGAACGCATGGTGCTGAGAGACGGTCTTGGACATGGGCTGAAGTCGGTACACGGCGACCGCCCGATCGACGAAACTAGGAACGATCCGCTCGATGAACCTGAACCGGAGCCAGAACTCGTGGTCGATGACGTAGTCGAGGTCCTCCCGGAACGGACCCACCCGCCGATGCAGCCGGCTGCTCCAGAAAGTGCCGGCCTGAGGAATCGGACAACTCAGCAGCCACTTCGCGAAACTCCGTCCGGGGATCTGGGGAAACGGCCAGTCGCCGACCCCCTCTTCTCGGCACCGGACGCTTCCGACCACCCACTCGGCTCCCTCCGCGAAAGCCGCTGCGCAAGCCCTCAGGGCCCCCGGGTCGTACAGATCGTCGCTGTTGAGGTAGGCGAACAGTTCGCCCGTGGCGTCGACGAACCCCTTGTTCAGAGCATGCGCCTGGCCCCGGTCCGGCTCGCTCACCCAGCCCGAGAGGTGCTCCTCGTACTTGCGAATGATGCCCGAGCTGCCATCCGTGCTTCCCCCGTCCACGATGAAATACTCGAGATCGGGATAGCCCTGCAGCAGCACCGATCGAATGGTCTCTTCCAGGAACTCGGCCTGATTGTAGGAAGGAGTGACGATGCTGATCCGGGGAACGTCGGGCATCGGTGAATCGGCCTTCGGCGTGCCCTCCGTCCACGGCCACCCGGAACGGCCGGGCGGCGGCGGCGGCAGCTCATCCAGCGTCGGACATCGCATCCGGTCCCCTCCGTCCGGCTACGAGACGGTCATACCATTGCAGGTACGCGTCACATTGGTCATCGAGATCGAAGCGACGCTCGGCGTCGCGGGCCGCGTTCACCCCCAAGCGGGCGACGAGGTCGGGTCGATTGAGCAGGTCGACGGCCGCCCGAGCCAGGTCGTCCACGTCGCCCGGGCGGGTGAGGGCCCCGGTAGCGACTCCGGGCGAGGCACCGGCCGGTGCGGCGTCCGAAGGTCTGAGGCTCCTGACCTGTTCAGGGATGCCGCCAACCGCCGTGGCGACGACCGGCGTTCCGCTCGCGAGGGCTTCGAGCACCGACAGCGGGAAAGTGTCGGCCCGGGCCGCATGCAGGTAGAGGTCCGCCGCACGGTAGTAGCGGGCCACGCGGTGCGGGTCCGACTCGAAAGGCACATAGCGCACCTCGGTTCCCTCCGGCTGCCGCGAAGATTCGATCTGGCCCAAGGCGACGAAGAGCACGGGCCGATCCGGGAGGCCGGCCGCGATCCGGGACACCGCGGCGTGCAGGGTGCGGAAATCCTTGAATGGGTTGCGTCGAACGTCACTCGCCACGAACAGGAGCACGAGCGCTTCGTCGGCGATGCCGAGCTGCGCGCGGGCGGCCCGACGGTCCCCAGGGCAGAAGATCGTCCGGTCGACGCCGTTCGGGATGACTCGCGCCTCGACGATAGCCGGGGCGAGCATCGACGCTTTCACACGCTCCACGAGCCATTCGCAGGGGGTGGCCACGTGAAGGCGACTCCGCGCGTAGATGTCCCGTTTCCGACGCCAGTTTCGCGCGGTCTCATCGCGCCGGATCCCGGGATAGATGGAGAGGTCGGGGCACTCCCCGCAGCCAATGCGCCACCGTTCGCAACCGAAGGAGTGGCCGCAGTGTCCGCTGAGGAGCCAAGCGTCGTGCAGGGTCAGGACGAGTGGCGCCTGCCGGCCCAGCCAGGGAAGCGCCCGCAAGTCGAAATACCCGCCGTGAAGGTTGTGCGCGTGAATGACGTCCGGCGGATGCGGGGCGAGATCCAGGAGCCTGTACGTGGCGGGGTAACGGAAGCACTCGAGACCCCGGAGGTCATCCAGGACACGCCCGAGGCCGGCCACCCGATCCTGCACTCTGTCGAGGAACCGAGTTGTCGATCCACCCACCTCACCCGCAGACATGGCGAGGACGGCAGGATCGTCGCTCGCGCGACGTCCCACCGCCACATAGGAGCGCAACCCTCGCTGGCGGTAGCCCCGGTGGAGGCCCATCGCGACCCGCTCCGCGCCTCCCCCCCGTTCGTCGGCGTTCGCCTGGACGATGGTCCGTGCTCGGTGGCTCACGTCGTCTTCCCGGGGCGGTCGCCCCCGGCCCGGAGGTCGCCGGCATCCCGGACCGCCCGCACCGCGACCGTCACCTCGTAATCCGAATCTCTATGAGCCAGCTCGTCGATGCGCAGCTCCTCGCGCGCCAGGCCGTACAGCAGGGCCGTTGCGGCCAGCACGTTGCCCTGAGCGGTTACCTCGATCCGGTCGGGACCGAACGCGGCGCCGAACAGGCGAGTCGCGGACATCGAGGTGAAGCGCCAGTAGTCTCCCCACCGGCTGGCGTCAAAGCGACTGATCTGCGAGATCCCCGGCAGGGTGGCGAGCAGCACACCACCCGGTTTCAACGCACGCCGGGCGTTCGCGATGGCCGTCTTGAAATCCCAGAGGAACGGAAGGACCTGAGTGAGGATGATGCAGTCGTAGGCACGCTCGGGGATGTTCTTACCGGTGCAGAGATCGCCGACGATCGTAGCTTCGGGATTCCCGGGCTCCGCGTGGAGCACATCCGACCGGACGACGCGATCGCCTCCAAAGCGGCGCGTGTAGTCACGGTCGGCCACCTCCAGCACCCTACCTCGGATGTCGGAGGCGTGGGCCTCGAGGAACGTCTCGATGTAGTAACGGTCAACGGGAGAGCCGCGATCGTAGCCGAACATGCGGCTGATAGGCGACACGCGTCGCAGATTACCGAGGTGGACCCACCCCGACGGCGGGACTCCCGTGCCGCGATACGCCAGCAGGCCGGCGCCCCGGCGTACGGGCGCCGGCACCGCCCGGTCGGCGACCTTCCTCGCTCGCCGAAGCGTACGGCGCACGGCGTCGCCCAGGCGTACCGACAGCCCGCCTTCTCGCGCGGCGGGATCGGAGCGGAGCAGGCGGCGTACGACGCGAGCCGTTTCACTGTCCCCCTCGCCCCGCTCGTTCAGATAACCCCGCAGCCAAGACAGGAAGGCGAGCCGGGCCGCGCTGTCGGTTCCCGCTTCGATGGAGCGTCGGCAGCAGGAATCAGGGTGCTGACGGTACTTGTACCAACACTCCCCCGCCGCGTACACGGGGCGCTCGAGGCACACCTTGGCCTGGACGATTCCGTCCTCATACATGCCCCGGAACGATTCGTCGAACCCTCCCACGTCCTCGAGCACCGAGCGGCGGATGAGCTCGCCGGCCGGAGTGTGCACATCGTCTTGGAGAAAACGGGTCAGGAGCTCGGGTGGCCGAACGAGGGTGTCGGGCGCGACCCCTAGTGGCTGCACGAAATCGCGCCGCCGGTCGGCCGGCTTCCCGGTCCACCCGTACCAGACGAGCACGGGGCCGTAAACCATGGCCGCCTCGGAGTGGCGATCCAGGAGCTGCACCTGTCGCTCCAGCTTGCGCGGCATCCAGGCGTCGTCGGCATCGAGCCACGCGATCAGCTCGCTGCGTGCGTGTCGTAGCCCCAGGTTGCGCGTGGCGCTCATGCCCCGATTCCGATGACCCTCGTGCTCGAGATAGCGGACGCGCGGATCCCCATCGGCATATCGGCGCGCGATCGCCGTGCTTCCATCCGTGGAGCCGTCATCGCAAAGGAGGAGCTCCCACTCACGGTACGTCTGGGCGAGCACGCTTTGGACCGCCTCCTCGAGGAAGCGCTCCTCGTCGAGGAAGATCGTGATGACGGAGACCCGCGGCCGGTCCGTCATCGCGGGTCCGGGTCGGGGCACAGCTTCCGTGTCTCCGGATCTGTCGCCCTGCCGGGAAGTGCCCGGGAGTTCGCCCCCCGACGAAGGACGGTGCGTCCGTTGGACCGCGCGAGCGGCCTGTACCCGGCCATCTGCGCGGATTCGCAGACGGGATCCCTCAGGTCTGCGGCCGCGTCGTCCTCCACGACGATGTATCCGTACATGCCGGACTTCGCCCTGACGGCGGCATCCTCCGGACCCGACACCCCATGAACGTGTCGTGTGAAACGGCGTCCCCACGCCGGGTACATCCACGTATCCTCGGCCCCCACGTACAGGATCGAGTCCTCCGGGCTCGCGGCGCTCGCGAGTGCCTGGAAGCCGTCGATCTTGTAGCTGTACTTCCAGGGTGGGAGGTCTACCAGGCCCGGCAGTCGGCCGTGCTGCACCGTGAACATGACGGATCTCGTGAAGAGGCCCTCTGAGGCATTCGCATACAGCTGCGCGGCGTTCACGATCGAGATCGCCGCCACGAACGAAGTCGCGGCCACCAGAATCCGACCCTCCACGCCTCGTAGAAGCGAAATCGCGAGGATGGCGAATACCGGAACCATCCAGATCATGAATCGCTGGTCCCAGCCGATCGGCTGACGTGCGACGTTGACCGAGAGGAACAGGACGACGGCCAGGAACGCGAGGATCACCAAGCCCGCCTCCCTCCGGCCTGAACGCAGCTGGCGAATCCCGGCGACCGCGCCCAGGGTCAGAATCAGCGGGAAGAGGTAGCCGTAGTGCGAGAAGTCGTGCTCGAAGATCTGCGGGGTGACCAGTCGCTTGAAAGACAGATCGTAAAGGTAGTACCGGGCGGCGGCAGCGAAATTCGCGAGATCGAAGGTGAAGTGGACCTCACCCGGTCGAATACCGACGGGCAGCGTGGTCCGGCCGATGTTCCGTGCATAGATGTCGCCCGCGGCGACCGAGAGAACCAGGAGCCCGACGACACCGAAAAGCGCGAGATCGCGGACCGAGACACGCTTGGCGAGGACCAGGGCCGTGAGGGCGAGACCAACCGCGACCAGCACGTTGAGGCCCATCACCTTGGTCGACGCCGCCAGCGCCGGGCCCGCTCCGATCAGCAGTATCGCCGACCGGTGCCAGGGGTACGAGGCGGACGTGCCACCCCACCACCTGCTCACGGTGGCACCCGGGGAGCCGTCGACGGCGGCACCGGCGGCATCGCGACTGGATCGACCGGCTCGGCCCGCGGCTGCGTCCCGCTGCCGGGTTTCGCGCACGCCGGTGGCGACGTGAACGACCCAGTAAAAGGAGCACAGGAGAACGGCGGTGAAGACGAGGTCGTTCTTGGCGCTCACCGATCCATACAAGATCTGCGGCGCCGTAAGGACCAGGACCACGGCGAGGTGCCCGAGCACACGTCGTCCGAGAATCCGCTTCGTCATCTCGAACGTGGCCACGAGACAGACGCTGAGCCCGAGAACGTTCGGAAGCTCCATCCAAGCGTCCGAGCGGGAGAGCAGCGCGAGGCTGAGCATCTGGAGCTCGCCGGCATTGACGCGAAAAATCTGCCGCAGGTCTTGCGTGGGCCACCCGGCGATGGACTCGTTCTGCATGTAGTTCGCGACCATCGGCATGTGGTACGCCTGGACGTCCCACACGTGGACGGGGACGACGAGCGCGAACGCCGCCAGCCCGATGCAGACGAGACCGGCACTGGCGAGCGCCAGCCTTCGGACGAGCCGTGCGTCAGGGTCCGCCGCATCCAGATCGGGCACCCGACCGGCGCCGTCGCCACGCCACGAGACGAACGCGGCGAGCGCAGCCGCCGCAGCGACCAAGTAAACCACAGCCACGGCCGGCCCCATCAGGAGCCCCCCCAGGTCCAACGCCTTGACTGCCAGGACCTGGAAGAGGAAGAAGATCGGATAGGCGATTAGAAGCGCCGCCGGGTCGAACGCGGGACGCCGCCGCCTCGCGTTCGCGCACATGGTGAAGAGCGCGAGCGGCGTGAGCCATAGCACCGCGGCGCCGATCGTCCTCGTGAGCTCACCCATCGTGGGCAACCGTCATCAGTCCACCCCCTCCACAAGCGGCCGTCCAAGGCCGACCGGAGACACGGCCGCCGGGCCTGAACGTCCGCGAGCCCGAAGTCGTGGGCAAGCGGCCCGCGGACCCATATCCGGACCGGGGTTCACGACTCCGCCGCTCACTGCGTCAGCGGCCCGCGTTCGGAAGCCACGTAGTTCCGCCGCCGCGTGAGAACCGCGCCGTAGCCACCCACCACGAGCAGGACCACGAACAGGTAGTCGAGCGCGTGCTCGAAGAGGTGGCCGCCCACCATCGCTGCGAGCCCGTGCTCGGCCTGGCCCGCCTCTAGAACGTCACCGGAAATCGACACGGCGGCCAAGTAAGCCGGAATTCCCACGGAAAGACCGAGTCGGAGCCAAAGGCGCGGACCCGCCGACCACACACGGGGCTCTCCGGAGGATCCATCCCCGATTCTGGCGTCTTCCGGCACGCCGACACGCCCCGTCCCCGACAACCGTCGTGAGATCAGGTGCAGAACCCCGAGCGCCAGGAGAAGCGTCATCGTGCCGTGGGTCAGGATCTCCCGCGCCTGGTGACCCACGTATCGGATATCCGCGAACACTTCCGTTGACAGTCCGAACACGATCGTCAGCACCACGAAGTATCCCCACGCGATCCATTCACCGCGAGCGTACGCGCCCCGACCACTCACCGGAGCAATCCGCCCGAGGAGGTGGACCAGGGCGGAAGCCACGAGGGGTACTGCAGCACCGAACCATAGCGTGCTCAGCCAGTGAAAGCGCCAATGCGACCCGAAGGCCAGGAGGTCGTCCCGGGTGCGGAACTGAAACAGATCGTACACCGACGATGCGGCACCCGCCCGCGCCGTGGCGACTACAAACGCGATCGCAGCCACCGCCGCCGCGGCCCCGAGCGCCAGCCCCGCGACGGCTCGAGCCCGTCGCCGGTCGACCGCCTCGACTCCGGCGGTCCGTAGGAATCCGACCAGCAGGAACGAGGCGTACGCCAGATCGGTTGGGATCTCGCGCAGGAAGTGTTCGAAATACAGGACCGTGTCCCGCAGGGTATATCGCCCGCTCTCGTGGACCTGGACCGACCACAGGAAGGTCGAGCCGCGATCCAATGCCAGCCACGCGTAGCAAAGCGCGAGCAGCAGGAGCGGCACGCCCAAGCACGCGACGAGGCCTGCGCGCGCTCGCCGGTTCACGTCGCCTCGCTCTCCGGGCTCCGGACGGGCGGCTCCCGAGCGTCGACGGGAGGCGAACGGTCGTCCCGCTGCGTCAGGAGCCACTCGAGCGTGCCGGAGACGAGCCCGACCAGATACACGGCCTCGCCGAGCGCTCCGAGCGGCTGCCGCCATGCGCGTATGACGAAGCGCCGGATCCGCTCGAAGATCTCGCGACACAGGCGCCCGAGCATGTACCGATCCCGAAGGTCGAGGTGTTTCCCATAGTACGCGCCCTGTCCGCGCCCGTACCTCCAGCGCAGGGGGAGGTAATCCCGGCGCGAGCGCCAGGCCCGGTGATAGACGATCGCCTCCGGCACGTAATGGATGCGGTATCCCGCCTTGAGCAACCGGTGACACAGGTCGTTGTCTTCGGCTCCGTGAAACCGCGCGCCGCCGCCCAAACGGACGTCGAATCCGCCGACCTCCCGCGGCGCGTTCGCGTAGAGAGCCATATTATGGGGATAGAGGATGTCCTCGCCGATCCGGCCCTCGTACACGGCCGGTCCCGGGTCCTCCTTGGTCGAGGGAACGAACCCCGGCGATCGGTCCGTCGCGGAGGGGAGGACGCGCCCGGTCACGACGCTCCGAGGCCCGGCGACGACGAGTGCGCGCACGAGGGTCCCGAACCACTCCCGGGTCACCTCCACATCGTCGTCCGTGAGCACCAGCACCTCGTGCCCCGCCTCCTGGATGGCCTCGTTGCGAGCCCGACTCACCCCACGCGAGCGGGTCCAGCGGTAGCGTACCTCGCATGCGGATGCGTCCGCGTGTACCAAGTCGGGATGCGGCACGCGACTCTGATCGATGATCACGACCTCGGTCGGCAGGTGGTCGCCGCGGAGGACCGACGCCACCGTATCACCAAGCAGGTCGGGACGGTCCCGGGAGCAGATGAGAAGCGATGTCGGTGGCAGATCCGGCTGCTGGGAGGGGGAGTCTCCCTCGCTCCCCTCCCGCGGGGGTCCGGCATCGATCATCGCGCGAGCAGGCCGGCGAGCGCGGCCCCGTCCTGGTTCGGCGCGTCGACCCGGGGCAGCAGGAAGCGCCCCGAATCCCGCCGCACGGCGCGTCCCAGGCAGGCGCAAGCGTATTCGAACCCGGCCTCCCGTACGGCGGCCACGGAGTCGTCGGAATACCGTCCGTACGGATACGCGAAGCTCTTCACCGGCGCCCCGGACCAGCGTTCGAGCGTCTCCTTGCTCCGGGCGATCTCCTCCCGCTGTTCATCGGTAGACGTGCAGGGGAGCGCCGGGTGGTTCACGGTGTGAGCCCCGATCTCGACGAGTTCCGCTGCGGCGAGGGTCGCCACTTCGTCAGCCTCCAGCATCCGGTGGCTCGGACGGACAGCAGGCGTTGCCCCTGCCCACTCCTGCAGGGCGTCCAGCACCCGCGTTCGCTCCTCGTCGGCGAGTTCCTGGAGGCGCCCGTACAGGGTGCGGAAGACCGCATGCCGGGGCGTCGGCGCGGCGGGATCGACGAGCGTCCATTCCCGGTCGCGGCGCTGGTCCTCCTTGGTATACTTGGCCGAAGTCCCGAGCTTCCGATCGATCCACGTGCCGTCGACCTGAAGGCGTAGCGTCTCGGGCAGCGCACCCGGCTGGAGGAGGATTCGCTCCAGCTCGTCCCACCAGAACTCGCGGTCACGCCCGAACCGGCCGGTGGTGAGGAAGCAAGTGGCGGGGACCCCGTACCGTTCCAGCAGTGGGAGCGCGACATACAGGTTGTCCCGGTAACCGTCGTCGAAGGTGACGCACACCGCGCCGTCGGGAAGGTCCCCCTCCCGTAGCCCCCGGGCCACCTCCTCGAGCCTCATGGGGCGGCCGACCTCGCGTAGCGTTTCGAGGTGGCGCTCGAAGGTGGCCGGGCCGACGCACATCAGGTAAGGGTCCGACTCCGCCTCTGCGATCCGATGGTAGAGGAGGATGGTCGCCTTCGGACCGAGGCGGGCCCCGATCCGGGACACGGCGCCCCGAATCCGCCTCAGCATGCCTGTCCCGGTGACCGCGCGTCTCCCTTGCGGGCGCGTACGGTGATCAGGAGCTCGTAGTCGGGGTCGTGGTGCTCGAGTTCCCTCCGAGTGAGGTCGTCGCGCCCCAGCCCGTACAGGAACGAGGCGGCTGCGAGGACGTTCCCGTGCGTCTCGACGGTGACGTCCCCCCCTGCCTCGCCCGAGAACCGCTCCTCGAACAGGCGGCGGAGCGAGAGGGCCGTGAAGTTCCAGCACCACAGATCGCCCCAGGTCTCAAGATCGTGGCGATTGATCTGGGAGATCCCGGGCGCTGTAATCAGGGCCAAGCCGCCGGGTTTCACGATCCGGTGGATCGTCCCGACGGCCGCTCGCACGTCATAGATGAGTTGGAGCGTCTGGGTGACGATCACGCAGTCGAAGGCGTCGGATGGAAGATCGGGGGTCGCCGTGAGGTCGCCCGTGAAGGTGGCCTGTGGATGCTCTCCCTCCTGGTATTGGAGGATCTCGCTCCGGGTCACCCGGTTGCCGCCGAACCAGCGCGTGTAGACGTCCTCGGCAACCTCGAGCACCCGGCCCCGGATGTCGGCGCTGTTCGCTCGCAAGAAGCCCTCGATGTAGTGGCGGTCTATGGGTCCGCCGCGTTCGAGGCCCCACTCGCGGCTGATCGGCTCGAGGCGGCGCAGGCTGCCGAAGCCCACCCTCCCGACCGGCGGCACGTCGGGTGGGAGATGTCGCCCGCCACCGAGCCACAGCCGAAACGGTCGGGGGAGGCGCGACACGACCGTGCGAGCCATTCCCCGCAGCTTGCGCCATGCATATAGCCGACCCTCCCCACCGGCGTTCACGGTGCCGTCCCGGGGGCGGCCGCGTCGGGATCGTCGGCTTCCAGAAGCTCGATCGTCCAGTCGAGGACCGGTCGCACCGCGCCGCTCCAATCTCCGTACCACCCGGCGCGGCTCTCGACGTCGTCACGCACTTCGAACACCAGCACGTCTTCCTCCCGGTGCACGAGCGTCCCCTGATTCTCGACCACGTGGAGCACCACACGGTGCATACCGCTGTTCAGCAGGTTCGCCGGTACCTGGCAGACGTCCCTGAACCGTCCGGCGGGGAGTGCGCGGCCCGGCCAGATCGACTCGCCCACCGGGGCGGCCTCGAACACCAGGATCCCCTGCTCGTTGTAGAGCATGAGGCCCAGATTGAATCGGGCCCCGGGCGCGAGGTTCCGGTAGTCGAACTCCATCACGAACGGCTCGTTGATGCGGATCGGATCCGATGAGTCTCCGCGCACCGGGCGGACGCGAGCCCGACTGACACGGATCCTCTCATCGCCGGGGCCCTCGTCCTCAGGCCACACTCGCTCGCCCCGTGTCGAGAACGACGTTTCCATATATCGTGACACGACCGACGCGGATCGCCCCTCGGCCACCACCCCGCCATCGTCCAAGCAGATGGCCCGCTCGCACAGGTCCTGCACCGCCAGCATGTTGTGGCTTACGAAGAGGACCGTCCGTCCCTGCCGAGTCACGTCGTGCATCTTCCCGAGACACTTCTTTTGGAAGTGCGCGTCGCCCACGGCCAACACCTCGTCGATAAGCAAGATCTCGGGTTCGAGGTGCGCGGCCACGGCGAATGCCAGACGGACGTACATCCCGCTCGAGTAGCGTTTGACGGGCGTGTCGAGGAACTTCTCGACACCCGCGAAATCGACGATCTCGTCGAACTTCCGCCTGATCTCGGCCTTGCTCATCCCGAGGATGGCGCCATTTAGGTAGATGTTCTCCCACCCCGTCAACTCAGGGTGGAATCCCGTGCCGACTTCCAGGAGGCTTCCCACTCGACCATATCCCACGACGTGCCCCTCCGTGGGCTCCGTGATCCGCGAGAGGATCTTGAGGAGCGTCGACTTGCCCGAGCCGTTCCGGCCGATGATGCCAAGGACCTCGCCCTCGCGGACGTCGAAGGACACGTGTCGCAGAGCCCAAAACGGCTCACGGCGCTCGGGAGCGTTTTCGCCCGCGGCACGGAAGCGCGCCACTCGTAGTGGCCGCGCGGCCGCCTCCGCGAGCGCTTCGCGCAGGGTACGGTCTCGCCCGTGCAGCCCCAGTCGATACCGCTTTCCGATATCCTCGACACGCAGGGCGACGGACATGACCTATACGATATCCGCGAAGGACTTTTCCATATGCCGGAAGTAATACAAGCCTCCGACCAGGAGGGCGACGACCACGAGCGCCGACACGGCGACGGATGGGTCCAGCGCGCCCCGCTCGCCGAGGAGCGCCCAGCGGAAGCCCTCGACGACCCCGACCATCGGGTTCAAACCGTACAAGGTGCGCCACGATTCAGGCACCAGGCTGGCCGGATAGGCTATAGGCGTCGCGAACAGCCACAACTGCGTGAGGAACGGAAGCGTGTAGCGGACGTCGCGGTATTGCACGTTGAGTGCTGCTAGCCAGAGACCTGCCGCGAACGCCGTCGCGCACGCCAGCAGGACGAACAACGGCAGAGTCAACACCGCCGCCGTGGGCGCAATACCGTAATAGAGCATCATTGCCAAAAGGATGACGAAGGCGATAGCGAAATCCACGAGGCCCACCACGACCGTGGAGATCGGGATCGCCAGTCTCGGGAAGTAGACCTTGGTGAGCAAGTCCCGGTTGGTGACCAGGCTGTGGCCGGACTCGGTCAGAGCGTGTGCGAACACCTGCCACGGCAAGAGCGCTACGTACGTGAAGATCGGATAGGGAACGCCCTCCGAGGGGATTTGGGCCAGTTTTCCGAAGAATACGCTGAACACCACCATCGTGAGGAAGGGCCGCAGGACGGCCCAGGACACGCCGAGAGCGGTTTGCTTGTAGCGAGACTTAATGTCGCGCCAGACAAGGAAATAGAGAAGCTCGCGATAGGACCACAGGTCGCTGAGACGAAGAGATGGCCACCCTTCCGAAGCTTCGATCACGAAACGTGGCGCGGACGGCCGCTCGACCTCCGAGTGACTCGCGGCGACGGACATCGCTCGGTCGGCCTCCTTCAGCACGCGGCCGTGTCCGCGACCGAAGCGCGTCGCATCAGCGCCACAGCTCGGGCGACCGTCGCCGTCACCCGGCGACGCTCCGGTTTCTTCCCAACGGCATGTTGGCCTTTCGCACGTCGCGAATTTGTTATCTTCTCCAACCTGACACTAGGTCGCAAGCAAGAGGCACGCCAACATCGTGGCATGGGCCTTGATCGGCCTATCGACGTAGAACGTATGCTGGCGGAGGATGTCGGAGCCCGTGAGCGAGACATCGCCGTGTGACGGGTGCAAGGGGCCTGCCGCCCGGTCGGGCGATCCGTGGTCTGAGGGGACATGTCGAGCACAGGAGAGAAGCCCGCCGGAGTGATCGAGGTGCGCGCAGTGTGGGTGGCCGCTGGCATTCTAGCGCTGGTGCTGCACTTCCCGCTGACGGCGGCGGTGGGGCTCGCGATCGCTTTGCCCTGGACCGGCGCGTTGCTCGTGCTGAGCCACCCGCAAACCGCTGCGCCTGCCGTCTTTGCGCTGCGTGACGCGCTCTTTGCCCGTAAAGGCATCTTCGGGTCGGCGGGGCTGCTGTTGGCAGGCTGGGCCGTGGCGGTCGTGGTTAGCCCCGGCGCGGGCCTCCTGCTGGGCCTCTGGATCGCGGCGGCCGCGTTCGCGGTGGGCGTGTCACGAGGCGGCGCTGTCCTTGAAGAGCAGCTTGTGAAATGGGCGTTGCTGTTGTTGACCACACTTCTCGGGTTGGGCGCGGCGGAGGGCGTGCTACGGATCGAGTCCGTGGCCGGGCGCGTCGGCACCCCGAGGGAGATCGACGCCTGGTGGCAGCGTTACGACGGCGTATGGGAGCGCAATCCGCTCGGCATCCGATCGCGCTACGAGACTCTTCGCAAGGAGCCCGGCGTGTTCCGCGTGGTCGCGCTCGGCGATTCATACACGTGGGGTGACAAGATCGCGCGATCCGACAGCATCTGGCCTTCGCTGCTGGAAGACCGCCTGACCGGCCGTCTCCCGAACACACGGCTGGAAGTGATCAATCTCGGGCAGAAGGGCTTCACATCGGTAAACGAGGCCGAGATGCTGCGGCGTATTGGCTGGCAGTTCGATCCCGACGCAGTCGTGGTGCAGTTCTACCTGAACGACATCCTTCCCAGTGGGCCGGATTTCGAGCGCGGATACAGCGGATGGATCTTCCCGCGCGCATGGATTCTGCCCGAGCGCTACAAGCACGGACACGCCGGGAGGAGCGCCTTGCTGTACGTCGCGGAGAGCGTGCTCACCCGGTGGAGGCACGGGGACCGTGAAGCCCAGGCGGAGAAATGGACGGAGGTCTATACCCGCCGGGGCCCGGAATGGGGAGATCTGGAAGCTGCTTTGAGGGAGATGGCGTCGGCCGCCAGGGCGCGCGGCGTGCCGATCGTCCTCATGCTGTTTCCCGACTTCATCCCGGGAATGACGGAGGGGGCGGAGAACCCGCTCCGGACTATCCACGATCAGACGATCGAAGTGGCGGAGGCAGCCGGCTACTCGATTCTCGACATGACGCCGGTCTTCATCCGCGAGAACGCGGACATGAGGAGCTGGTGGACGACCCCTTACGATGCCCATCCCAACGAGGCGGCCGCCCTCGTCACGGCGCAGAGTCTGGCCGACCACCTCCTCGCCGAAGTGGAACCCCTGGCGTCGCTGGCGGCTGCCGCGGAGCGTCACGAGCAATGACCTCGCCGTCGTCGGGTTTGACGACGGGGCTGCGGGCGAACTGGGTGCGCTTCGGCGCGACGGTCCTCGCACTGGCCGCCGCGCACGCGGTGATCACGGCGGTTTTCCGGTTGCAGGGCGCGCTGAATGCGCTGCTCTTCGTGCCAGACGCCCCGACCGATCTGCTGATCCGCATGTCGGAGGTGCGGCGGTGGTTCGACGGCGTCACAATCTACCTCGATCCCGATAGCGCGAACTATCCCCCCGCGTCCTACGCTCTGCTGTGGCCGATCATCGGGTGGCTTCCGGAAGCGCCGGCACGTCTGCTCTACGCGATCTCGATGCTCGCCGCCGTCGTGACCATCGGGTGGATCGGCGTACGAGTGAGCGGGGCGCGGTCGCGCGCTGGGATGGCGTTCGTAGCGCTTCTCGTCCTGCCGCTGGGCGCGACCCAGATCACCGTCTGGATCGGGCAGCTGGGTTTGCATGTCGTGGCAGCCCTGATCGGGGCGACGGCGCTGCTGGCAGGGACCAAGCCCCGCGGGCGCGAGGCGGACCCGGGCCCCGCGGTCGACGTCGCCGCGGCCGCTCTGCTCACCGTGTCCCTGGTCAAGCCGACGCTGTCCGTGCCCGTGGTCGTTACGATCCTGCTCATCACCGGACGTTGGCGGCCATGGCTGCTCACCGGACTGTTCTATTCTGCCGCTTCGCTGGTGGCCGCCGCTTTCCAAGACGCGTCGCTGGCCGCGTTGATCCAGATGTGGCTGGGTCGCGAGGACGTGATGCAACTGGCACTGGGAAGCGTCAACACCCACCTATGGCTGGACTGGCTGGGTGTTGACGGATCGTTGCTCGCGGCCTCAGTCATCTGGCTGATCGCGCTGGTCTCGTGGACCTGGCGCCGCCGCCAAGCCGATCCCTGGCTGTTGGTTGCGGTGGCCGCGCTGGTCGGACGGCTGTGGATCCACCACCGCGCGTTCGACGACGTGCTCCTGATCATCACGCTCGTGGTGCTCTATCGGGTGGCGACCTACGCGCCCGAGGCCCGCGGTGCGGTGAAGGTCGCGGCGGCCGTCCTCGTGGCACTGATGTACGCCTTGGGTCACGCACCTTACGCGTGGCTCAGCGGCGAGTCCCCGGCGCGGTGGTTGACGACCGAGGTCGGGCGTACGGCGGCGTGGCTGACGGCGCTCGGCTTTATGGTGTGGTGGACGGACAGGGTGACAGCCGCACGGAGGGGCACGGGTGCGGCGCATGGCTGATCGCGCGCGGCGCGGCGCGACGGGCTACGTCCGGGGAGGTGATCGACTGAGCCGCGCGTGGGACAGGTACGGCATGGTGCTCGGCTGGACCGGGATCGCCTACCTCCTCGTAGCGGCGGCAGGCCATCTGATCACCTCGATGCCTCACTTGCTACACGATATCGAACCCTGGTCGGCGCTCGACTTCAAGTACCGGTACGGCGAAGTGGCCCAATGGTTCGCCGGTTCGCCGGTGTACGGCGTCGTCGATGGCGCTGTCTACCCACCGGCCTCACACGTCATCCTCTGGCCGTTCATGGGTTGGCTGTCGCCCGAGCATGCGAGGCTTCTGTGGGGAATCACGATCGTCGCGGCCGCGACGGCATTAGCGTGGATGACCTGGCGCGCTTGTGGGGCGGCCGGCATACGAGCTCGCTTGCTGATCGCCGGACTCGCGCTCGCCGCATATCCGCTCCAGCAGTCCGTGTTCGTCGGTCAGCTCGGGGTGCACGTCGCCGCGTTCGCGGTCGGGGGCGCGTTTCTGGCCTTCGCGGAACGGCCTCGTCTGCCCGGCGATGTCCTCGCAGCGGTCCTGCTCTCCACATCGCTCGTCAAACCGACGTCATCGCTGCCGCTCGTGGTGGCCGCGTTGATCGCGGCCGGCCGCGCGCGTCCCGCGGTGCTGACGGGAGCCGTTTACGCGGTCCTCACGTTCGCTGCGGCGGCGGCCCAGCCGGCCGGCCTGCTCCCGTTGATCGGCGACTGGCTGGCGATCGCCGGGCAACGTGTCCCGTTCCCCGACGGCGTGCCCAACTTGCACGTGCTGCTCCTGGCCGTCGGGTCGCGATCGTGGCTCGCACCAGGATCACTGCTCGTGCTCGTCGTGATGGCGGCCTGGATGTGGCGGCGACGTACTGTCGATCGATGGGTCACGATGGGCATTGCCGGGATTGTCGCGCGCTTCTGGGCGCATGGCGCGACCTACGACGACGCGTTCCTGCTGCTACCGGCGATCGCTTTGTTGCGCTCCGTACTCCGCTCGACCGGCCGCCGCACCCGTGCCACAGGCGCGCTGCTACTTGCGGCCTGCTGGGCCGCCCTGCTCACGCCCACGTGGGCGTTCTATGATCTCGGAGTAGGCGTGCTCCGCGCGATCCACTCCACGCATGCCATCCTGTGGCTCGTGGTGCTCGGTTATCTCGTGATGGTGGCCCGCGCCTCGGCCCAGGTGAACCAGGCACGGCCGGCCGGGGCGGAACCCTCGCCGGCGACCGAGGCGGCATTCCGGTAACATCGACCCGGGTGTCCGGTACGCTGCGATCAGCCGTCCGCGGACTCGCCGGGAGCCGGGTTTACCCGTGCCGCGACTCTTGAGGGTAATCCTTCCCCCCTCTCGACTCGTGGCGGGTCGGCAGATCGGAGCGGCGGCGGCGTGGGGGTGTTCTCCTCGGCCTGGAAGCGACGGCCACCGATCCTTCCGACGGCGCCTTCCCATACGAAGCCCACCGCGTTCGCCACCTGCGAGAGACCGATGAGGATCGCTTTCAGGAGGTTCTCTGGCCGGAGGCCCGACCGGAGCGGATAACGTAGTATCCCGAGATAGAAGGAGGCCGGCATGACCTTGAGGGGAGGCCCCCCCCGCTCCGTCTTGCCACAGTGGTAATAGAACGCGCCCCGCCCGTAGTTGAAGTGCTGCCGGCAGAACCCCCTCAACCGCATCTCGTGCGTGTGCTGCACGACCGCCGCGGGCACGTGGGTGATCCGATAGCCGCGGTCGAGCCAACGAAAGCACAAGTCCCGGTCTTCGGCGGCAGCGAGAGGAAACCGGGCGTCGAAGCCACCGAGGGATCGGAAGCGCTCCGCCGGCACGGCCAGATTGCAGGAGGCGAAGAACCGTTCCTCGTGTGGGTGCTCGTCGAAGTACTCGTAGAGGTAGTCCAACAGCTGCTGGCTCGCGTCGGCGAAGACGTTGTTGGGGGTCGCGTTGGTCGTCGCCCCCCCAAGCATGTCGCCGCGCGCTTCCGCGAACTGCGCGGCCAGAGCGCTGAGCCAACCCGACCCGGGCTCGCAGTCGTCGTCGATGAACGCCAGATACGTCCCTCGTGCCCGCTCAGCCCCCGCGTTCCGCGCTGCGGCGGGTCCCGCCCGGCCCTGACGGAAGAAGGTCACATCCATCTCGTCCTCGAAGCGGGTCAGGGCCGGTGCGAGCGGCGCGGGGCTGCCGTCATCCACGACCAGCACTTCGAAGCGGCTCCCGGGATAGTCCTGACGAGCGAGCGCCGCGAGACACCCTTCGAGAGACTTTGCGCGATCATACGTGGGGACGATCACCGAGATGAACGGAGGCGGCTTCTCGTGCGTCCTTCCGGCTGCCGGGCCCCGGTGATCGGTCACCGTCGGCATCCAGGCAAGTCGACGGCGGACCGCGCCTCGCGAACATGTTCTTCGATCCAGCGATAGGTCCGCCGGAGGCCTTCCCGGAGATCGACGCGCGGCCGCCAGCCCAGAGATTCGATTCGCCGGTGGCTGAAGTTCCGCGACTGGACCCCGACGGGCCCTTCCACGTGCCGAATGCGGAGGGGCTTTCCGGCCACGTCCATCACCGTCTCAACCAGCTCGTCCACGCTCACGTACTCCGAGGCCCCGATGTTGACGGGCTCCGCGAGGTCCGAGTGGGTGAGCGTATAGATGCCTTCGACCATATCCTCGACGTACGTGTACGCCCGGACAGCCGTCCCGTCCCCCCACACTTCGATGTCGCCACCTGCCGGGGCTTCCGCCACCTTGCGGCAGATGGCAGCGGGCGCCTTCTCGCGTCCCCCCCGCCACGTACCCAACGGCCCATAGCAGTTCTGGAAGCGCGCGACCCTGAACTCGGTGTCTGAACGGCGACCGAAGGCGAGGGCGACTCGCTCCGAATAGAGCTTCTCCCACCCATACTCGTTGTCCGGCTCGGCGGGCACCGCGTCCTCTTCGGAAAGCGCAGACTCTCCTGGTTCCATGTCCCGATAGACGCAAACGGAGGAGGAGAAGAAATATCGGGGCACCCCGAGCTCGACCGCGTGGTGGGTCATGTGAAGGTTTATCAGGGCGTTGTGGCGCAGGACTTCGCACTCGGCCCGCGAGATGAAGCCCATTCCCCCCATGTCGGCGGCGAGCTGATAGACCTCATCGAAGGTCCCCTCGTCGAGGGAGAGGGCCCGGCGGCAACTCGCGGGGTCTCTGAGATCGAGGAGCAGGAAGTCGTCCGCTCGGCTGGGTTCGAACTCCGGTCGCTTGAGATCGACGCCGCGCACCTCGTAACCTCTGTCCTTCAGGTAGGATACGACGTGGTGGCCGATGAACCCGCCCGCGCCCGCAACCAACGCTCGTGGCGTCAGCACGACCCGACCTCCGTGGTCTCAGCCGCCCTCTCGGGCCTTCCCATCCCGACTCCCGGCATCTGCCCGCTCCACAAGCCAATGGATTCAAAGCCAACCTCCACCGACTGCGAACACATAGCAAGAGTTGCGCCTTGGACCGCCGGGAACGTCCGACTGTGGACCCAGGGAGCCGTCCGGTCCTCAGACCGCGACCGTGCGATCGATCCTGTCGAGCACCTCGGCATCCACGCCCGGATCGAACTTGCGTGCGAAGAGCGCGTTCGACGAAAGAAGCATAGACAGGTCGTCGCACGTGAGGATCCGCGGACTGTCACCACCCTCCCGCCAGTCGATGAAGCGCAGATCGTCGTCGACGCAGCGGGTCCGGAGCGGCGAGTTCATGATGAGGGTCTGGAAGAAGATTTCGTCCGGGACGCGGACGTACCGGAAGAACTTCAGGAGGGCGGGATCGCTCACCGCACGGTCGACAACGTACCTCGCGGCGTCGGCGGGGAGCATCCAGTATGAGGACCCCCCGTAGGGCTCGAGGCCGTCCGGAAAGCGCCGGTACAGTCCGAGTCTCCGTGCGATACGCCACCAGGCCCGGTTCAAAGGCGCATGGCTGAACGGTGCGCCGGGAAACGAGAAGGGCCGGCCGGCGATGTGGAAGAACCGGTTTTCGTACCTGTATGTGCCACCGTCCGTCCAGAGATCGGTCGGAAGTCGCGACGCCCGCATGAAGATCTTTCCATCCGCTCGACCGAGCGTTTCGGTGATGCGCGCGTTGGATCGGAGGGGGTAGTCCTGACCCGTGAGCAGAACCACGTAGTCGAAGGGCCGTCCGGACCCGATGAGCGCACGCAGGCCATCGAGCGTGGCGCGCACGTGGCCGAAGTCGCCCCAGCGGCACGCGTGTCGAGGCAGGAACTCCACGTTCGGCCGCCCGGCGAGGGGCCCCGTCATGGCCCGGAACATTCTATCCGGGGTCCGGGCGTCCACGTGGATGAACGTGTGTGTCCCGGGTGCGTCCAATCGCTCGACCAGTCGAACGAGCATCTCGGGCAGCTGGTAGGCGGAGATCACGTACGCGACTACGGCATCCACAGACGACTCGGGCTGGCTCATGACTCCCGGGCCGTCGGACGCGGCCCGGCGCACGACTCGCGAAGCATCCGATCCAGCGCGGGCTCCCAGGCCGGTTGTTCGATCCCGAACGTGCGCTCGATCGCGCTGCAATCGAGGATGACGCGGGCCGGGCGAAGCGCGGGCGTCGGGAAGTCGCGGCTCGCGATGTCGATCACGCGTGCGACCCGTAGGTCGCCGACCTGTCCCACGCGCTCGAAGATCCATCGTGCCCAGTCCGCGCGCGACACCGCCGGCCGACCGCAATAGTGATACGTGCCCCAGGCGTCGAAGCCCCTTCGATCGATGTGCTCGGCCAACACCAGCAACGCCGACGCGAGCTCTTCGGCCGGGGTCGGACAACCGACTTCGCTCGCGACGACGCGCACCTCATCGCGCTCGCGCGCCAGTCGCAGCATGGTCGTCACGAAGTTGTCGTGACCCGTACCGAACACCCAGGATGTCCTTACGATGATATGTCGCGGTAGCGTGCGGCGGAGCACCTCCTCGCCGGCGACTTTGCTGCGACCATAGGCATTGAGTGGGTGGACGGGGTCCATCTCGGTATACGATTCCGGGGCCTCGCCATCGAAGACGTGGTCGGTGGAGACGTGCACCAGCAACTTGCCGGATCGCCGACAGGCGTCGGCCAGCAACCCGACGGCGGTCGCATTCGTGCGGAAGGCGGCCTCCGGATCCGCCTCGGCCGCATCGACGCGCGTGTACGCCGCCAGGTTGAGGACAGTGCGCGCGATGCGCGCACGACCGTCCAACACGGCATCGATCGCGTCCGAATCGGCCACATCGAGGTCTCGACGGTCGAGCCCGATGAGGGGGATGCCTCGTCGCCCCGCCTCACGGACGATCGCGCGGCCCACCTGGCCGCCGGCGCCGGCGACGAGCAGGGTCATCCCCTGTGCTCGGGGAGCAGGTTGTGATGCTCGAGTTCCGCCAGAGAGGGGGCTCGCTCGTCGGTGGCCGACACGAGCGGGTCGACGACGGGCCATTCGACGCCGATCTCGGGGTCGTTCCACGCGATCGAGCGCGCATGCTCAGGCGTGTAGAAAGCAGTGCACCGGTACTCGACCTCGGCCTCCTCGAGCGCGACGAATCCGTGGGCGAATCCGATCGGGATCCACAGCTGCCGGCGGTTGGTCTCCGACAACTCGACACCCCACCAGCGCCCGAACGTCGGTGAGCCCCGGCGCACATCGGTGGCCACGTCGAACACCGTGCCGCGGGTGACTCGGACGAGCTTTCCCTGTGCATCGGGATGCTGAAAATGGAGGCCCCGCAGCACGCCCGCCCGGGAAAACGAATGTACGTCTTGCACGAACGTTCCGGGGATGCCGGCCGCCCGATACCGATCGCGATGCCACGATTCGAAGAGAAACCCGCGATCATCGGAGTGCACTGCGGGTTCGATCACGACGAGCTCGGGAAGGGGCTCCGGCCGGAACACGTTCATCGAGGGGAGGCGCCAGGCGGCTCGATCCGTATCTCCCACGGGGGTTCCCGTGCGACGCGGGACAGGTAGTGTCCGTACCCGCTGTCGCCCAACTCGGCCGCCAGCCTTTCCAGGGCCACTCGATCGATGAATCCGCTTCGCAAAGCGATCTCCTCCGGACAGCTCGCCTTCAGGCCCTGGCGCAGCTCGAGCGTGCGTACGAAGTCGCTCGCCGCAAGCAGCGTCTCGGGTGTGCCGGCGTCCAGCCAGGCGAACCCCCGGCCGAGCAGGTCGACCTCGAGCTCACCGCGCTCCAGATACAGGCGGTTCAGGTCCGTGATCTCCAGCTCACCGCGCTCTGAAGGGACGAGCGTGCGGGCCAGCCCGACCGCTTTCGAATCATAGAAGTAGAGGCCAGTCACGGCGTAGTCGGAGGGGGGCGAGGCAGGCTTCTCGATGATGTCCTCGACATGGCCTTCCGGGTCGAACTGGAGCACACCGTAGTCCTGCGGGCGCTCCACGCGATAGCCGAACACCGTCGCACCGCTGCGCCTCGAGGCGGCACGCTGAAGCTTCTCGCCCAGGCTGTTCCCGTAAAACAGATTGTCGCCGAGCACGAGCGCGCAGGAGCCCCCGTCGAGGAACTCCTCGGCGATCAGCAGCGCCTGAGCGATCCCCTCCGGAGCCGGCTGGACCGCGTATCGGATTCGGATGCCCCATCGCGACCCATCGCCCAGGAGCGAATCGAACCGCGGCTCTCCGTCCGGTGTGGTGATCACCAGGATGTCTCGGATGCCAGCGAGCATGAGCGTCGAGAGCGGGTAGTAGACCATCGGCTTATCGTATACCGGCAGCAACTGCTTGTTAACGACGGCCGTGAGCGGGTGAAGCCGGCTACCCGTCCCGCCCGCGAGCAGGATGCCCTTGCGTCCGACGCCGCTCATTCGCCCCCCCCCCCAGACTCGGAGCCCGCGCCGCCGTGCATGCGCCGACGTAGAGGCTCCCACCAGTCGCGACGCTCGAGGTACCACGCAACCGTGTCGCGGAGTCCAGTCTCGAAGTCGATCGAAGGCGACCAACCGAGCTCGGAGGTAAGACGCGATGTATCGATCGCGTATCGGCGGTCGTGCCCGGGCCGCTCGTCCACGAAGGCGATCTGGTCGCGGTAGCTGCCTCCGTCACCGCGCGGCCGAAGCTCGTCGAGCAGGTCGCAGATCGAGCCTACGACGTCGATGTTCCGCCGCTCGCCGTCCCGTCCTCCGATGTTGTAGTAAGCGCCCACTCGTCCCCGCTCGAGGATGGTGGTCAGCGCCCGCACGTGATCATGGACGTGCAGCCAATCTCGCACGTGGTTGCCGTCCCCGTAGACCGGAAGGCCCCGGCCTTCGAGCGCACTCAGGATCATGTGAGGGATGAGCTTTTCCGGAAACTGACGCGGTCCGTAGTTGTTCGAACAGTTTGTCGTGACTACCGGCAAGCCCCACGTGACGCCCCAGGCGCGCACGAGGTGGTCCGCGGCCGCCTTGCTCGCCGCATACGGCGAACTCGGCGCGTATCGCGATTCCTCCGTGAAGCGTTCGCCGGTCCCGGCCGTGCCGAACACTTCGTCGGTCGAAACGTGGAGGAACCGAAAGCCGTCGCTGGCGGGAGCCCCAGCCAGTCTCGAATACGCATCGTGGGCGGCCTCGAGGAGGTTAAACGTCCCGCGTACGTTCGTCTCGAGGAATACCGCCGGCCTGTCGATGGAACGGTCGACGTGCGACTCGGCGGCGAGGTGCAGCACCGCATCCGGGCGGTGCTCGGAGAAGACACGATTCACCTCCTGCGCATCGCGAATGTCCACCTGCTCGAATCGGTACCGGGCCGAGCTCTCGACGTCGGCGAGCGAGGCCCGGTTTCCGGCGTACGTGAGGCAATCCACGTTCACCACGATGTTCGGCGTGTCCTCGATCAGATGACGGATCAGGGCGGACCCGATAAAGCCGGCTCCGCCGGTGACCAGGAGGGTTCGCACAGTCGCGCTCATGACGGGGCCTCGATCCAGGTCACGTGCCGCTCCGGAGCGGGTCGGTGGATCCCGCCGCGGTGCTCGGATCGACCGCGGCTCCGATGTACAGCACGCCAATGCCGTATCCCTCCTGCTCGACATCGTGGATGAACTCTTCGTGGGCATACTCACGGCGAACTTCCTGCCAGAAGCGACGCGTAGCGCCATCGGCGGCGGTCATCTGGTCGTCGCGCACCCACTCGGGGTTGGGTAGTGGCGCGATGTCATGCAGCGCGATCACCGCGTCATCCGCGGCGAAGCGCATGCAAAGCTCGAAATCCTGGCGGACCCCGTCGTACGAGTGGTCCCCGTCTATGAACGCGTAGTCGATGCGCCGGTCGCCAAGCAACTCCGCCAGGGCCGTGACGGTCGTCCCGGCGTGCGAGTCCACGCAGAGCAGCGCGATCTCCTGCCGAGGTCCCGCGAACGATCGGTACAGCGGCGCCCGCCAGGCGGGGTATCCCCCACCGAAGGGACCTTCCGGCAGGTCGAGACTCACGATGAGTGCCTCCTCGTGGGCAAGCCGGGCATGAGCGAAGAGCGTCCCGCCGTCCGCCGTCCCGATCTCCAGGATCGCCCGCGGCCGCCGCCGCTCGACGAGGCGGGCGAGGGCCCGGAACTCCTCCGGGATCTGCCAGGCCTCGATACCCCGTGCCGCCGGCGAAAACAGAAAATCGACAACCTCATCGGCACCGGCGTCGCGCGGCAGGTCGGCGATGCGGCGGTTCAGGCGGGAATCGGCGAGGCGCGTCCGGATGTGATCGCTGGCCTCGCGGAGCCTGTTCGTGAGGGCCTCGAGCATCTCGTTCCTTTCCACGGTAACCGTCCTGGCGAAGACGTCATCGTGTGTCGGAGCTCTGCGGCTCCTGCTGCTCATCGCCGTCCAGGTGGCTAGAATGTACTGCTGCGCGCTCCGATGAAGACCGCCGAGGAGCGCGGGACGCACGGATTCCGGCTGCCCGGACGTCGGAACGCACCGGGCACGCGACGCGGCCTCATTAACGGGAGTGCCCATGAGCCCGAGGGCTGGCCGAGTCTCATCGTTCGATCGCGTCGCGCACGGGCGCCCCCCCGGACTCGGCGACGGGCCGAGCGGAGCGCACGCCGTGAGTGCTTGGCCGGACGTCGCCTTCCTGGCCGTCATCGTGCTCGTGTCATGCACACCGTACGTGGGTGGGCTCGGCCTGTACAGCGACGATTGGGCGTTCATGTCGACGCTGCACGACGCGGGTGGATCGTTTCCGCGGCTGTTCGGAGCCATCCTGCCCATGGAGATGTCCACCCGTCCCGTCCAGGCTGTTCTGCTCGCCGCCCTGTACGCCGTGTTCGGCAACGATCCCCTCGGTTGGCACGTGACGAACGCCTTCGTCCTGACCGCCACGGTCGTGCTGTTCCACCTCTCGCTGCGTGCGATCGGCTTCGCCCGGCTGCCGGCTCTACTCATCCCGCTGGTCTTTGGCCTCCTGCCGCACTACTCCACCGACCGCGTGTGGATCGCGGCCTTCCAGGCGAACGCGGCTCTTCTCCTGTACTTCGCCAGCCTAGGGGCGGATCTGCAGTTCCTGCGCCGGGCCGACGCGCGCCGATGGCTGTGGAAGGGGCTCGGCTCGGCGGCGCTGGTCGCGAGCGCGCTGGCCTATGAGGTCACTGCTCCGCTTCTGCTCCTGAACGTCGTCGTGCTCGGCGGTCTCGGATCGTTCGAGCGAGCGCGCCGGGCGACACCTCGGCTTGGGCCCACGCTCGCCGGCATCGTGAGCAACGTCGTCCTGCTGGCCGCAACGATCGGCTACAAGCTGTCGACCACGATCCGGGCAGACATCTCCGGTGGCTACATCCATCGAGTCCTGCGCATCGTACGCGAGGCCGTTCCCGTCCACTTCGGTGACTACGGCGTAGAGCTTCCGGCCCGCGTCGTCCAGATCCTCAGCGGCGGTCCCGCTCCCTGGGTTGTAGCTGTGGCCGCGTTGATCGGGCTTGCGACCGGTATCTGGTTGCTGGTTCGCGACCGCGAGGGGGCCGAGACCGCGATCCGCAGGGTCGATTGGCGAGCGATCACGGGGCTGGGGGCGATCCTCTTTGTCGCGGGTTACGGAGTGACGCTCATGACGTGGGAGATCGGCTTCCACGCGACCGGTGCGAACAATCGAACCGCCATCGTCGCCGCGATCGGCGTCGCCTTCGTGTTCGTGGGCGTCCTGGGCTGGATCGCCCGGTCGCTGCCGTCCGCTCGGACCGGGCGTAGGGCGATCGCGGTGCTGGCCGGCATGCTCGCCGCGGTCGTCGCGCTGATCACCGGCTCAGTCGCGGACCACTGGGCGGATGCGGCACGGGAGCAGGAGGCGGTGATTGCGGCGATCCACGAGCGGTTCCCGGACGTCCCCGCGGGCACGACACTGCTTCTCGACGGGCTGTGCCCGTACGTGGGTCCCGCCCCGGTCTTCGCGACCGGCTGGGACGTGACCGGCATGCTCCAGCTGACGTACGACAAACGGGACGTGCGCGGCGACGTCATCAAGCCCAATTCGGAGGCGACGCCGGAAGGGCTCCGCACGACGTTGTTCGACGACGTGATCAACGTGTATCCATACGGGAGCGATCTGTACGCGTACCACGTCGCCTCGAACGATGTGTATCCTCTCCCCGACGAAGAGACCGCGCGCCGGTATCTGGAAGGCTTCAGCACGATGGCCAGACCGGCCTGTCCGCGGTATTCGGATGGCGACGGTATCGCGATTTTCTGAGCGGCTAGCCGAGGTGAGCCGGGGGCCGGCGTCGCGCGCTCCCCGCCGGAATCACCGCGCGGCGGCGACGCTGTCGATGATCGGAGTCAGACGGCGGTGAATCACTTCGGCCGCCCAGCGATTCCCCGCTACGCTAAAATGAAGGTTGGGCGCGAACAACCGATCCACCTCGGTGGGCGGTACACGCCGGATCTCTTCTACCAAATCGAGGAACGCGACACCCAGCCGTTCGGCCTCGTTACGAACGAAGTGACGCCACCGAGCGGCGTCGTCGTCCTGGTAATCCCACGCTCCCGGGAGGTAGAGGAGGACGAGGCGACTGCCTTTCGCCTCGTTCACGCCGTGGAGCTCCGCGAAAACCCGGGTGAGGATCTCACGCACTCGCTCGTCTTCCGCGAGCCCATGGCGCGCGCGCTCCTCCGCATCCTCTCCGAAGAGTCCGCGCGCGATGCGTACCAGTGCGAGGCGACCGACCGCCTCGGCGTACAGCGCACGGCGGCGCGTGAGCCACCACGTCCTCGGGACCGGGCGGTTCACCACGACGATCGAGTCTCCCCGAGGTTCGAGGAGCGGCTTTCCAAAGCCCATGAATCGATCGGATTTCATTCGCTCGAAGTCGTCGGTCAGCAACGCGAGCAGCTGCAGGTGGTGATCCAACCGGGTTCCATCCCGCTTGTACCAGAGGTAGGCCTGATCGACGCCGTAGCCTCCGAGACCCATGTTCACGCTCTCGAGGCGCGGATCGAGTGTCGCGAGGCGCGCGCACCACGCCTCCTCGTCACCCACCCCATAGCCGAAGGTGAAAGAATCGCCGGAACAGATGACGCGAATCGTGCCGGCCGGTGCACTGGTCGGAAAGTCGCGCTCGGCTCGGAACCCCTGACCGTTGATGCTGAGGCCGACGCCGGGACCGTAGGCGTCGGGAAGATGCACGAGCGGCCGGTTTGCCCACCCGAGAAGCGTGTCGTGATCGGCGTGGCGCTGCTCGGGCACGGGCGGGGTTCGGGCGATCTCGCGGCCCACCAGGAGCAGGCTCGCCGTTCCCTCGAACACGGCGAGGAGCGCGCCGAACACGAGTACGTTTCCCAGGATGAGGGTGACGGCCCGGCGCAGCTTCCTCGGGATGCGGCGGGTCTTGCCATCGCCCATGAGGGGCCCTCCGTCGGGGTGGCCGGCATGCTGCGAGGAGCCGGAATGTGACAGCGGGACGGGGATCCGGCAAGCCAGCTGTGAGCGCCGACGGTGCCTCGGCAGGCCTCCCAGGCTAATGCGCCCCGGCGAAGCGATGCGTGGCGCGAAGGGGAGTCGCCCACCCGAAGGGGCGCTTCCGGCCCTGACGGTGGCGGTGTGTACGCGGGACCGGCCCGATGAGATGGCCGGGTGTCTCGATGCGCTACTCGGCCTGGACTATCCGGCCGTCAACATCCTGGTGGTCGATAACGCACCCCCCGACGATGCCGTTCGCCTGCTCTGCCAGTCGCGGCCCGGCGTGCGGTACCGGGTCGAGCCCAGACCGGGACTGGACTGGGCACGCAACCGCGCCATTCTCGAGGCGTCGGGCGACGTGCTGGCGTTCACCGACGATGACGCGCGTGTCGAGCGCGACTGGGCCCGGAGGATCATCGAGCCGTTCCTGGAGGACCCTCGGATCATGGCCGTGGGTGGCCTCATCCTGCCGCTCGAGCTCGAGACTCCGGCGCAGGTGCGCTTCGAGGAGTACGGCGGATTGTCTGGCGGGCTCGAGCCGATCCGGCTGTTGCCCGGGGAGGGCTGGGGCGCGCGCGGGCTCTGGCACTGCGCCCTGGTCGCCCCGCACGCGAGCGGCGCGAACTTGGCATTCCGAACGTCCGTCTTCTCGGACGTCGGTCTCTTCGACCCGGCGCTCGACGTGGGGACCCACACGAACGGAGGCGGAGACACCGAGATGGTGTTCCGCGTCATGGCGCACGGTTACGGGATGGCGTACCAGCCCCGGGCCGTTGTCCGACACCGGCATCGGCGCGAAGAGGAAGGCCTTCGCCGCCAGATCGCGGGATGGGGGAGCGGCATGACCGCGATGCTCCTGCGCGGCATGCTCACGCGTCCGCGCGCCGCCTGGGTGCTGGCCCTCGTGGGCGCACACGGGTTGTTCCACCAGGGGTTACGTTTCGTGCGGCCGGGATCCGCGTCGCGCCGGCTCGTACTGACCGAGCTGCGCGGCACGATCGAGGGACCGTGGCGGTACCTGGCCGCACGCCGCAGGGCTCGCACCATCGCCCGCCGCTTTGGCCCGCAGGTTCCGGAGAGGGGCGCGACCCGGGAGGTGCCTCCGAGCGCCTCTGGGTCGGGGAGCTCCGCGACCCGTGCCGAGTGAGCGCCCGTCGTGTCTCGCAGGCATGGTCGGCCGGGTTCCTTGGAGCGAGATTTGGCGTGACGCGCCGCGGAAACTTCGGGGGGTCGATGGACAGGAGACAGTTCGAGCTTCACGCCCACATGGAGGATCGCCACTGGTGGTTCCTGGGACGGCGGCGAATTTTGCTCGCCATGGCAGCGGCCACCGCGCCCCGAGGGGACGCCTCCAGCATACTCGACCTGGGGTGTGGAACGGGTGGCATCACGGCCGCGCTCGCCAATCAGTTCGGCACTCGCGGAATAGACCGCGATCCCCACGCGATCGAGCTCGCGCGCACCCGGTTCCCCCACCTCGAATTCCGGGTAGCGGAGCCCGGCGATCCCGTAGCCGACGAGTTGATCGGCGAGAGCGACCTCGTCGTTTCATCGGACGTCATGGAGCACATAGCGGATGATCGAGCGTTCCTCGACCACATCATCGCCGCGCTCTCTCCGGGAGCGCGGATCCTTCTGACCGTGCCGGCTCACCCCGAGCTCTGGTCCCCACACGATGTCGCCCTGGGTCACCACCGTCGTTATACCGCGAACACGCTGCGCACGGTGTGGGACGGACGGCCCGTGACCCCCGAGTTCTTCTCGTTCTTCAACTCGAGGCTCTTCCCGCTCGCGCGGGCCTCTCGTGCGATCAGCCAGATTCGGGGTTCGAGCGCCGGCCTCCAGCAGACCGACCTCTCGCTTCCGCCAGCACCGGTCAATCGCATCCTCGCGAAGATCTTCGGAGGCGAGGCTCGTCGGCTGGTCTGCGCTCATGCCGGGCAGGCGAGGCCGTTCGCGAACGGCCTCAGCCTCATGGCGGTGTTGCGGAATGCGGGCGAAGAAGTGGCGGAAGTGGCGGACGGGGCGGCACCGTGAATGTGCCGGAGCCTCGCCCCCGCGGGGCCATCCTCGTGGTACCGTGTTACAACGAGGCAGGCCGCCTGGATCGTGGTGCTTTTCTGAGGGCGGTGGAAGGGACCCCCTGGTTGTCGCTGATATTCGTCGATGATGGATCGACGGACGAGACCAGCACCGTCCTGATCGAGCTCGCAGAGGCTTCTGACGCGATCTCATGGATTGCGCTGGAGCAGAACCGCGGGAAGGCGGAGGCCGTGAGAATCGGCCTACTTGCGGCCCTCGAGCGGCAGCCCGGGCAAATCGGGTACTGGGACGCCGATCTCTCGACACCACTCGACACGGTCGCCGGGTTCCGCGCGCTTCTCGTCCGCCGTGAAGACGTCGATTGGGTGCTCGGCAGTCGCGTGCGGCTGCTTGGGCGGCGCATCGCGCGGCGGCCCCTTCGTCACTACCTGGGCCGGGTGTTCGCCACGTGCGCGTCAGTGGCGCTGGGCATGCCCGTCTATGACACGCAGTGCGGCGCCAAGCTCTTCCGCGTTACGGACGATCTCGCCGCGCTGCTGGAGGAGGAGTTCATATCGGGCTTCGCTTTCGATGTGGAGCTGCTTGCGCGGCTCGTCGATACGGACGGACGAGAGCGGGCCTCGAGCCGTATCGTCGAGTTCCCGCTCAAGAGCTGGCGCGACGTCCCAGGATCGAAGCTGAACGTTCGGGCGGCGCTGCGAGCGTTCATCGGTCTGTTCCGCATCCGGTCTCGCTACGGTCGGTGAGGGTCTACTCCGACAGCGCACGGAATGCGTGCGAATCGAACGTCGGCTCCTGTCGGCCATCGAGCCGTCCGTCTCGTTTTCGCGAGACCTCAAAGATTTCTCCAGTCGCAAACTCAAAGGCGACGAGCCGTTGCTCTGAGGTGCTCCCCGAAAACTGGGCCAGTTAATATGGCACTCCTCGATTCGTCGGGTGCCCCCCAATCCCGGCGCCCCTGGTGATGACAGCCGATCCAGCCATTGCAGCGGGATCACGGAGGATCGCGAAGCGACCGGACATTCATCTCGCCGCCCCGATTGGAGTTTACGAAATCAAGTACCGGTCTTGGGGTCTACACAGGGTCTACGGCTTCGCGGGCTCGGTACACCGGAGCGGGCACATCCCCTCATGCACATGGTTGAGCTGTGGCTGAAAGACCAGGAATGATGGTGTCCCGGGCCGGGCGACTCGGCGCCTCGGAGCGTGACCGCCTTGCCGGGGTCGTGACTCGCTCGATCGCGCTCCTCGCCGGCGCTGCGCTGTTGGCCCTGGGATGCGGCGGCCGCGACGCCAGTGAAAGCGGTGCGACTCATTCGCCCACTCCCGGTCGCCTAACGGTTCTCTATTGGTGGGACCAGGATTCGTGCACGAGCCCCGTCGAGAACATGTGCCAACCGCTCTTGTTCCTGAACCTCGCGTGGCCTGACGAGAACGGAGAGCTGGAGGGACGGCTCGCCCGAAGTTGGGAACACTCACCGGACTACCGAACATGGACGATCCACTTGCGTTCCGGCCTGCGCTGGCACGATGGCGTTCCGGTCACCGCCCACGACATCAAGTTCACCTACGATCTGTGGAGACACCCGGAGGTGCTGTACGAGAACGGCGTGGGCGTTGAGGAGGTGAGAGTCGTCGACGACAGCACGGTGACCATCTCCTACAGCCAACTCTCCCGTGGAGGGGCGTACGGACTCCCGTTTCACGGGACGTGGTTCTATCCGAAGCACCTGCTGGAGGACCTCGACCCGAGCGAGTTCTACGAGTGGGAGTTCTGGGACCAGCCGGTAGGGAACGGTCCGTACAGGTTTGGCCGACACGTGCCCAAGACCATGACGCTCCTCGAGGCGAATCCCGACTACTACCGGGGGAAGCCGAAGATCGACGAAGTCGTTTTCAAGTATGGTCCCTACTCGATAACCGAGCTACTGGCGGGCGAGGTGGATGCACTCAACCTGGACCGCAAGGCGGATGTCCAGCTGCTCCCGAGCGATCCTCGCTACCGCGTCTACTACGACGTGTGGATCGACGTGGGGGCCATCCAAGCAGTGCTGTGGAACCAGCGCCATCCTGCCTTCGCGGATGCGCGTGTTCGGCGGGCCCTCACCCTGGCCGCGGACCGGGCCGTCCTCCCGGCTCTCTTATCCAGGCCACCGAACGTACCGATCGTAGATGCGCCGTTCAGTGAGGGACAATACTGGAAAGGCCAGCTGCCGGACCCGATCCCCTACGATCCTGACGAGGCGGTTCGGCTTTTGGAGGCAGTCGGCTGGCGGGACCGTGATGGGGATGGCGTGCGCGAACGCAACGGCCAGGAACTCGCGTTCACCGTCATCGTCTGGGACGAATGGCACAGGGCGGCAGTTTGGCTGCAGGATCAGTACGCCCGCGTCGGGGCGCGGATGGAGATTCACCAGATGGATCCCCCGGTCGCACTCGAGCGCATCCGGTCGGGCGATTTCGAGGCGGCGATCTCATTGTTGTGGGGGATGAAGCCAACGGCCGAGCGCGGTCTGATCCAGATGTTTGGGCGGGAGTCGGTTCTCGGCTGGCGGAATCCCGAAGTGATCGACCTGCTCGACCGTCTCGCCACCCTCGCCGATCCGCAGGAGATCGACGCGGCGTACGCCCAGCTCCAGCCTCAGTTCCTCCGAGACGTGCCATATACCTACTTGACCCAAGCGGTGGAAACCTACGTGGCGCACCGGCGGGTCAAGGGCCTCAGCACGCCGTTTCGCGCCAACGTCTATTGGGATGTCGAGCATCTGTGGATCGAGGAGGAGCCGTGACGAACTGCGCACGACCGGATTCGCGGGCTTTCGTGCGTTCTAGGGGCAACGGCGACTTCTACTCACCGCCCAAGCGCTCCTCGAAAGCCATCGCTCCCGGACCAGCCGCATACGCCAGATGTCGCTCTCGATCTGACGACGCTGGAAGAACAGCCGGTCGTTTCCGTGTCCTGCTGAGCCGACGCCCAACGGCTTGCGAACTTCCGTCGATAGTCCCTCTCTGTCCCCCCCCACGGAGAGAGGTTGGGTCGCAGCGATGTGGATGCGGCTGCCTGTGATGCATTGACCTGAGGTGAAGAGTCCGCAGACCGAATGGCGCTCGAACGAGATCGTAATAGCGGCGGCGATGACACTGCGGCGGGATCACGGAGGATCGCGAAGCGACCGGACGTCTATCTCGCCGCCCCGATATTGCCTCACTGTTCTAGCCGGATGTGTATGGGGGGAGATCAGCGGATCGCGCAGCGATCGTAGCTAATCTCGCCCGCCCGATTAGCCGAAAGCCCGCAATCACGCGGCCTTCTTTCATGTGCGCCAGGCATGGCGCGTGGTGCCCTGTTGAGGGTGCCGGCAACCGTGAGGCGAAAGCCGAGCGGGAAGCGACTTGAGGGTGAAAGTCCCTTACGGACCCTGATGGCGGGAACCGTTAGCTGAACAGCAACTGCGTCTCCGCGAGGAGGGGTGGGAAGGAAGCTGTAGGCAAACTCCCGGCCCGAGGCACACGAACCGCATAGGAGGCAGCCACACCCGGGCGAGGAGGCATGCAGATCCGAAGCCCGATAGCCATCCGGGAGGGTGTGGAAGTAGATGCGGCGGGTAGGTGGGAGGAAGGTCACGCGCCTTACCCTGGGAGATCTCGCCTTATGCCTGAAAGAGCGACGCCGGGAGGCGGAGCGAGAGGTCAACCGAGGCCATAGTAGCCGCCGCTTGAGGGGGGTGAAGGGCCGAACACGAGGAGCCGAACCGGCAGTCGTGCGTTCGAGACCTGAGGGAGACGCAGGAAGGTGACGGCTGAGAAGCCGGAGCGGGCCCGGAGAGCAGGCGGCGGAACCGCCGAGGGTACGGGTGCTGCGCGTCAAGCGGGCTCGGCACGTGGGGCAGAGGCCGGGGAGAGGGCTCCGCGACTCATGGAGGAGGTGCTCAGGCGCGAGAACGTGGTGGCGGCGTACCGGCGAGTCGTGCGCAACGGTGGGGCCCCGGGCGTGGATGGGGTAACGATCCACGATCTGAAAGGTCACTGCCGGGAGCGCTGGCCCGAGGTACGCGAGGCGCTGCTGAGCGGCGCGTACCGACCCGAGCCCGTGCGGCGGGTAGAGATCCCGAAGCCGGGTGGGAAGGGAGTGAGGCAGCTCGGCATCCCGACGGTGCTGGACCGGTTGATCCAGCAGGCCCTGCTTCGTGCGCTACGCCGACGACTGCAACGTGTATGTGCGGTCCGAGGGAGCGGGCAGGCGAGTGATGGCATCGCTGGAGCGGTTTCTTCGGAAGCGGCTCCGGCTCAAGGTGAATCGACACAAGAGCGCGGTGACCCGGCCCTGGAAGCGGACGTTTCTGGGATACACGGTCACCCCGGACCGGAGACCGAAGCTCAAAGTGGCCCCGGGGTCGGAGAAGCGACTCAAGGGGAAGCTCAAGCAGATCTTCCGGCGAGGGCGAGGCAGAAGCCTCGGGCGTGTGATCGAGGAGCTCACCCCGATCCTCAGGGGGTGGGTCGCGTACTTCAAGCTGGCGGAGGTGCGAGCGAGCTTTGAGAGATTGGAGAAGTGGATCCGCCGGAAGCTGCGCTGCCTGCTGTGGCGGCAGTGGAAGCGGCCACCGACTCAGCTCAGAGAGCTATGCAACCGCGGACTGGACAGGGAACGCGCGAGCGCCTCGGCCTACAACGGTCGCGGCCCCTGGTGGAATGCCAGGGCGAGTCACCTGCACCAGGCCGTGCCCAACCGCTGGCTCGAACGGCACGGTCTTGTGAACCTCACCCACGAGTGGCGGAGGCTTCAGTGCCCCGCGTGAACCGCCGGATGCGGACCCGCACGTCCGGTGGTGTGGGAGGCGGGACCGCTTAAACGGTCCCGCCTACCCGATCCATCGGTCATCAGCCTCGAGCGAGCGTTCAGTTACCACCCTCCAGCTCCACCAACCAGATCGAACTGCCCTGGACGATCCGCTGTGTGTACGCGAGGTAGCGGCCGTCGGGCGAGATGGAAACCGGCATATCGTTGGGCCCCAGCAGCCTCTCGGCGGTTCCGCCGTCGTGCAGTGGTAGGAGCCAGGTGCCGAGTTTGAACTCCGCGTCCTCCGCCCCCAACTCGACGAGGGCCGACTGGTCCGGCAACCAGGCGAGAACGAGTGGAGCCAAACCCCCGCCCTGGAGCTCTCTTGGTTCACCCGCCCGATTGCCGGACTCGTCGATCGGGATGACCAGTACCTTGCACTGCGGGAAAGGCGCGAGCGCGCAGTCCTGTGTGGCGAGCCAGCGTCCGTCTGGCGACCAGGTCGACGAGAACCCCACGACTCTTCCGTCCCTCTCGAGCACGGGTCGAGGCGCTTGTTCCCCGTCCTTCACGTAGAGGGTCATCTCTCCCTTGTCGATGTCCCCGATCCCGTAGGCCAGCCTGTCCCCATGTACGGCCACGACATCTTGAAACGTCGACTCCTCGGGAATCGAGGCGATGCGACGCGGAAGCCCGTCGGGCGGGACCCGGAAGAACACGACCGAATCTCCAATCGGCTCCCTGAAGAGCAGGTCGTCCGCGTCCCGGAAGAGCGTGCCGCCTCGGCCTAACAGAAGATGTCCACCGCCCCATCTCTCGACCCGCCCCAGGTCACGCGCTTCTCCCGATCCGAGATCGTAGAGCCGCACGGCTCCGTACTCCCGGTCGCCGGTGTCCGCGACGCACATGAGTCGCGCGCCGTCCGGCGCGATGGCCATGGGGAACTCGGGCCAGGGGAAGCAGTCGGGCATCGGTATCTCGGTGGCAGTACCGGTGGTGGACGAGGTGACGAGGATCACGTCGCTGCCGTTCTGGTGCGTTCGCAGGGCGACACGCCCATCATCCAGAAAGCCGAGCCCGAGCAGCACGTCTTCCGAGTCCGGCGTGTTCAGATGGCGGGGTGGCCCGCCGTTGAGCGGCGCCACGGTGGCAGGCAATACCATGTCCTTGCGCACGATGGTTAGAGACGTCCCGTCCCCCAGCAGTCGCTTGACGCTCATCCGCGGGTGAAGGGAGAACCGTCCGATCGCCCCACCGGACGTCCGGGCGAGATCGAGCGTCAGACCGCGCGCAATAGCCATCGAGCCGCCCCCTCCGGACCCCACCGATGCGATGTAGCGTGAACCCCCAAGCCCGATGACTTCGGGCCCCGGCTCGGCGAGCCCCAACTCTTCCGCCTCTCCCCCATCCACCGGAGCTCGCATGAACGTGTGTCGCTGCCGGGAGCTTCGGCCCGTGGAGAAGTAGACGAAGCGTCCATCGTCCGACATCACGAGGTTCCAGGGCGTGTTCGGGCTCGAATAGAGCGTGCGGTGTCTGCCACCGTTACTCGGGACTGCGCGGATCTCCCGAATCGGCCGGCCGGCGTCGAACTGCTGCACGTGATAGATGATCTCCGCCCCGTCCGGGGTGGGGACCGCCGCGAGCGGCCGGACGGGTTCAACCGACACCTGCCGGGGCAAACCGGCCGCACGGCCGGTCCGCGGGTCGATCGACAGCGTCATCAGGTAGTAGGCCGGCCCGCTGCAGCCGTCGCATTCGCGTTGGTCTGTGCCCGTGCTCGGACGCGTCGAGAAGAAGACGATCCGATCGCTGGTCGAGAACCAGGCAGGCCTCTCGTCCCGGTGCGGACCACTCGTCAGGCGAACGGGCTCACCGGACGATGTCGAGGCGATCCACAAGTGCAGCCGATCGTCCTCCAGGGCCGTGAACACCACCCACTCGCGATCCGGCGAGATCTCCGCATCCTGGATCTCCAGAGAGTCCAGCGTGACGAGGCGGGTGTAGTGCGGCGTCAGCAACGAGGGCGCTTCCTGGCTGCTCGACTCAGTCTGGCGGGTCGACTCGGTCTGGCGGGCGGACTCGGTTTGGCGGGTCGATCCGTCCTGGCCCGCGAGGGGATGGTCGAACGCCCAGTCGGTGCAAATCGGTGAAACCAGTGCCAACATGGCGGCGGCTCGAATCGCGGACATCTTCAGTCCTCCGGCTCGGCGTTCAGCGTGATCGGACGACTCGACCGTAACACAAGCCACATGCCGCGAACCTCCACACGCGCAAGCTACTGTTCTGCAAAGAGTTGACAGTAGGGTGGCCGAGGCGCAACTACCGCGACTGTCACGAGGCGTGGCTACGAGTCGTTCCCGCCCCGGTCACGGGGCGTGACCCGGAGACCGTACTTTTTGATGAGCCGGTCCAGCCGAGGGCGCGAGATCTGGAGGATCTGGGCCGCCCTACGCTTCACGCCGCCGGACTCGTCGAGCACCCTCTGAACGTGGGCCCGCTCGATCTCCTCGAGGGCAACGGAATCTGGCCCTTCGCTCCCGCGCCTCGGGTCGTCCGCGGCACCACCACCGTCCTTCGTGCCCGTACCGGCATCGCGACCTTCCAGCTCGATGTGATCGGCCGCGATCGTCGCGCCGGGCGCGTTGACGGCCGCCCGCCTCAAGCAGTTCTGGAGCTCCCGGACATTACCCGGCCAGTCGTGCGCACCGAGCACCATCATCGCCTCGTCGGCTACTCCACGAAGGCCCTTGTCCAACTCCCGGGCGATCCGGACCAGCAGGTGCCGGGTGAGGGCCGGGATGTCGCCGCGCCGGTCCCGCAGAGGCGGAACATGGATCTCCACGACCCGTAACCTGAAATAGAGATCCTCGCGGAACTCACCGGATGCCAGCGCCTCCTCGATGGGTAGATGCGTGGCGGCGATCACGCGGGCGTCCGTCATTCGGGGGGTCTCGGCACCGACCGGGTAGTACGTTCGCTCCTCGAGAACCCGCAACAACTTCGATTGAAACGCGGGCGTCGTGTCACCGATCTCGTCGAGGAAGATCGTACCCGAGCCCGCCATCTCGAATCGACCCTTCCGGTTGGATACCGCACCGGTGAAGGCGCCTCGCACATGACCGAAGAGCTCCGACTGGAGCAGCGTCTCCGTGAGCGCGGAGCAGTTCACCGCGATGAACGGAAGCTCGGCCGCAGGCGAGTGGTCGTGGATGGCACGCGCGACCGCACCTTTGCCCGTCCCCGTCTCGCCGCGGATCAACACGGTGGCTCGAGTTTGCGCCACCCGTCCGATCGTCTTGAAGATCTCGACCATCCGCGGATCGCGTCCGATGATCCGGGCGACCGGCGCCTCATCCTCCTCCGGATCAGCGGGGCTTTGATCGAGCGTCTGCCTGCGCTCCCGCAGGCAGCGTCGGACGAGGAGGTCGATCTGATCGAGATCGAGCGGCTTTACCAGATAGTCATACGCGCCCTGCCGCATCGCTTCGACGGCACTTTCCATGTCCTGGTGTGCCGTAATCACGATCGCGGCGGGTACTCCCGGAGAGCCCGGAGCCGGAGTCAGCCTGCGCAGGAACTCGAGCCCATCCATGCCGGGCAGCTTGAAGTCCACGATCACCAGCGACGGATCGAAGTCGGCGATCCGGTTCAACGCTTCCTCGGCAGACTGGACCGCGACTACCTCGTACCCCTGTTCGCCCAGGTGCACCTCGAACGTCTCGCAGATCGAGGGATCATCGTCGACGACAAGCACGCGCTCGCTCATCGAGACTCCAGGTGCCCGACCGGCTCCGTCCGGGGCGCCGCGCGTGACGTTCGAGTCTCCGGATGGGGCGGTCCGGATCCCGCCAGCCCGGGGTCCGGCTCCTCGAGCGGCAACGTGACCGAGAAACAGGCGCCCCGGCGTTTATCGTCCCGGTCAGCCAGCCCCAGATGCCCACCGTGTTCCTCCACCGCCCGCAGTGACATGGGCAGCCCGAAGCCCGAACCCTCTCGCTTCGTGGAGACGAACGGGTCGAAGATCGCATCACGATTCGCCGCGGCCACGCCCGGACCATCGTCAGACACCGTGATGCGGACGTGCCGATCATCTGACCCGGAGGTGATTTCGACGGTGCCGCCCTCAGGCATGGCCTCGATGGCGTTCAGGAGGAGGTTGAGGAACACACTGCGTAGCTGCCCCTCGTCTCCGAGGACGGTGAACCGATCCGCGTCTAGTCGTTGGACCACGCGGACGTTCCTCCGATGCAGTTGCGGCTCGAGGAGGTCCACTGCCTGACTGACGCAGCCGTGAACCGAGCAGCTACTCCGCTTCAACGGGCGCGGTCGTCCGAGAGTGAGAATGGCATCGACGACCTGGTCCAGCCGTTCGATCTCGCGCAATGCGATGCCTGCACGTCTGGACTCCCCCTGCCGCTCCAGACCCTGCAGGTTGAGCTTGATCGACGTCAGCGGGTTCCTGATCTCGTGCGAGATACGGGCGGCAAACTCACCCACGGCCGCCATGCGGCGGCTCGATTCCACGTCTCGCAGCGTCTGCCGGATCTTGCGAGCCATCAATCCGAATGCGTCGTTCAGGCGGCCGATTTCCCCGTCACCCCCGGACGGCAGCAATGGCTCGTAGTTGCCGGCGCCGACCTCGTCCGCGGCCGCGGTCAGCTCGCGTAGCGTCCGGGTCGCTCGGTTCGTCAGGGCCGTGAAAGCGATCGATACGATACCGATGACGAACACCACGCCAGCCAGGTAAAGGTAACCAAGGTTGCGGAACGGTCCGGCGAACTCCTCCAGCGACGCCGTCGCGACGATCGTCCACTCCGGTTCCACGAGACTCACGAACGCCGCGACTCGATCTGACTGTTCCTCTGAGTAAGCGAAGCGGCCCGCGCTCCGGTGGAGTGATGCCTCGTCGATCGCCCATCTTTGACGGAGCATATCGAGCGGACCCCCTCGCAAGCTCCGGCTCGGGTGGTGGATCACTCGTTGGGCCGATCGATCCAGGACCACCGAGTACCCCGACTCTCCGACACGTTTTTCCAGGGTCTCCCTGGGGATGAGCGGACCCACGCGTGCCGTTGCGACGACCCGGCCGATCCGTTCGTCGCGCACCAGACGGATATCCTGCTCGAGACGCACCGCGTACAGATCTCGGCTCGCGCCCCCCGCGCCTGCCGGGCCCTCGTCGTCCGAGAACCTCAGCACGACCTCTCCCTCACGATCCTCGAACTCGATCTGCTCATACCGGACGCGAAGACTGGCCCATACCCTCCGCAAGTAGGCTAGGGAGCCCTGGGCCTGAGGAGATCCCCACGCTGAGGTGGCGTCCGAGCCGGAGGTTTGATCGAGGCTCCGGTACAGGGCCAGTGTCTCGGCGTTCTCCGCCAGCAAGCCGAGATCAGAGAGACGGACGGTGTATCGGTCCTCGACAACCGTCGCGATCTCCCCGGCTATGGAGGCTGCCTGCTCGGCCAGCGAGTTCTCGAGAGCCTTGCGCGAGTACAGGAAGCCGAACATGCCGAGGAGCCCGAGCGGGAGCGCGGCAAGAAGGGCGAAGGCCGTGAGGATTTTCGCTCGCAGTGACATCGTGGCTCGGTCCCGGTCAGTCCCTCCGCTGGACATATGCCGTGAGTGGCGTGATCGCCAGACCATGGATCCCGTGGGTCTCGCGACCACAACACTCGTACCACGGCGCAGATGAGGCCAAAGATGCCGCGCGGCTCGACGGCCCACCGGGCCGAAAGGCACGGCGAGCTGCTATCCTCCCCGAGCAAGAGGTTCTTGGCGAAACGGAGGTTCACAGGAGCACGGGACGCGGGTCGAGGTCGCTTACGGTCTCGTTCCGTTACACCGCCGACATCCATCGAGATACCGGTGTAACGGTTCGTGGCTACTCGCCCGAAGTGTGATACGGGCGACCACTGCGCAGCCGGCTCACTGCACGTATCCGGTCACCTGTTTGTCGGCCGGTCTCGCCGAGGTGCCGGCAAGGCAGGACCTATGCGCTTACACGGAAGGTGACGGCCCAATGACCGAGCTTCCGCTGCCGTGAGGACGGTGATGTCATGGAAGATCGCGGAGACCGTCCAGCGGTCTCGGGGCGGAAGTTCCAGCCTCGAGCGTCATCGGATCGCATCGACGGCTGCGGCCTCGCGCGTCTGCCACCCGAGCAGCGCCTCCCGGTCTACCACATCGCCGCCCTTGATAACCATCCAGATCCGTCGTGTGTTGCGGATGTCTTCGAGCGGGTCGGCTTCCAGGATGACGAGATCCGCGAGCTTCCCTACCTCGATCGTGCCGATCTCCGCGGCGGCCCCCAGGATCTCCGCGCCGTTCCGCGTGGCTGCCACGATCGCCTCCATTGGCGAGAAGCCAGCCCGAACGAGCTCCTCCAGCTCCATGTGCAGCTCCCAAGGGGCCAGCGCAAGGGCAGGGATGTCAGCCCCCCCCGACTTTGAGTTGGGCCTCACGGAGACGTCGCGCCAGATCGCGACGTCCGAACCGTCCCTGGACCGATTGTCCCGGACCGTAAACACCGACCTTCGGGGACCTGCTTGTCAGTAGACCGTGTTGTGCGTCCGCAAAGCTTGCACGAAACGATTTGTCGCGTCACTCTCTCGGGAGACAGCCCGACCACCGACACCCGCGACGCCAGAGACGATCGTGAGTTATCAAGCCGGTTTACGCCAAGTGCCCCTCACCCTCGTCGTATGTCTCGCTGCGGCCGCTTGTACGAGCTCCGGTGGGATGTCGTCCGTTCCTCCGGAAGGGGGACCGGTCTGCTTCCGACTGCGCGCGGTGCCGACGGGCAGCGCGCCACGGCCTCCGTCCTGGGTGCGGGTCCTCGAGGTGACCCCTAAAGAGTCGGTTCCCCCCTGGTACCGCTACCACCGCGAACCTTCGAGGGTCACCGCCATCACGGCCGTAGTCCCCGAAGCACACGGTTGGGTACAAACCAACCAGGTGGGCTGGTCGGATGGCGACCGGCTAATCATCGTCACCAGGGATCCCGACAACGGACGCCTGGTGTGGCTGAGCCTGGACTGCCTCTACCGAAGCTCGTGCGAGGGGAGGATACGGGAGAACCTCCTGGGGGATGACGGGTCGCTGCAATGGGGGGAGAGATTTGGGAACGTGCGAGCAACCCGCATAGACTGTCCTGATCCGGCCTGAAGCGGTGTGGGCCAAGACCCGCGCCGCTTCAATGCACTCCTCGCTCGTCGCACAGTCACGCAGCGAGCGGACCCGCTCAGGAGACCTGTTGCGCGAGGGCCGAAAGGTCGTGAGTGCAGAGAGGAACGGGCGAGCCCGACTTCGTGGGCGATCAGCGGCTGACGGGAACCTTCGCATGAACTGTCACGCCTACTGTCACAGAGTGAGGAGGAGTGTACGGAAGTGTACTGAAGTCAAAACGGCGAAATCGGTGTGTATCGAAGTGTACTGAAGTGTACGCGTGCTGCGCCGGCTGAATGGGGTTCAGGAGGTCGCGAGTTCGAATCTCGCCGCCCCGATTAGCAGAAAGCCCGCAAACCATGCGGGCTTTCGTGCATCTCTGGCCTGTAGGTCTGATAAGTTTCCCTGAAAGAGGCGAAGACCTTCAGTTCTCCCCCATCCGCTCCCGCAGCTCCTCGAACCAGTTCACGACTACCACGACCGGGCCGATCCCCTGTACCTCCTGCGCCGCCACCTCCTCGACCTCCGCGAACGTGACGAACATGAAGCGGTCGCCGTCCGGGTGGATGTCGTACATGCGCATCGATGCGTTGGTGCGGGTGCCCGCGATCGAGAACAGCTCTCGCTCCTCGCCGAGTTCCGTGGTCTCTCCCAGTCGAACCTCACGTCGCATCATCCTGCCGTCCGGCGTGACGTAGTAGATTGCCGAGCCGCCCGGCTCCCATACGGGATCTCCACCGCCATCGCTCGAGACCCGGATCGCGGGCCCCGGCTCGGGGAAAGCGCGAAGGTAGACTTCGTGGGGCCCGCCCTCGTTCGACAAGTACGCGAGCCAGTTCCCATCGTGCGATACGACGCCGCTTTCCTCGTGCCACTCAGCCCCCAGGTACGACTGCGCCTCGAGCGTTTCGACCCCCAGGCTCGCAACGAGGAGATTGGGCTCTCCCTCTCCACTGAGGTCTTCAATGACTACGCGGCTCTCGTCCGGAGACACCGCGATCATCGGTCCCCCCCCTGAGCCTATCTGAACCGGTCCCTCGGAACCGTCCATCGTGGTTCGGTCCCAGCTGCTCCCCCGTTGGCTGACATAGAGACTCGATCCGTCGACGGACCAGACCGGCAGCCACGCGCCGCCCACACCGGTAACCTGGTCCCTCTCACCGGTGTTGAAATCGAGCACGAAGATCTCGTCCACGTCGTCGTCCTCGTACGCGAGCTGCGTCCCGTCGGGGGATATGCGAGGCGCCTGCACCTGCCCTCCCGCGAAGCTCACGGAGAGATCGGTCCGGGTCCCGTCCATCTCGATCCAGGTGAGTCGCTCGGAGCCGCTGGAAGCAGATGCCAGGCCCCCGAGGCCGTGGACCAGCGTACCGTTGTCGGAGACCGCGAGCTGCACGGCGCCTCCTCCGAAGATCCTGACCGACGGCAGCACGGGAACCGGCTGGCCCATGACGGCCAGGTTCTCGAGATCAAAGGGCAACGCGAACACGGTCTGAAGCGCCCGATCGCCGTAAAGAACATGACCGGTTGGCACGTAGCGCCCCTGGGACCCCCCGGGGCCGATCAGCGTGCTCTCGCCCGACCCCAGGTCGTTGAGATAGACCCCGTCGGGCCCGTCACCGAGGAAAGCGCGTCCTCCCGGGAGCATGAAGGGCCGGCCCACACTGCCCTCGGCAATTCGCGTCGGCGCGCCACCCGCGGAGCTCACGCGATAGGCGCCCTGCTCCTCGCGGAACACGATCTCGTCCTGCGTATGCCAGTGCGGACTCCTACCTGCAGCGACGACCGGAAGCACGGGCCCCCCTGTGACCTGGACCTTGACCAGCCCTTCGCCCTGCTCGAACGCGACCCACTCCCCGTCGGGGGAGAGCGAAGGATTGCGGGCCCGCTCGGTGCCCGGGATCGGCCGAAACTCGGTGTCGTCGGAACGTTTCACGTAGAGCAGGTCATCCGCCCCGCCCGCGACCAGCGTCGCGCCATCGCGGGACATCGCGATCCGCCACCCACTCGCGGACTCGACCACGAAGTCGGCCAGCGTCATCCGGAACGTCGGGGAACCTGGCTCAGCCGGAGTCGGACGAAGCGCCCAAACCGCGACCGCGAGGGCCGCGGCAGCAACGCCCCACGGGAGCCAACGGGCGACGGGCGAGCGCTTCGTTGGCTGCACGATCGGTGCGGCGGCCTGGGTCTGGGTGGGCGTGATCGCCGGGAGCTCGTGCGTGAACGCCACGTCCCCAAGCGCCCTGACGAAGTGCTCCGCCGACTCGAACCTGTCCGCCGGGAGGCGCTCGAGCGAACGCGCGACCGCGGCCGTCACGTTGGGCGGCACCGTCGCACGCACGTCCGTGATCAGGCGCGGCCGTTCCGTGAGGATCTTGGCGAGCACGGCCTGCGCGGTGTTGCCGGTGTGAGGCGGCTCTCCGACAAGCATCTCGAACAGCACGCACCCGAGCGAGTACACGTCGCTCGCCGCGCTCGGATCTCGATCCGCCGAGGCCTGCTCGGGGCTCATGTAGTACGGGGTCCCCATCGAGAGCCCGGTCTCCGTGAGCCGTCCGCCACCCGCGGCGCTGACCGCGAGCGCGATCCCGAAGTCGGCCACGAGGGGCCGGCCCTGGCTGAGGAGGATGTTCGAGGGCTTGATGTCCCGGTGGATGACACCTTGTCCGTGCGCGGAGTGGAGAGCCTCCGCCACGTCCGTCGTGATCCGGACGGCCTCGTCGACCGGGAGCTGCTTCTCGCGCCGAAGCCGGTCTTCCAGAGTCTCGCCCTCGATGTAGGGCATCACGTAGTAGAGGAACCCGTCCGATTCTCCCGAGTCGTGGAGCGGCAGGATGTGCGGGTGCTGGAGGTTGGCTGTCGTCTTGATCTCGCTCAGGAAGCGCTCCGCACCCATAACCGCCGCCAGCTCGGGCTTCAAGACCTTGAGCGCGACCTTTCGCTCGTGCTTGAGATCATTGGCGAGATAGACGGTTGCCATGCCGCCCTCGCCGATCTCGCGCTCGATCGCGTAACGATCGGCAAGCGCCGTCTTAAGCTTTTCGAACCCGGGAGACATAGCAGAACCGCCTTGGCAGGGTGTCAGTTCGGAACCTCCAAGGGCGGAAAGCTGCTCGCGCGGTAGGGGAGCGGCAAGCGAAGGGCCGGCGGACTGCCGAAATGACCTGTCACGCCTACTGTCACAGAGTGTGCAGGTTTGTACGGAAGTGTACTGAGCTCAAAACGGCGACATCGGTGTGTGCTGAAGTGTATCGAAGTGTACGGGTGCTGCGCCGCTTGAATGGGGTTCAGGAGGTCGCGAGTTCGAATCTCGCCGCCCCGATATGCTGCATGGTTCTACCTAGCAGGCCGCTGAAGAAGACCAACGGCGACTTGCCCAACAGGATGGCCAGCACGGCGATCCCGACGACGAAATAGACCGCCACCCTGACGATCTGAACGATCGTGCGGATCGGAAAGCGCCGCGAGATCGCGAAGCCCTGGTAGATCCGGTGGCCGCCGTTGACGAAGGCGTCGAAGACGGTCATGCCCACCAGTGCCATGTAGACGGAGGTTCCGGTCAAGACGGCACTGGCGGCGCGCGGAGAATCGGCCAGAACCACCGGCGCCGCCACGTTGACGATTAGCGCCGGTACCAGGTGCGAGAGCCGGGAGAACAGCCGGGCCTCGACGAAGGCGTCGTCCCAGGTCGTCTTCGTTCGTCGGGTCGCCACTTTGACCAGCCG
>JBDHHV010000008.1:0-46791 GCA_039589195.1 Gemmatimonadota bacterium | reverse complement strand
CGGGGAGCAGTGGTTCAAGCGAGGCGAGGCTCGACACGACCCCTGGGTGGCCCCACGCCCCTTCGGTCCCACGAGCTCGGTGGCGGTGACCGGGTCTCGCCTCTATGTCGGCGACACCGAGAGAGCCGAGATCGAGGTGCTCTCGCTCGGGGGCGCGCTTCAGGGCCTCGTGCGTTGGGAGGAGGAGCCGGTCCCGGTCACCCGGGCGGACCGTGACCAGGTGCGGGAGGCCGCGCTGGGCTCACTGCGGGAGCCGGCGCGTCGGAATGCCGTCGAACGGTGGCTCGACGAGGCGCCCTATCCCGCCTACAAGCCCGCGTTCAGCGCGCTGTTCGCGGATCGCACGGGTCGATTGTGGATTCAAGTGCCGGTGATGGCGGACTCGCCGAGCGATCGTTGGATCGTGTTCGATGTGGATGGCCGCTCGCTTGCCCGGCTGGAGTCTCCGGCCGGCTCCCGGGTCCTCGATGCGGGAGAGGACTGGGCGATCCTGGTGTGGAAGAACGAGGTCGAGCAGGAGCTCGTCAGGCTGTATCGCGTCGAGAAGTGAGGGGCCCGTCTCTGTTCACGGTCCCGATTCCGCCGCTTCGAAATCACCCCACCTGATACAGGGCTTCGCGGCCCCCGTAGCGCTCCGCCAGCTCGCGCGCCAGGAAGCGGTGATCCCGGTGCGAGAGCGTCGGGTCGTGCTCGACGATCGCGCGCGCTCGCCCCCGCGCCTCTTCGAGCAGATTCCGGTCGCGCTCCAGATCCGCAAACCGGAGGACGGCCACGCCGTGCTGCTCACGACCGAACACATCCCCTTGACCGCGAAGGCGCAGATCCTCTTCTGCGAGGGTGAAGCCATCGTCCGTGGAGGCGAAGGCCCGGAGCCGCTCGGAAGGGGTCTTACCCGAGTGGAAGGCCACGCAATAGCTCTGCTCCGCGCCGCGACCCACCCGTCCCCGTAGCTGGTGGAGCTGGGCGAGACCGAAGCGTTCCGCGTCCTCGATCAACATCACGGTCGCGTTCGGCACGTCGATCCCGACCTCGATCACGGTGGTGGAGACCAGGACGTGGATCTCGCCCGCCACGAAGCGACGCATCACGGCATCCTTCTCGGCGGAGGACAGGCGGCCGTGGAGCAGCGCGACCTCGAACTCGGCGAAGCGCCCCACCAACTCCTCATGCATCGCGGTCGCGGCCCGCACGTCGAGCACCTCGGACTCCTCGATGATCGGGTATACCACGTATCCTTGCCGCCCGTCGGCCAGTTGCTCGCGCAGGAACTCGAACGCCGCGTCCCGGTTCTTCGGACCACGCACCCCGGTCACGATCGGGACGCGCCCCGGAGGCATCTCATCGATGACCGAGATGTCCAGGTCTCCGTACAACACCAGCGCGAGGCTGCGCGGGATCGGGGTCGCCGACATTACGAGCGCGTCGGAAGCCAGACCGGCTTCACGTAGACGCCGTCGCTGCTCCACGCCGAAACGATGCTGCTCGTCGATCACGACCAGCCCGAGCGCGGCGAACTCCACCGCATCCTGGATCAAGGCGTGTGTCCCGACCGCGACGCGGGCTTCGCCGTTCTCGAGACGCTGCAACACGTACTGCCGGGCTTTCCCCGTGACCGCACCGGTGAGGAGCACCGGCTTCACGCTCACCGGCTCGAGCAGGTTCTCGAGCGTTCGGATGTGCTGTTCCGCGAGCAACTCGGTCGGCGCCATCAACGCCGCCTGGTATCCCGCCTCGGCAGCCTTCAGCATCGCAGCGGCGGCGACCACCGTCTTGCCGCTACCCACATCCCCCTGGAGCAGGCGGTTCATCGGCGACTCCCGCTCCATATCGGCCTCGATCTCGCCCCATACCCGATCCTGCGCACCGGTCAGCGTGAATGGAAGCGACTCGATGAACGGTCGGGTGAGGGCAGGCTCACCCCTGAAGGCGATCCCGGTGGTCTCACGGCGGAGCTTCGCGCGCGCACGAGCGTGCAGCAGTTGTAGGAAGAAGAGCTCCTCGAACGCGAGGCGGCGGCGAGCGGGCTCCACCTCGTTCAGGGCGGAGGGGCGGTGCAGGGCCTCCAGCGCCTGCTCCAGGCGGAGCAAATCCAGATCCTTGCGCCAGCGCTCCGGCAGAACATCTCTGCCGGTGATCTCGGCCAGGAGCGGGTCGAGGTTCAGGTCGACGATCGCCCGGACCTGGCGGTGCGTGAGACCCTCCGTCGCCGGGTAGACGGAGAAGACGCGCCCTCGCTCGCGTGTGACCGCCGTCGGCCCCGTGGCATCGGATGCACGCGACAGGACCGTGTGCTCGCGGGGTTGGAGCTGCCGGCCGTGGTAGAAGCGCACCGGCCCTGACGCGAGCAGCATGTCCTCCTTCTCGATCGAACGGTCCAGCCACGGACGCCCCGGCCACGCGCACTCGATCATGCCCGTGTCATCACGGATTACGGCGTGGAAGACGCGGAGTCGGCGGCGCGTCTGGAGGACACCCTTCGACACGACACGACCGATGACGGTGGCGTCGTCCCCTGGTCGGAGCGAGGAGATCGGGTCGACGGTTGTCGCGTCCTCGTAGCGGTGCGGCAGGTGGTAGAGAAGATCTCGACCGGTATGGACATCCATCTGAGCGAAGCGTTCCGCGCGCACCGGTCCGACACCCTTCAGGTATTGGACCGAGCCGGAGAGGAGCGAACGGCTCATGCGCGCGATCCGCTCGGATCTCTTGACGGCCTCATCGAGCCCTGGAACAGCCTCCTCGAGCCCTTCAACGGCCTCCCAACAGCTTCTCCAGGTACACGTCGGGGTCGAACGGCGCGAGATCGTCCAGGCCCTCCCCCACGCCGAGGAACCGGACCGGAATCGAAAGCTCGCGGGCGACGGCGACGGCCGTCCCGGCGCGCGCGGTGCTGTCGAACTTCGCGAACACGAGGCCCGTGAGATCGAGGGCCGCGCCGAACTGGTGCGCCTGGTTCAGCACGTTCTGTCCCGACGTGGCGTCCACCACCAGGATTCGTTCGTGCGGGGCACCCTCGATCTTGCGACCCAACACGCGGTCGATCTTCTTGAGCTCCCCCATCAGGTCGCTCTGGGTGTGCAGGCGTCCGGCGGTGTCGATCAGCACCCACTGCAAGCCACGGCTGAGCGCGGCCTCGACCGCGTCGAACGCCACGGCTGCCGGGTCGCCGCCGGGACTGCCGCCGACGAAGTCCGCGCCCACCCGCTCGGCCCAGATGCGGAGCTGCTCCTGAGCGCCGGCCCGGAAGGTGTCGGCGGCGGCCAACAGAACCCGATCGCCCGCTTCGTGGAGCCGGTACGCGAGCTTGGCCACGGTGGTGGTTTTGCCCGTTCCGTTCACGCCCACGATGAGCGCGACCGAGAGGCCGTCGGGCCCGCGGTGGAGCTCACCCGGCGGCAAGGCCACGGCCTCGGAGGAGGCTTCGGAGGAGCCCTCCTGATCGGCTGCCGGGCGGTCCAGGATCGCCTTGATCCGGTCCGCCAGAAAGACGCGGAGATCATCCTCGCCCTTGATCTGCCCCCGCTCGGCCGCCCGCTCCAACCCGTCGATGAGCTCCATGGACGCGTCCACGCCGAAGTCCGCCTCGAGGAGGACCTGCTCCAGACGCTCGATCGCGTCCTGGTCGATTCCGCCCTCCACGATCGTGTTCACATCGGTGAGCGCGAAATCGACGATCTTGCGCCAGAGAGTCCGCTTCGGGCGCTCGGATTTCAGATCCATTCGGTCGGCTGGCATCTCAGCTCCCGCGGGTCAGCGTAGTCCGATCCGGTGACGCCAGATCCACTCCCCACACAGGAGGAGCATCGCCAGGACGAACGGCCACAGGGGACGGCGCGATCGAGCATCCGACCGGACACGCTCCACGGGTGCGGCGGCGAGCACGGCCGGCTCCGGCACCGCGCGGGGCACGAGCTCACGCCGATCCGGCCCCACCTCGATGGGCCGCTCGGTTCGGAACGTACCGTCGGGGGCGCGTCCGAACACGAGAATCCGGTGCAGTCCCGCCTCGAGCGTCGGGCCGGCGACGTCCTCGGGAGGCTCGGCCCATTCGTCCGACCACACCGTGTCGCCTTCGGTCGTCAGCACGTCGATGCGGAGATCGCGGACGGATGGACGGACGCGCCATGCCAGGCGTCGAGCCCGCGAGGGTATCGAGAGCGAGACCGGCCGTGGAGCCACGTCCTCGACCAACCACCCGACGAGTCCACTCAGGATGCCTTCGTAAACCCGCCGCGGTGCGCCACCTCGAAACGCCCAGCGCCACCACTCCGCACCGGTCGCGAGGGCCCAACGCTCGCTCCCGCGCTCGTGCGCCACCAGTAGCGGGCGTGCCTCTCCGCGCCGGCTCCGGTTCGCATTCAGAATCGTCCAGCGAGTCCCGAGGTCCACACCGTACACTTCACGCAGCGGCGGAAGCCGGTCCAGCTCGGTGTCGGCGAGCAGGCTGGCGGCGGGGCTGGGCGGGACCGGGGGCATCGGATACCACTCACCCGGCAGAGGGCCCGATACGACGAGTCCCGTCCCCGGGAGCGAACCCTGCCCTCGCGGGAGCACCAGCTTTCGCGGGTGGCTGAGCAGGGCACTCTCGAGCCAACCGGGCACGGCACTCAGGTCCGTCTGGACGACCAGCAGCCGCGCGCCTCGAATCGCGCGCTGGATTCGTCCCACGTCGTCGATCAGGCGCGGGCGAGGCCCCATCTCCAGGTACCGGCCGTCGGTCAACCGGAGGAAGCCTCGGACTCCCCCCAACACGAGGCGATCCAGGCCCGGGAGCAGAAACCTGGCTTCCCAGTCCGGGTCGGTGGAGATCAGCACCGCCCCGCTGGAGGCCTCGGACACCTCCATCCAGATCGCGTCCGTATCCGCCGCACCGTAGGGGTCCACCCCATCGAGGAGCGCGATCTCGTACCGTCGCCAGGCCGACTCGTCGGGAGGCTCGGTGGGCACGAGGGCGAGCTCGGCTCGAACGGATCGTCCCGCACTCGGGACGGGAACCGTAGCGAACGCTCGTGGCACACCACCCAGCCGGAGCTCCAGTCGCACGCTGTCGACCGATTCCGCGCCAGGGTCCGCGCCGGAGTCCGCGGCCGGGTCCGCGGCAACGGTCCGGGTGATCTCGGGGCCACCCGCTCGCACGTCTACCTCGACACGTACCGTGTCCCCGGCTCGCGCTCTCTCCGGAGCCAGCACCGCCGCGATCCCGAGCCGTGGTACGGTCTCCGCGACGCGTAGCTCGCGTACCCCCAGACCGAGTCGTACCGCCGTTCGCAGGGCCTCGGCGCGGTCATCCCACTCGCCGTCGGTCACCACCCAGACGGAGTCCGCTCCGCCGAGCTGGGCGGCCTCGAGCGCCGGCGTCAATCGACTCCGTTCCGCATCGGGCACCGCCACCGAGAGCGTATCGACGGGCACCGAGGCCGGCACATCGCCGAACAGGTGCAGACGCTCGGCGTCCAGGGAGGCCGCGACCGTGAGGGCGGAGTCGAACCGCGTTACACCGGCTTCGGCACCGTCCGTCGGGCGCACCGGGAGCGACATGCTCCGGGACACATCCAGGAGCACGATGCGGGTGGCCGTGTCCGGTGCGTCGCTACGAAGCGTAGGGAGCCACAGGCCGGCCAGGATGAGGAACAGCACCAGCCCTCGCAGGACACCGGGGCCGGTGCGGCCGACCACCCGCTCCTCTCGCCACACGTAGGCCCACGCGGACAGGCCTGCGGCCGCGGCGGCAGCCGCGATCCAGAGAGCGACCGTCATGCGCGCCAGCCGGCGGGTCGGACGAAGCGGCGATCGCGTCGTCCCGCCGCCCTGGAGCAGTCCGGACCCGCAAACGCGGGTACCCGGCGCTCGTAACGCGGCACGCTGGTTCTCTTCAGCGGCCTGCTAATCCTCCAGACGGGAAAACCCGGCACGCGACGGATCGCTCTCGGCCGGCAGTCGGATACTCTCGAGGACGAGGAAGGCCGCGTCTCTGGCGGTGTTGAAGAGGTCACGGTGCTCGGGTGGCACAGGCTCGGCACGCGGGAGATTCAGGCGGGCCGGATTCACGTGTGCGCCGTTCTTGAGGAACTCGTAATGCAGGTGCGACGCGGTGGCGAGCCCCGTGGCGCCCACCCCGCCGATCACCTGCCCTTGATCCACTCTCACGCCCACCGTGACACCGCGGGAGATGCGGCTCAGGTGCGCGTAACGAGTACGCATGTTGTTCGCGTGCCGGACCTCGACGATGTTCCCGTACGTGCCCCAACGGCCGGAGCGCACGACGATCCCGCCACCGGTGGCGCGCACCGGCGTACCTCTCGGCGCTCCGTAGTCCACACCCAGGTGTGGACGCCGCCGCTTCAGAATCGGGTGGTACCGTCGCCTGCTGAACCCGCTGGTGACGCGGGCCAGGTCTATCGGGGCGAGCAGGAATTGGCCGCGTACCGCCTCTCCCTCGAGGTCGTAGTATTCCACCGGCGCCATGCTGTCCGGGCGGAAGCGAACCGCGGTCAGGTTGCGACCCATGTTACGAAACTCGGCCGCCAGGATCCGCGAGGAGCGGACGGTACCGTCCGGGCGCACTTCGCGCGCGATCGCGACTCGATACCCGTCGTTTGGCTGGATGTCCCGCCAGAAGTCGATCTGCCAGGCGAAGATCTGCTCGATGCGGAAAGCGAGGTCGTTCCTCTCCCCGGGCGCCAATCGATCGACGTCTCCGGAGAGCGCGGCGTCGTACAGGTTTGATTGGAGGAAGCCCGCGATCAGGATCGTATCGCGAACCACTTGCACGGAATCGAGCCTGCCGTCCCAGGCACCCTCTTCACCGTCCGGGAACAGATACAGCGTCCGATCCCGGTCGAGTTGGAGCGTGATCCGCGAAGGCGGCTCCTCGGGGCGCATGGCGAGGTGCACGAGCGTACCGGCACGTAATCTGCGAGGGCTCTCGAACTCCTCGATCTTCTCGACGACACGCATGATCTCGATTCCGCTGAGACCGTGCGCGTCGAAGATCTCCGCCAGCGTCTGTCCCGACTCGAGGCTGTCCACGACCGTGATATGCGGGGGTGGCGTGGGTACGTAGACGGTTCGCACCGATCCGGAGGAATCATCGAATCCCCGGATCAGCAGCCATATGCCCAGCCCAGCAATTACGCCGACAGTAGCGCCCCGGAGGGCGAGCTTGCCCTTGCGACCTCGCACCTAGTCCATCTGCCTCCGGATGAACGTCGGGATCTCGAGATCCTCGCCGTCTTCCTCACCCTCGTTCCAGCCACCGCCGGCGCTACCTTCGGCGGTCACTTCCGCCGCCTCCGGCGCCTCGACCAGCTGCAGCCCGCCGAACTTGGACCCTATCACTACCGGTTCCGATCGGGGGGGCGCCTCCGGCAGCTCCTCCTCGTCCTCGACGATCTCACCGAATCCGGTCGCGATGACGGTCACGCGGACCAGTCCCTTCAAGTCCGGATCCTCGACGACGCCGAAGATCATCTCGCCATCTTCGCCCGCCGCCTCCTGGATGATCGAGTTGATCGTCGTGACCTCGTCGATCGTCATGTCGGGGCCGCCGCTGATGTTCACCAGCACCCCCGTGGCGCCGTTAATCGATACGTTGTCGAGTAAGGGAGAGCAAATCGCGTGCTGGGCCGCCTCGACCGCGCGATCGTCACCGCTGGCCTGCCCGGTACCCATCAACGCGGCTCCGCGATTCGACATCACGGTGCGGACATCCGCGAAGTCCACGTTCACTTCGCCAGTGACGCTGATCAGGTCCGAGATCCCCTGCGTCGCGTGCAGCAAGACCTCGTCGGCTTTCTTGAGCGCGTCGCGGAAGGTGGTCTCGCGACCCACGACCGCGAGCAGTCGCTCGTTGGGCACGACGATCATCGTGTCGACCGCACGCCGAAGCTCGCGCATGCCCAGATCCGCGTGGCGCATTCGGCGCTTGCCCTCGAAGTGGAAGGGCCGCGACACGATCGCGATGCACAGGGCCCCTCCCTCGCGGGCAAGGCGGCCGATCACGGGAGCCGCTCCGGTCCCCGTCCCGCCACCCATCCCGGCGGTCACGAACACGAGATCGGCACCGTCGAGGACCTGGCGGACTTCATCCTCGCTCTCGGCGATCGCCTGCCGACCGATCTCCGGGCGGGCGCCCGCGCCCAGCCCGCGCGTCAGGTGCTTGCCGATCTGTACCTTGATGTGCGAGTTGGACTTGTGAAGCGCCTGCAAGTCCGTGTTGACGGCGATGAACTCGACCCCTTCCAGACTCTCATCGATCATGCGGTTCACGGCGTTCCCGCCGGCACCGCCCACCCCCACCACTTTCATCCGCGCGTTGCGCGCGATGTCGTCGTCGAATTCGAAGACCATTTGCACCCCCGCTTTCCTTCGCCCGTTCACCAGCTGGTCTCTGCCGCCAACCGTGCTACGCGAAACGGCCCCGGACTCGATCGTTCGAGGCCCACCCATCTATATGTGATGCTCGGCTCACCGAGCCCTGACGCGTCCGCGAGAGGCCGCGAGCCGCTCAAAAGAAGTCCCTCAACCACTCTCCGACCCGCGAGAACGCGCGGGTCGCACCCGTCCAGCCGCCGGACCGGCGCCTCAGGTTTCCGAACAGAGCCAGACCCGCGCTCGTCGTGAAGCCCGTTTCCTTCAGCGCTTCGGTAGTCCCAATCAGACCACGCCCGGGGACGCCCAGGCGAACGGGAAGATTGAACACGGAACGGGCGAGCTCCTCCGTTTCGGGCAGACCCGCTCCACACCCCGTGAGCACGACACCCGCACCCAATCGGTCGAGCAATCCTTCGCACTCGAGCTCCTCGTAGACGAGCCCCAGGACCTCGTCCAACCGCTGCTCGATGATGTGCGCCAGCAGCTCGCGGGACACACGCCGATTCGAGCCGAGGGACGCGCCCGATACGTCGAGATGCTCCTTCGGATCGACGGCGCTGCGCCGCGCGACGCCGTAGCGCGCCTGGAGGCGGCTCGCCTCTTCTTCGGGGACACCCAGGCCGCGAGCGATGTCGCGCGTCACGCTCGTGCTGCCCCACGGGATGCTCGCCACGTGACGCAGCCGGCGGCTCACGTAGACCAGCAGGTCCGTGCTCGCTCCGCCGAGAGCCACCAGCGCTACACCGGCCTCGCGATCGACGTCGGCCAGCACGGCCAGACCGCTGGCGAGGGGGGACATGACCAGTTCCTCAGGGCGGTACCCGGCTCGATCCACCGCCTTGCTGAGATCACGACACACGGTGGACTCGGCCGTCACGATGCACACGTCCGATTCCAGTCGCGTCGCCACCATGCCGACCGGATCCTGTATGCCACCGCGCCCGTCCACCGCGTACTCCTGGCAGATGGCGTGGATGAGGTCGCGATCCGGCGGGATCGGGACGGCCTGTCCGACCTCCTGGACACGCTTCACGTGACCCGCCGTGATCTCCGCTCCGGAGACGGCGACCACTCCGCGCGATCGCGAGATCTCCACGTGCGGACCCGGGACCCCTACGTAGATCGACTCCACCTCGCGACCCGCCATGACCTCGGCCTGTTGGATCGCCCGGCGCACGGAGCGGGTCGCGGCCTCCAGATGGGTAATCGTGGCGCCGTTCATGCCCTCCGAAGCGACCACTCCCACACCGATGATGTCGAGCGGATCGGACGCATCGTGGCGTTGGCTTGCCTCGGCGATCACCGCGCAGGTCTGCGAGGATCCGATGTCCAGTCCGGCCAACACCCACGAGCCGCCGATCATCGCTCATCCTCCAGCGACAGCACGACCTGACCGGCATAGCGGGCGTCCGCCCTGGAGATCAGAGCCTCCCGGGCCTGCCCCAGCGCCAGAAGGACACGCCGCAGCCCCTGGACGGGCTCGCCGGCCGGAAGCAGGACGCGTCTGGCGCTCGCGGTCGGGAGCATGAGGAACTCGTACCCGCCCTCCGAGGCGTGTCCGAACTCGGACACCTGCTGCACGAACTCGGGATCCTGTGTCCCGAGCTCCGCGATCAGCGCGATGAGGGCCCGCTGGCGGGCGTCCGCGAGTCGATCAGCCTCCAGCTCCGCGGGTCCCCTGAGCAGCGGGAGATCGACGCCCGCGGTCGACGGGTCGAGGGGAAGGACCTTCCCCTCCGCGCTCACGGGCAAGAGCGTAGGCGTCGCCGCCAACGCCACCGGACGATCTTCGACGACCTGTATCTCGATCGCGCGGATCCCGTCACGCCGGACGCGCGCCTCGAGCACGAGCGGGTGCGCCTCGACGCGCGCCTCCCAATCCGAGGGATCGTCCCATACGGAGGCCTCGCGTCCGACCGCGGCCAGTCCGATCACCTCGGTCGGAGCGACGTACTGCACGCCGACCACCCGAACCGTCTCGACTCGAAACGCGGGCAATGACGCGAGGAGCCGGGGCACCCATAGAGGCACGCTGAGGCCGATGAGCCCCCCCGTCAGCACCACGAAGGTCCGGCGCCGAGCGCGCCGCGTCACCCGTTCGAGCAGTCGCATCCCGACCTCACATCGCCCCCACCGTGTGCAATTGCTCCGTTTCGAATCCCCACAAACAGATCTCCGGCTCGAGCCACAGCCCCAGTGTGTCATGGGCCCGGCGCCGGGTCTCGATCATGAGCTCCAGCACGTCCTTCGCCCGCGCCTCGCCCAGATTTACGATGAAGTTCGCGTGACGCTCGGCGATCTGCGCATCGCCCCGGCGCGCGCCACGCATTCCCACTCGATCGACGATCTCCCAGGCCGACCCGTACGGGGGTCCCGGGTTCTTCCAGGTCGAGCCTATGGAAGGCAGCTCGTACACCTGGTCCACCACCTTCCTCGATCGGTAGCTCTGGTGCTCTTCCTCGATCGCGTCGCGATCGCCCGGTGGGGCGGCGAACCGCCCGCCCAGGAACACCCACGACTCGGGCACCTGGATGCTCCGGTAGCCTGCTCCGGCCTCGGCGGCTTCCAGACGCACAACCTCCCCCTGCGGCGTCATCGCCTCGGCCCACTCGACCCGGTGCCACAGCCACACGTCCCGCGACCCCGCGTTCATCCGCAGCCCCCCACCCACGGTGCCGGGCACGGCCTCAAGGAAGCTGAACCCGGTCCGGCCCTCACGCCGCGCGGTTCCCACGAAGGCCGGAAGCTTCGCCGCCGCACCCGCCTCGATCGCTTCCGCCTCCGTTCGGATGAAGTCGAACTCGCCGGCGAGGATGAGAACGGGCTCGGGAACCCCCTCATCCGAGACGAGGACGTTGGCGCCGGTTCCCAGCACTCGGTACGCGCCGCCATCCAGCGACTCGATGGCCTGCCGCAAGTCCTCCCTGGACCGGGGCAGCGCGAGGCGCGTCGCCGGTCCGCCGATCCCGTAGCGCGTGTGCGCTGCCAACCGGACGTCACGGTCCCACCGCATCGCCCGATAGCTCCCCGGCTGCTTCGTGCGCGAGTCGCGTCACATCGCCGGCACCCATGTACACGATCACGGTGGGCTCCTCCGGAGCGACGGCCACGGCGCGCTCGACCGCTTCCTCCTTCGAGGCCTCCCGGAGCCGATCCGGCTCGTACACGACGATGCGCGCCGACGTCACGCCCTCGATCGGGTGCTCGCGCGACGGATAGATCGGGAGCACGAGAACCTCATCGGCGCCAGCGAGAGCCCGCGCGAATTCAGCCGCGAACACTTCCGTACGCGTGAACAGGTGGGGTTGGAACACGACCACGAGCCGCGCGTCGGCATGCTGGGTGCGCAGAGCGTCGATCGACGCGGCGACCTCGGTCGGGTGGTGCGCGTAGTCGTCCACGACCGTCACGCGTCCCGATACGAGCAACGTCTCCAGGCGTCTCGCGACCCCCTTGAATCGCTCCAGCCCAGCGGCGATCAGCTCCGGGTCTCCCCCCATCCGAAGCGCGGCCGCGAACCCCGCCGCGGCGTTGAGCGCGTTGTGCCGCCCGGGGATGCGGAGGTTGAAGCGGGCTCTTCCCTCGGGCCACGACACTCGACACGCCGTCGTCTCCACGGTCGAGGCTTCTATCTCCAGCCGGTATCGAGCTTCGGGAGCGAAACCGTACGACAGCGGGCTCTCGAAGCTCTCCCCCAGTGCGCGGGCCCCCGCATCGTCCCAGCAGTAGACGAGGCCGTCGCGGGAGATCGCGCGCGAGGCGAATGCCTCGTAGGCCTCACGCAGTGCGTCGACGGTGCCGTACGTGTCGAGGTGCTCCGGCTCGAGCGAGCTGACGACCGCGAGCGCGGGATCCAGCTCGAGGAACGAGCGATCGTACTCGTCCGCTTCCACCACGATCAGGTCCGGTGAGCCGGGGCGGGCGAACCCGTTCCACCACGGCATATGCCCTCCGACGAGCACCGTCGGGTCGAGGTCCGACGTTTCGCAGGCCAATCCGGTGAGGGCCGTTATCGTCGTCTTGCCATGCGTGCCCGCCACCCCGATCACGCGCGCGCCACGGACCAACGCCCCCAGGGCGCGTGCCCGCTTGAGTAGCGGCACCGAGGCCTCACGAGCCGCGGCGAGCTCCGGACTCTCGTGCGGGATCGCCGAGCTATAGACCACGAGGTCCGAGTCGACCGTATGCGACGGGTCGTGCCCGGCACACAGATGAACTCCTCGCGCCGTGAGCTCATCGAGCCCCTCGACGCCGGCTCCGTCACACCCGGAGACCCGATACCCAGCCTCCGCGAGGAGCACGGCGAGACCGCGCATGCCGGCGCCCCCGATCCCGACCAGGTGGATTTCGCTTCCGACCGGGGGTAGCTCGTCCCGCGTCGGGAGCTCGCCGGGTACGCCTCGAACGGGCGCGACAGGGTCAGCCATCACCATCATCCACTCCACCACCCTGCGCCCTGCCACGCCCGCCCGATTGACCGGCTCGCGCCAGTTCCAGGAGCGCACGGGCGATCCTGTCGGCGGCATCCGGATGCGCACGCGCCCGGCTCGCCTCCGCCATGCGGCCCAACCGCTCGGCGTCGGCGAGCAGCTCCAGGCACAACCCCCACAGCTCTCCGGGCCTCAACGCAGCCTGCTCCCGCATCTCCGCCGCTCCCGCGTCGACCATGGCTCGGGCGTTGGGCGTCTGATGTCCGCCCGCGGCCGTGGGGAGCGGAACGAACACCGCCGGAACACCGCTGGCCGAGAACTCGGAGATGAGCATCGCCCCCGCCCTGGCCACCGCCAGCGTCGCGCCGCCGAGCTGGGCCCCCAGACCCTCGATGAAAGGCACGACCCTAATCCGATCCGCCCACGGTAGTCCCGCCACCCGATCGGAAACCGCCTCCGCGTGAGCCGGACCCGCGACCCACACCAGGGACAGGTCCGGGGGCCACGGGCTGCCCACCGAATCCGACTGAGAGGTGGAGGCACGGGCGGCCGACGTCGCCTCGCCGGGCCCCCGCCGCGCGCGGGGACCCGACCGCGCTTCGACCGCGACCGTGCTCTCCACCGAATGGTTCGAGGCCGCCCGCTCCAGATCCGCGAGCAACCGATCGTTCAAGCCCTTCGCCCCCTGGCTCCCTCCCACCACCAGCAAGACACGGCCGCGTGGCCACGCGTACGGCTCGGTCCCGGCCGGCAGGAGCGGCTTCGATACCGGATTGCCGAACGCGAATACGCGCGTCCTTGAGGAGACCCGCAGACGCGACTCCGCCTCCGGATAGCCCAGATGGAGTTGGTCGACCCGGGCCGAGAGCAGGCGCGTCACCAGCCCGGGCTGTGCGTTCTGCTCCTGGATCGCGGTCCGACGACCCTTCAGCCGGCCCCAGGCGACCGCCGGACCCGAGACGTATCCACCGGTGCCCACCACGAGGTGCGGGTCGAAACGGCGGAACTCCCGCGCGATCCCCACCGCCACGGCCGGCATTCCCCACAGCAGCCGCCAGTTGCGCCAGGGTCGCTGGCGATACAACGGCTGAAGCGGGAGCAGGTGATACGGGTAGCCGGTCTCCGGGAGCACCCGCGCCTCCAGGCCCCGTTGACTCCCGATGAACAGGAATTGCGCGTCCGGGTCGGCCCGACCCAGCGCCTCGGCGATGTTGAGCGCCGGGTACAGGTGCCCACCCGTACCGCCTCCCGCGAGCACGATCCTGAGCGGCGTCACGGGTCAACATCTCCGCTGCGCCGCGATGTTGTAGAGGATCCCGGTCACCCCCATCGCCAGCACGAGCCCCGTCCCGCCCGCGCTGACGAACGGCAGGCTCACGCCCGTGGTGGGGAGCAGGCCGATGGTGACACCGATGTGCCCGAACGCACCGATCGCGACGATCGCGGTCAGGCCGATCGCGAGCAGACGCCCGAAGAGATCCGGGGCGGAGGCGGCTATGCGAAGTCCAAAGAGGGCCCAGGCCAGGTACAGCAAGATGAGCGCGGCGGCGCCCACGAGACCCCACTCCTCGGCGATGATCGGGTAGATGAAGTCGTTCTGCGGCTCGGGAAGGTAGAACAGCTTCTGGGTGCTCTCTCCGAATCCCACCCCGAACACCCCGCCGGACCCGATCGCCACGAGGGACTGGCGTAGCTGGTATCCGACACCATCCGCGTCGAGGGCGGGGTTAAGGAACGCCAGGACCCGGTTCATCCGGTACCCGGTGTTCATGACCTGGTCGAGCACGAGCGGGAGGGTGGCCGCGCCGATGAACACGAAGTGTCCCAAACGAGCGCCCGCCGCGAACAGGACGAGGAGGGCCAGGGCGGCGGTGATCATCGTGGCCGAAAAGTGCGGCTCGGCGAGTATGAGCAGGCAGATCGGGCCCACCACGAACAGGAACGGGAGCAATCCGTATCGAAGGCTCCCCAGCCGGTCCTGTTTCTTCACGGCGATCGCGGCCGTCCATATCACGATCGCGATCTTGGCGAGCTCGGACGGCTGGAATGCCACGCCGAGATCTATCCAGCGGCGCGCCCCGTTCCGGACCGGCGCCAGCTCACCCGTCCACGGGAGGAGGAGGAGAACGAGGAGGACGGCCACGAAGCCGAGGAGCGGCCAGGCCAAGCGCTTGTAGATCCGATAGTCGATGAAGGTCGCGACGAGCAACGCGACCGCCCCTATCGCGACACGGGCGATCTGCTGGACCAGGAAGTGGCTGTCCGGCAGACCCTTCGACTGGGCCACGAAGGAGCTGGCGCTATAGACGGAGACGAGCCCGAAGAGGACCAGAGCCCCGGTCACCAGCAGGAGGCCCCGGCGCACCCACCAGGGTGCGCCCGCACTCGGCCGAACCGGCATCACCTCGATGCCCAGGACGCGCGCCATCATGCGGCCGACACCCCTGCATGCAGCTCACGCACCGCACGCTCGAACGCCAGGCCGCGCTCCTTGTAGTTGGGGAACATGTCGAAGCTCGAGCAGGCTGGAGAGAACACGACCACGTCGCCGTCCCGGGCCAGCTCCTTCGCGCACCGAACGACCGCACCCACTCCGCCCTCCACGTGGAGGGGGACGTGATCACCCAGCTCGCGCACGATGCGCGGGGCGGCTTCGCCGAACGCGATCACGGCGCGCGCGTGCTCCTTGAGCGCGGGGAGCAAAGACGAGTACGGCTCGCCCTTGTGCCGGCCGCCGAGCACTACGATCACCGGTTGCCGGAACGCCCGGATCGCAACGCGTGCCGCCGAGACATTCGTGCCCTTCGAGTCGTTGATCCAGCGCACGCCGTCAAACACACCGATCGGCTGGAGGCGGTGTGGAAGCCCCTCGAACGTCGGCAGCCCCCGCCCGATGCTCTCTGCCCCGCAACCCGCGAGCGCGGCGGCCAAGCCCGCGAGTAGCGCGTTCATGACGTTATGCCGTCCGACGAGCTGCAGCCGCTCCTCCGAGGTCCAGCGCTCGACCTGTCCTTCCAACCGCTGCGTGAGCCAACCATCCTCTCCCAAGAACGTCCCCTCGAGATCGTGCGGGGTCAGAGAGGCGAAGTAGTGGTGGCCGGCGACCCCCTTCGCCATCTCCACGACCTCGCCATCGTCGAGGTTGATGACCCAGCGGCTGTCGGCGGTCGCGTTCGCGAACAGGCGTCGCTTGTCCGCGTAGTAGCGCTCGAGGCTCGGGTACCGATCGAGGTGGTCCGGGGCGAGGTTCAACAACACGCCGACGTCGGGTCGGAACGTCTCCTGGTCGGCCAGCTGGAAGGAGCTCAGCTCCACGACCACCCAGTCCGGTTGCGGGTCCAGGATCGCAACGTCAGCGAGCGGGCGACCGATGTTGCCGGCCGTGGTGGCACTCAGACCCGCCGTCTCGAGCAGGTGACCGCACAGAGCCGTGGCGGTTGTCTTCCCATTGGTCCCGGTGACGCCGATGACACGTGATTCCAGGCTGCGGAATGCGACCTCGATCTCGGCCACTGTTCGCAGCCCCGCGTCGGAGACCGCCTGCCGCACTTCCGTGTTCGGATCGATGCCCGGGGATGTGACGACGAGATCGCTGGCCAGAATCCTGTCCAGGTCGTGTCGCCCGACCTCCGCATCGATCCCCCGTGCCTGGAGCTCCCCCGCGGCGGCGGCTTGCCCGGGCCCGTCGGAGGCGTCGCTGGCGTATACCACTCCACCGCGCGCGTGGATGAGCCTCGCGGCAGACGCGCCCGAGATGCCCAGTCCCAGGACCGCGACCCTGTCTCCCACGTCGAACAGCGGCTCCCCGCCGCGCGGCGCACTCATCAGCGCACCTTCAACGTCGCCAGCCCGATCAGGCTGAAGATGATCCCGAGGATGTAGAAGCGGATCACGACCCGGGTCTCGGGCCACCCCAGCTTCTCGAAGTGGTGGTGCAGCGGGGCCATTCGAAGCACGCGCCGTCCGGTCCCGGTGCGCCAGCGCGTGAACTTGAACCAGCCGGATTGGAGCAGAACGGAGAGACCTTCCAGCACGAACACGCCACCCACGAACACGAGCAGGAACTCCGACTTGAGCAGCACGGCAACGACACCGATGGCACCGCCGAGCGCCAGCGAGCCGGTGTCGCCCATGAATACCTGGGCGGGAGGCGCGTTGAACCACAGGAAGCCGATCGCGGCGCCCGAGACCGCGGCGCAGAAGACGGTGAGTTCGCCGGCGCCGGGAAGATAGAAGACCCCCAAATAGCTGGACGTGTCCACCCGGCCGATCACGTACGCGAACAGGCCGAACGTGAGCGCCGCGATCCCGCTGAGCCCGGCGGCGAGACCATCCAGGCCGTCGGACAGGTTCACCGTGTTCGCGCTCCCCGCGATCACGATGGCGACGAAGAGAGGAAACAGGAGCGGGACGATGACCACGCTCAGGTCCTTGAAGAACGGCAGCATGGTCTGGCTGGGGGCGTACCTGGACAGGGGCATGAGGAGGAGGAAGGCTCCCAGCGCCAACCCGAGGATGAACTGCCAGAAGAGCTTGTAGCGCGCGATGAGCCCACGGGACTCCTTCCGGACGACCTTCAGGTAGTCGTCCATGAAGCCGATCGCCCCCATCCACGCCATGACCCCGAACGCGATCCACACGTACAGCTGATCGAGGCGCGCCCACAGGAGCGTGGGGATGAGGCTGGCCGCCAGGATGATCAGGCCACCCATGGTCGGCGTTCCCGCCTTCTTGAGGTGGGTCGCCGGCCCATCGGCCCGTACGACCTGGCCCCACCCGCGCGCGTTCAGCCACCCGATCACGCGGGGTCCGACCAGAAACGCGGTCAGCAGGGCCGTGACCATCGCGGCCGCCGCCCGGAACGAGATGTACTGGAAGACGTTGAACAGGATATTCTGATCGGCGAGCGGGAAGAGCACGTGATACAGCATCAGGTGCCCTCCGGAGCCGGGTCGAAGCGTGCGGCGAGGCGCTCGACGATCCCCTCGAGCCGCACCCCGCGTGATCCTTTGACCAGCACGACCTCATCGCCCTGGAGCGATGATACGAAGGGCTCCCATGCCTCGGTCGGATCGGTCGCGGTCATGAAACGAGTGCCGTTCACTTCTCCGATCGCGCGAGCGGCGGTCGCGAACGCCCCCGTAGCAGCGATGAGCGCGAACCCCGCATCGAGGAGCCGATCCGTGATCTCCCGGTGGGCTCCCTCCTCCGCATCCCCGAGCTCCAGCATCGTCCCGACGAACGCGGCCAATCGGCGCCCGGGGAACAGACTGCGGCAATAATCGATCGCCGCGTTGAACGACTCGGGGTTCGCGTTGTAGCAGTCGGCGAAAACCGTCAGGTCCCCGAGCTGCTTCAGGGCGCCCCGCATCCCGACCGCGCGATACCCCGCCAGGCCTCGAGCCGTGGCTTCGGGTGCCGCGCCCAACGCCTCCGACAGCGCTGCGGCCATGAGCGCGTCGCGCAGGTGGTGCTCTCCGCCGACCTCGACCCCGAACCGAACCCCGCCGCGCTCGAACCACGCCCGTTCGGCCTCCACGCGGTAGCGGTCCGGGGCGTAATCGGCGGTGTCCCCGATGCCGGCGACGATAGTGTCCGGGCGCAGGCGCCGCGCTTCCCGGGCCAGCACCGGTGGCTGCTCTCCCACGACCACGACTCCGTCGGGCGAGGCACCGCCCACAAGGCTCAGCTTCTCCCGCAGGACGGTCGCTTCATCCTGGAACTGCTCGAGGTGGGCCGGCCCCACGGTCGTGATGATCGCGTCGTTCGGTTGCGCGATCTCCACCAGCCGGGGGATCTCTCCGGGCTCGCTGGCCCCCATCTCCAGCACCCACGTGTCGGCGTCCGCCGGTGCACGGAGGATCATGAGCGGCAGACCGATCTGGCTGTTGAGGTTGCCCTCCGTTCGGTACACGAGGCGATCGGCGGACAGAGCGCAGGCTACCATCTCCTTGACGGTCGTCTTGCCCGAGCTGCCCGTGATTCCCACCACGCGAACCGCTGCGTCGCGTCGCGCGCGGGCGGCGAGGCGTCCGAGGGCGAGGACCGGATCCGGCACCGGGAAGTACTCGAGCGGGAGCTCCGGGTCCTCGCGTCCGATCGGGATGATGGCGCCCGGCGCTCCCCCATCCACCGCCTGGGCCAGGAAGTCCGACGCGTCGAAGTGCTCGCCACGGACGGCCACGAACAGCTCGCCCGGCTGCAGAGTGCGCGTGTCCGTGCTCGCCCCCGTGTACTGCCGCACCGGGCCATGCTCCTCGGCGGAGAGACCCAGTGCGGATCGAACGACCCGCGAGTCGAAGGTCCGCGGTGGGGCCCGCACGCCGGTGCGCTCGGTGGTGCTCGAGCCGGTGCGCTCGGCGTTGCTCACGCCGGTGCCCCCTCGTGGGTTCCGTTCGACTCCACCTCCGGGCTTGCATCGACCGAGTCCGGAGGACCCGCAGCGTCCTCAGCAGATTCGGCGGACTCGGGCGAATCGGCGGACCCGGGCGAATCGGCGGACCCGGATGAGTCGGCGGACCCGGATGAGTCGGCGGACCCGGACGAGTCGGCGGACCCACGCGAGTCGTCGGACAGCTCACGAACGATCGCGGCTTCGTCGAAGGGCATGCGCTGCTCGCCCACGATCTGGTACGTCTCGTGACCCTTGCCGAGGAGGACGACCAGGTCCGCCGGGCCCGCCTCCTCGAGTGCGCGTGTGATCGCTTCGCGCCGATCCACCACGACCTCGTACTTCGCGGGGTCCGCGTCGGCGACTACCTGCTCGATGATCGTCTCGGGATCCTCCGAGCGAGGGTTGTCGGACGTTACGATCGTGAGATCGGCGAGCCGTGCGGAGATCTCACCCATCAAAGGACGCTTCCCGGAGTCACGTTCCCCCCCACAACCGAAGACGGCGATCAAGCGACCCTCGACGCCGGGTCGGAGCGCGCCGAGCGCGCGTTCGAACGCGTCCGGTGTGTGGGCATAGTCCCGCAGCACGACCGACGGCTCCCGGCGAAGCACCTCCATGCGACCCGGAGCCGGTGGCGCGCCGCCCAGCAACTCCGCGATCCGCTCGGGCACGAGACCGGCGTCGAGACCGACGGTGGCGGCGGCCAGGGCGTTCCTGACGTTGAAGCCGCCGGGGAGCGGGAGCTCCACGAGAGCTTCGCCGACCGGTGTCACGAGCCGCCAGCGGCTTCCGTGCGGGCCGAGCTCGAGGTCCACAGCGCGGACGTCGGCCGCCGCTGCAAGACCGTATCGCCACACGCGGCCCTCTTCGTATCGGATGTCGAGCCAAGCGGGCTCATCCGCGTTGACCGCGCACAAGCCGCCCGGGCTCAGCAGCTCTACCAGCCGCAGCTTGGTGGCGAGGTAGTCCTCGAGGTCGTGGTGATATTCGAGGTGCTCCCGGCTGAAGCTCGTGAACACGACCGCGGCGAAGTGGAGGGCGTCCGCCCGTCGCTGATCGAGCGCGTGGGAGGAAACCTCGAGCGAGACGCTACGCGACCCTTCATCGCTCAGATCGGCCAGCGCGCGCATGAGCCCGATGGGATCCGGGGTCGTGAGGCCCCCCGCGGCGAGCTCGCCGCTCGGATGCACGATCCCCAGCGTACCCACCGCGGCGGCGGGCGCCAGATCGGAGAGAAGGTGACGCGCGAGCCACACGGTGGTGGATTTCCCGTTCGTGCCCGTGACTCCGACGAGCACCAACTCCTCGGCGGGGTCCTCGTGAAACAGCGACGCGAGGTGCGCGATTCCCAGCCGTGTATCGGTTACTTGCAGCTGGGGCAGCTGCACATCGGACACGGGGCGCTCGACCAATGCTGCGGCGGCCCCGGCGCGGGCCGCGTTCGCCAGAAAGTCGTGTCCGTCCGCGAGCGATCCACGCAAGGCGCAGAACAGATCGCCGGCCTGCACGGCACGCGTGTCGGCCGCCAGACCACTGAAGCTGGGTGGAGGCTCGGTCACCCACCGGGGCCGGAGACCTCGCCGCAGCAGTCTCCGCTCGACTGCGTCACTGGTGATTACTCGATTACGCACGAGATGTCGCGCTCGGTCGGACTGCAGGATCGATAGATGGGGTGGCCTGGGGGAGCCGCGATCCTCAGGCAAGACTCGCCGCGTCCGGCGCGTTTGAGTGACAGGCGCAGCCGTGCCCTGGCTGGATCCGGGCCGTCTTCCCCACCTCCACACATCCCAACGGCCGCGCCTGTCGTAGTCCGTCACCTCGACCTTGAAGTCCGGTCTTCCGATGCCCTCCGTTGAATGTTCACCCCTCGCCGACTTGGCGTTCCGCGCACCGGAGGAAGCCATGCCGGCGCTCGTGTTATCGCAACACGACAGTGGCCCCTCGGGTCACGTCCTGACCCGGGACCGGGACCTGTCCTTGTACCTTGCCTGTACCCTCGAGCTCGACCCGCAGACCCAACTCGTGCAGCCGAGAAACGGCGGCGCGTAGTGGGAGACCCTCGAGGTCGGGCATCACGAGCATGCGCCCCGGCTGCGCGGACTCGCTCGACCACGGCGCCGGGTCCGAACCGACCGCGAAGATGAAGGGGCCCGCATCCGCCGGTGCTCGCCCTCCACCCCAGGTTCCGGGGGCGGGCTCACGAACGAGCAGTCGGCGGTCCAGTCGCATCCCCTGGGTCGCCAGGGCGGCTTCGAGTGTGGCGTGGCTCGTGGGAGCTGCCACGGTTCCACCGTAGTAGCGGCCCTGAGGATCCTCGAGGCGTGTCAGGATCACGACCTGCGGATCATCCGCCGGCGCGTATCCGACGAATGACGCCCGGTAGCGGCCCGAGGCATAGCCACCCGCGGTCGCCAGCCGTGCTGTCCCCGTCTTTCCCGCCACGGCCAGGCTGGCCATCTCGGCCAACGTCCCGGTCCCATCGCGGACGACGGCTCGCAGGACCTCGGTCACCTCGCGGGCGACGTCGGCGCGCACCACGCGGCGCACCGGCTGGGGCTCCGCGCGCGCGGTCGTCTCTCCGGCTTCGTCCTGGATCTCGCGAACCAGGTACGGCCGCATGAGCAGCCCGTCGTTGGCGAGCGCCGCGTACGCGACCGCCAGTTGCAGGGAGGTAATCGAGACTTCGTATCCCATCGCGAGCGAGGCGGGACTGAGCGCCGTCCAGGTCTTGGGTCGAGCGAGTCGGCCGCCGGATTCCGACGGATACTCGATCCCGGTGGGGGTCCCGAAGCCGAAGTCTCTCAGGTAACGGTATTGGACCGCCGGCCTCAGACGCTCCGAGAGCTTCGCGGCGCCCACGTTGCTCGAGTAGGTGAGGATCTCGGCGACCGTCAGTTCGTCGTACGGATGGACGTCGCGGATCACCCGTCGGCCCAACTTCAGGACGCCTCCCTCCGCGTCGATGGTCTCGCCAAGATCGACCAGGGACTCGTTGAGCAGGGATGCCAGGAGAAATGGCTTGAGCGTCGATCCGGGCTCATACGGATCGGTGAATACCGGGACGTGCCTGGCGACCCCGTGCCCCTTGCTGGCCAGCGCGAGGAGCGCACCGGTGCGCGGCTCCAGGAGCACGATATCGCCCGCCTGCGAGCCAGTCTCCGCGAGCGCGCGCTCGAGCTCGTTCTCGGCGATCCGCTGTAACTCGGCGTCGATGGTGAGGACCACGTCGTGACCCGGTTGCGGCTCCGCGATCCGCTCTCCGGGCAGCCAATACGTGCCGCCGTACGCATCCAGCCGCTCTCGGGAAGCTCCCGGCCGGCCCCGCAGCTGACCATCCAGCTGGAGCTCCAGACCCGAGAGGGCTTCTCCTTCAGAGTTGATCGCTCCCAGAAGCGCGCGGCCCACGTCACCCTGGGGATACGTCCGTGCGGGCACGGCGGTGAAGTGGACACCGACGCGAATCGCCCCAAGCAGACGCTCGCGCTCCGCGTCAGTCAGCCGGCCCGGCAACGGCACCCAACCGGACTCCGCCCCTCGCAGCCGAGCCTCTTGAGCCGAGGAGAGCCCGAGGATGAGGCTGGCGGCGTCGATCCCGGCGCCGACGTCGCGCATCTCCCGGGGCGCCAGATAGGCACGATAGCGGAGGTCGTCGAGGGCGAGAGGCCGCCCCTCCCGGTCGTAGATGCCGCCCCGCTGGGCGGGTATCTCCACCTCTTTGGCGCTCTGTGCCCTGGCGATCCGTTGCCACTCGGACCCATCCAGGACCTGGAGCTGCACGAGGCGGCCGATGTAGGCTGTGGCGAGAACGGAGAAGACGGCACCGAGGCAGAAGAGGCGACGGCAGTGCGTCCGTGCACACACGGGTCGGGAAGTCACGTCTCCCGTCCGTTTGCGCCGCCTGCTCTCCACCCTTCCCTTCGCCAACCCGTCACCGCCCCTCGGTTTAGTCTTCGGTACTACTCGTCGCGTGCCCTCTCGGTGTGTGCCGAGCTCTCCGGCCCCGCATCGCGGAGGTACGTGACCTCTCCATCCTCGGCCTGGCGAAGGCCGATGGCGCCGGCCGCCAACTCGAGCCGCCCCAGCGAGCCCAGCGAGTCCACCCGGGCCGTCTCCTCTGCGATTCGGTCGCGGGCGATCTGCTCTTCGCTCTGAAGCGCCAGCACCTCACGCGAGAGCCGTCGGGCTTCCTCGCCCCGTCCCACCACGGCGGCGAGTGCAAGGATCAGGGCTGCGCCAGCGAGCGCCGGCAGAAGCCAGCGGCGCACGGTACGACGCCGTACGCGCCGCCCTGTCGATGCCTGGGTCAAGATCCCGAACCCCCGCTCAGCGGCCCCTCCTCCCACACCCTCAGTCGGGCGCTTCGAGCACGGGGATTCCTGTCGACCTCCTCCTGTGACGGACGCAAAGGCTTCCTCGTCAGTACCCGGCCCAGGGGAGCACCCCGACAGCGGCACTCCGGCAACCCGGGAGGGCACACGCACTCCCGGCCCCAATCTCGAAACGCGTTCTTCACGATTCGGTCTTCCAGGGAGTGGTAGGAGATCGCGACGAGTCTCCCGCCCGGCTCGAGCCCGGTCCGGATCGCCCCCAGCCCCTCTTCCAGCGCGCTCAGCTCGTCGTTGACGGAGATGCGGACTGCCTGGAAAAGCCGCGCCTTTTCCCGCTCCGTGGCCCGCCGGCCCAGAACGGCAGTCAGTGCACCGACGAGATCATCACTCGTCTCGAATGGCCGCGTCATCCGACGGCGAGTGACCTGGCGCGCGAGCGCCCTCCATCGGCGCTCCTCTCCATACTCCCGAAAGACGTGTCCGAGCTCGGCCTCGGACGCTCTGTTGAGAAAAACTCCCGCGGGCTCTCTATCGCCCGTTGTCCCGCCCATCCGCATTAACAACGGTGTGCCCGGACGGTAAGAGAACCCGCGGGTCTTGGTCTCGATCTGGTGCGAGGAGACGCCCAGGTCCAACAACGCTCCTGCCAGATCCTCGATCGCTATGTGTGTCTCGAGCCGCCCTACGTCACGGTAGTTCGCCTCGATCAGCTCGACGCGCTCGGCGTACGACTCCAACCGCCGTCGAGCTGCTTCTATCGCATCTGAATCCCGGTCGAGCCCGATCACCCGCACGGCCGGGTCCGCCTCTAAGAGGAGGACCGCATGCCCACCACCCCCGACGGTCGCGTCCAGGAAACGTCCACCGCGCTGTGGGCGCAGGTACCGCAGCACTTCCGCCGGCATGACCGGCACGTGCTCGAACGACCCATCGGACACTCGCCGTCTATCTCATCCCCCGACCGTGCGGCGACCGGTCGGCTCGACCTTCATCAGGCCAGGATCGACGTCACGTACCGCTCGAACTCGTCGTCGTCCGCCTTTGTGCTGCTCGCGAAGCGCTCCGGATTCCAGATCTCGATGTGGTCAATGGCACCAATGACCAGCGCTTCCGACTTCAGCTCTATCGATCCGCGCAACCGCTCCGGGATCAGAATCCGTCCTTGCTTGTCAGGTACGACCTGTAATGCGTTCGCCGTGAGTCGGAGCACCTTGTTGCGGTACTCGGGTCGACGCTTCATATCGAGTAGCTCGGCCTCGACTTTCCGCCACGCGTCAGCGGGATAGAGCGAGAGAGCGTCGGGCTGTCCTTGTACCAGGACGAATGGCTCGGCCTCGTGACCGCGGCGAAACTGCGCGGGCAGCGAAACGCGTCCCTTCGCATCGATTTGATGCTGAAAGCTGCCCAGGAAGCCAACCACGATCGGCCCTTAGCATTCGTGTCGAGAAGTGACCCCATTTCGTCCCACAATTACCCACCGCGACCCATTGTATGCGACACGTCACCCTCCCGCAACCCCGTCTATCCCACGACGTGGGAACGGGGTGCGAGACCGCCTCTTCATCGCCCCATTTCAGCCGAAGGGAGCGAGTCGGGGCGCCGCTTACGGGTGGCGAGATCCCTTCACGCGAGACACGGGAGTCGCGCGGCGCAGCTCCAGGATTCCCTAACTCCAGGTCGAGACACGTCCTGGGGTGTTCGGCGCGTAGCGCGCGCCAACGGTCCCGCGCAAAGGGATCCCACCACCCTGGGGCGCATGCGGACGTGATGCCGGGCAGGAGTGGGCCTGTATGGGCAGGAGTGGTACGTACCCGAGCACCCTCGTGGCACCATCATGAGGGAGAGCGCTTGGGGCGGCGCAGCCAAGAGGGGAGTAACGGCGGGGAGGAGATGCGGTGCAAGCTTGGGGGTGTGGGCCACCCCCCAACGATTATGCAGCCGTAAGCGGTCGGATCTTGCGGAGGGCTCGCTCCTCGGTATCCGACTGGATCGCTCGGTACAGATCCACGTTAGCCTGCATGTTCATCCAGAGATCGGGAGTCGTCCCGAACAACTTCGATAGCCGGAGCGCCGTCTCCGGCGTTACCCCTCGCCGTTCGCGCACGATCTCGTTCACGCGCTGGAACGGCACACCGATCCGCTTCGCGAGCTCGGTCTGCGACATCCCGAGTGGGACGAGGAACTCTTCACGTAGACCAGCAACGCTGACGGGCACCTACGAATTGGTTTCTGACGGTGCACTCCACGGGAGGCCACCGGGGTCCGGTTGGAACGCCGCCTCCGCCTCGGTGCGGCTCCCCGGCAACCTCCCTAGCCGTAGAGCTAGGCGCCGAACGTGGCCGTCTCTGTGAAGTGCTCGTCGAATACGACCACGGAGGTCCTGAGTATTGGATGACACGAGTGGGCGAGATGTGACATCGCCGACCTGCCACTCCGAGCGCCACTCCCGCAGGACCCCGCATCTGTCGAGCGCCCCGGGCGGGTGTGGGGGCTGCTCGCGAACGACCGTTGGCGCGCGCCTCCCGCGTGATCCCGGACATGTGGAGCGCCCCCCAACGGCGACGGTGGGACTCCGCAGCGAGCGCTCGGACGCCGACAGGCGTCTGTTGCGAGCGAGGAAGTCCTACCGCGCCGCCCGGGGCGCTTCCCAGATGCAAAATGAGCCCGACGGGAACACCGCCGGGCCCATTCGCCGTATCGCGTCCGCGCCGCCTCGAAGCGGCCCGGCTATGCCTACCGGCAGGCCTTCCGGATGATCTGCTCCTGACGGTAGAGCTGCACGTCCACCGCGTCGCGGATCTGGGCCTGGCTGTTGGCCTGGTAACTACCCGACTGGTTCAGGTGCGGCATCACGTTGCGGAACACGGAGAGCGCGTTCTGCGCCGGGCCACACGCTTCGGCCTGGTTGCCATTGTCCAGCGCCGTCCCCTGCTGGTAGTAGCTGTACGCCGAGAAGAAGTGGATCTGGTGCGAGACGTCGGGGGCCTGCGCGAACTCGAGCGCCGTTCGGAACATCTGGAGCGCTCGCGTATGCTGTCCTTGCTGGAAGTGGTCGGTGTAGCCCTGCGAAAACAGGCTGTTCGCGATCTGATCCGAGTCGGCGCCGCGGTCGACGGCCGTACGGAAATCGGCGATCGCGCCGTCCGAGTCACCGCCCTGCAAGCGGAAGAGGGCGCGACGCATGTAACCGTTGTCCAGGTCAGGATCCTGACGCATCGCCTCCGCGATCGCTTCGGCCGCATCCTCGAAGCGCTCCATCCGGCTGTATACGTCGGCGCGCCGTGAATGGATCGAGGCGAGGAGCTCCTCCCTCGACATCTGCGGGCCCTCGGTACCGGCCTCCACGACTTCGGGATCCGTCGCGGGCGGGTTCTCGATCATCGCGATCGCGCGGTCGGCGAAATCGAGAGCGGCCTGGTGATCGCCGAGCAGCATGTTCGCGACGATCGCGTTCGAGAGGATCGACGGATCGATGTTCTCGCCCTTGAGCGCCAGCACTTTGGCAAACGCGTTCACCGCGATCCGTACCGCCTCGGGGTGGGTGACCTCATCCCCACCGCCGTTCCCGCTTCCCTCGGTGCCGTGGGCGAGCGCCACGCTACCGAGATACTCCCACAGACCCGGGTTCTCGGCGTCGCGGTCGACCCCTTCCTGGAGGATCGCCATCGCCTCGCCGTACGCGCCTGCGGTCGCGAGCTCGAACGCGATGTTGAGCCTGACGGCTGCGTCGTCCGGGTTGAAGTTCAGATATTCGCGGTACAGCTCGAGCGATCGGGTCTTGTTCCCGAGCTGCGCCTGTGTGTAGGCCAGCGACTGCAGCGCGTCGGTGTTCGACGGGCTCTCCGTCACCACGTATTCGAGATCCTGTACCGCGTCGTCCCAGCGCTCCATTTCCATATAGATCCGGCCACGCAGGTACCGCCCGCGGGTGCTCGACCCGTTGATCGCGAGCGCACGCTCGCAGTTGCGGATCGCGTCCTCGAACTGATTCGAAGACAGGTACTCCGAGCAGAACGCGATCGACCGTTGATACTCGACGCCTTCCTCGAGATCCGCGGTGATCTGCTGCGCCGCTTCCTTGTGCTTCCCGTCGTCGGCTACGGTGAACGGGTTGACCGGGAGCTCATCGCCCGTGCTCGGGTCCAGGAAGGCGACGTCCACGGCCACCCCACCACCACTTGGCTGCGCGGTACCGATCATCACCATCTGGGCATTCATCCGGCTCGCGAGCTGACGCCACTCGATCGGCGTCATGTCCTCCTGCTTGAGGCCGAACTGCTTGAGGACGTCGTTGACGTCTCCCTTCTCGATCGGGAGCAGACCTCCGAAGTCCTCGAGCGCCTTTCGCACTTCGTCGGCGACCCGCTCACCGAACCGGCGGTTGACGCCTCCCGATACCACCAACGGGGCGACGAGCACCTGGATCTCGCTGGCCTGAGCCAGGACCGGCGCCGGCTGTGCTGGAATCATGGAGACCGCCATGGCGGCCGCCGCGGCGGAAGAAATGAACGTACGTGTACCCCTCATCGCGCTACCTCAGACCGTTGTGCCCGTTACCAAGCCCACACCCCTCCGACAGACCCATCCCGTAAACCGTCGCTGCACTACACTCAAGACTCGGCTAGGTTCGCCGAAGTCACCTCGGGTGTATCTGGTTCGTTTAACGCGCCCTGCGCTGTCGCGCAAGTCGCTTTACGGTCTCAGTCTATTGAGAAAGGGGCGATCCAACGGTCCGGCGCCCTCGTCATGTTTTATAACCCCGGTCCCGCCGCTGAGGTTCACTCCACGATTCGAGGCACCTGGCCGGGCACACAGCGGGGCACACACGACGGGCTTTCCGATCGGCCGCGGATGGATTCCGGCAACCCTCGGGGCCGCTAGCGCAGCCAGCGGCGCAGCTCCGACCAACGGCTGCTGTCCGACAGCTCGAAAGGGGAGACTTCCAGGGGGGGCTGGCCCGCGAGGAGCCGGGTGGGATTCGTCGACATAAGAAGCTCGGCGATCTCGGCGCCCCCCTCCAGCGAGATCAGCCTGTCCCTCACCGTTGCCAACTCCGGCTCGCCGCGGGCGTGGTAGTCGCTGGCGAGCAAGTCGACCCAGCCCCGTCGCAGGAACTCGCGGGCGGCGGCCTGGGCCGGTCCGCCATACCGGCCGACGAGCGAACCCGCATTCACCTGGAACAGCGTCCCGTTCTGTCTCCAGCGCTCGGGCCGGTGGAGCGCGGCCGCGATCCCCGCATACCGCTCCGGGTGCGCCATGACGGGTGTGAAGCCGGCCTCGCAGAGGGCTCCCAGTTGATTGCCCCCGAACGGGGGGAGCTGGAAGGCCGCGAACTCGACGAGAACGAACGACGTTCCGGCCAATCGAAGACGCTCGTCGTCGAGGGCTACCTGCGGCGCGTCCAGCTTCAGCTCACACGCCCGTCCCAACTCGATCTCGAGGGAGTGCTCTTCGATCTCCTCCAGCAGCACCCGCCACGCCGCGTCGAAGAACTCGAGTCTGCGTTCCGCGCGCTCCGGCTGCTCTTGAAGCGAGGCGCGGAAATGGGGTGTGGCCACGACGGTCGTAACGGATTCCGACACGAGCGTCGAGATCGCCGCCATACTCTCCTCCAGGTCCCGCGCGCCATCGTCCACGCCGGGAAGCACGTGCGTGTGGAGGTCGACGATCGGAAAGCTCATAGCTCGGGCGCCGATTCCGGTGCGAGCGTGCGGAGCAGGAACGCGTACTCGAAGGCTCGTTCTCTCAGGAACGCGTATCTGTCGGATGGGCCCGCGTGCCCGGCCCCGAGATCGGTTCTCAGCAGCGTCAGGCGGTCATCCGTGCGTAGCGCTCGCAATCGAGCCACCCACCGGGCGGGCTCCCAATACTGCACTCGAGGATCGTTCAAGCCGGCGGTGGCGAGGATGTTCGGGTACCCCGCTTCGCGAACGTTGTCGACCGGAGAGTAGGACCGGATGTAATCGCGATACTCCGGATCGCGTGGGTCGCCCCATTCCTCGTACTCGATGACGGTCAGCGGGATGCTGGGGTCGAGCATCGTCGAGAGGACATCCACGAATGGCACGCCAGCGATCACCGAGGTGAACAGGTCGGGCCGCAGGTTCGTGACGGATCCAATGAGCAAGCCGCCCGCGCTCCTGCCCTGTATCCCGAGACGCTCGCTCGATGTGTAGCCAGCCTCGATCAGGGTCTCTGCGCACCGGATGAAGTCGGTGAAGGTGGTCTTCTTGTTGAGCATCTTGCCCTGATCGTGCCACGGCTCCCCCCCCTCTCCCCCGCCCCGCACGTGCGCGATTCCGTACACGAACCCACGGTCCAACAGGCTGGGCACGTGAGACGAGAACCCCAGCTCGTAGCTGATTCCGTAAGCCCCGTATCCACTCAGGACGCACGGGTTGCGCCCATCCCGTTTCGAGCCCCTGGGGTAGACCAGTGAGATCGGGATCTCCGCCCCGTCCTCCGCGACCGCGACGACACGGGCGGACTCGTATCGGGACGGATCGAAACCGGGCGACTCATCACGCTTTACGACCGCGGTGACGCCCGACCGCACCTCGAGGTCCAGGACCGTCTTCGGGGTGAGCGGCGAAGAACACACGTAACGGAAGCTCTCGGCGTCGAACTCGGGATTCTCGCCGACTTCCAGCGTGTACACGGGCTCCGCGACAGGGATGGTGTACGGCTCACCTCCCGTGGGTCGGACGCGGTACCGGGGGAGGCCACGCTCACGCTCGAGTAGAACCTGGAAGTCACGGAATGTCTCGACGCCTTCGAGCATGACGCCGGGCCGGTGCGGGATGACCTCTTCCCACTCGGCCGGCTCGCCCCACCCGCCGTCTCCACGTGCCGGGACTCGCAGCAGACGGAAGTTCTTGGCGCCTTCGTTGGTCCGGACGAGGAATGCCTCTCCCTCGTCCACGAGCTCGTACTCGACGCCCCGCGTCCGGGCGCGGAACAGGCTGGCCGGACGTTCCGGTCGCCGGGCGTCGATCACGAGGGTCTCATTGGTGACCGCGCTGCTCACCTCGATCAGGATGAAGCGCCGGCTGCGCGTCTTCCGCACGGCCACGTGAAACGCCGCGTCACCCTCCTCGTAGACCAGCGCGTCATCGGACGGATCGCTGCCCAGCGTGTGCCGGTAGACGCGATACGCGCGCTTCGCGCCATCTCTCGTCGTATAGAACAACGTGCGGCCGTCCTCGGCCCACGCCATGCTCCGCGCCGCGCCCTCCAACCGCTCGGGGAGCACCGACCCCGCGCTCAGATCCTTCACGACCAGGGTATACATCTCCTCCCCGGACACGTCGAACCCGTACGCCAGATATCGGTGATCCGGGCTGACGGCCGTGGCGCCGACACCGAGGAAGTCGTGACCCCGGGCGAGCCTGTTCTCATCGAGGAGAACCTCTTCTTCGGCGTCCGGGTGGCCATGAGCACGGGCCCAAACGCGGTAGGGCTTACCCTCTTCAGTGCGATGGTAGTAGTAGAAATCGTCGATCCTGACCGGCGCTGATCGGTCGGTCTCACGGATACGGCTCTTGAACTCGGTGTAGAGAACCTCCTGAAGGGCGGTCGTGCCGCCCATCGCCGTCTCCGTGCGACGGTTCTCGTTCTCGAGGAACTCCTGCACGCGTGGGTCGTCGCGGTCCCTGAGCCAGGCGAGATCATCGCCCGGCGCGGCGTCCGGACGCGGCGACTCGCGTAGTACGGCGTCGCTCATGTAGCGCTCGCCTCGGCCAGCTTCTTCTGCACGCACGTCGTAAAACGGCCGAACATGAAGTCGGCGACGCTCTGGATGACCCCGCCCCGGCCGAACGACGCGAGCCGCCCCGTGAGACTCACGCTCTGAGCTACCCAGACGTGCGTGCCGCCATCGTGATTCCGAGAAAGCGTGCTGGTCATCTGCATGCGCACGCTCCCCGTTCCGCGTTGGTCCTTTCCCTCACCCGTCATCACGACGTGGTGACGCTCAGGATCGAGCTCTTCGAAGTGGATCACACCGAGGAAGCTGGCGGCGATCGGACCGAGCCGAACACCGATCTCACCCTTGTACGTCTTCTCATCGATCGCCTCGACGAGCTTCGCGCCGGGCAAGCAGGTGACGATCCGCTCCGGATCCACCAGGAAGTCCCACACCTCGCCCAGGGGCTGTGGGACGTCGAACTCTTTCTCAATCTCGATCATTCACTTCTCCTGAGAGCAGCGCGCGCCCACCGCACGCTTCGCGCCCTTCTCGTCCAGTGACGCTCGAGGGTGAACGGGGAGTATATTCGCCCTTGGGTCGTTCTGGCGCATCGCGAGAAGCGCGAGCGGAAGCTGACGCGAGGGTGCAAAGATCGTCAAGCCAGTGTGGGGCCGGAGCCGGATGCTACCAGTGGCCCGCCCCTGGGTACGCCGTCGCAGGAAGGGAGCCGGTTCGTGAAACCTGAGATCGGAGAACTCATCGCCGGGCTGGACCGGAGCGGCTACGTCGCCGAGCGGGAGATCGCCACGGCGGTACACCTGGCGCTCCGGCTCGGCAAGCCGCTGCTCGTAGAGGGGGCTGCCGGAGTCGGAAAGACGGAGATCGCCAAGGCTCTGGCGACGCTCATGGATGCCGAGCTCATTCGACTCCAGTGCTACGAGGGGCTCGACGTGAACACGGCCCTGTACGAATGGAATTACCAGAAGCAGTTGCTTCGTATCCGGCTCGAGGGCGACCCCGGCGGGTCGGCGAGCGAGGTCGAAGAGACGATCTTCGGTCCCGAGTACTTGCTGGAACGACCACTTTTGCGGGCGATCCGGCAAGAGCATCCGGCCGTCCTCTTGATCGACGAAATCGATCGTGCGGATGAGGAGTTCGAGGCGTTCCTGCTCGAGCTGCTGTCCGATTTCCAGGTCTCGATCCCGGAGCTCGGGACGGTCCGCGCCATCAACCGGCCACACACGGTGCTCACGTCGAACGGGACGCGCGAGCTGAGCGACGCGTTGCGGCGCCGGTGTCTGTATCTGTGGATCGACTATCCGACACCGGAGAAGGAGCTCCGTATCCTGCGAGCCCGCTTCCCGGACCTCTCACTCCGGTTGGCGGAGCAGACCGTGCGATTCGTGCAGCGTCTCCGCGATGGGAAGCTCTCCAAGACACCCGGGTTGGCGGAGACGCTCGACTTCGCGGCCGCTCTGCGGGCGCTCGACGCCACGCGACTCGACCCGGCTACGGTGCACGACACGCTCGGGTGTCTTCTCAAGGATCGACACGATGTAGCTACGCTGGACGAAGAGACGCTCGAGGTCTTGCTGGCTCCAGCCGAGGCGGCCGGCGGCGCGGACGAGACTCGCGCGCCGACGCGCGCGCCCTCTTCGAGCGATTCGGACGACGCGTGAGGAGGGTTCCGACCTCCACCTCGGGACTGCACCCTGATCCGCTGGAGTGGCTGGCGCGCCTGACCCGCGCGCTCCGGGCGGAAGGGCTCGAGTGCGCGCTGACCGAGACGGTCGGGGCCGCGGGTGCCATCGGACAGCTGGACGTAAACGATCCGATCGATCTTTTTAACGGCCTCAAGGCGGTATTCCTCGCGGATGCCTCGCAGGCCGAGGCTTTCGATCGGTGTTTCTGGAGGCTCTGGTACGGGGACGAGGAGCGCCTCCAGCCAAAGCCGGTCCATCCGCAGGCGCCGGGACAGAACCCGGGGCCTGCCGATGGAGGCCCGGGTTCGGGACCAGGCAGACAAGCGACCGACGCCGTCCCTGGCTCCGGGCCACCGGACCGAGGCCATGGGGCGGCGGCGCCGGATCGGCCGCATGTGCGGCTCGGGGTCACGTACAGCCCGGTCGAAGCGATCGCCCAGCGTTCGTTCGGCGGCGTCAACGAGGCCGAGTTGCGCGAGTTCGACCATTGGCTGGACCGACTCATGGTGCGTCTCGCAGCGCGGCGCAGCCGTCGGCTGGAGCCCGGCAGGCGTCGTGGCGTCATCGACGTGCGACGCAGTCTCAAAGACGCGCCACGCCACGACGGCGAGCTCATCCGACTCGCACGCCGTCGCCGCCGGATCGATCGGCCCCGCGTCGTGCTGTTGTGTGATGTGAGCGGTTCGATGGAGCGCTACAGCCGCTTCCTCGTGCGCTTCCTCCTGGCCTCGGGGCGTGTCCGCGACATGGAGACGTTCGCGTTCAGCACCCGTCTCACACGGCTGACGACGTGGCTCTCTCGAGCGCGGGTGGACGACGCGCTCGAGACCCTCCGCACGAGGGACTGGTCGAGTGGGACGCGGATCGGGGAGTCGCTGACCGCCTTCGTGACCGGACACGGCCGTACGATGCTCGGACAGCGGACGGTCGTGATCATCCTGAGCGATGGGCTGGATCAGGGCGAAGTCGAGCCCTTGGTTCGAGCCATGCGGGCCATCCACCGGAAGGCGCGAAAAGTGATCTGGCTCAATCCGCTGCTCGAAAGCTCCCGCTACGCTCCTGAAGCGCGTGGCATGCGCGCCGCGCTACCCTACGTGGATGAGTTCGCCTCGGGCCACAGCCTGGAGGCGCTGGCCCGGCTGCCCGAGCTGATACGCCTCTAAGAGACTGCTGAAGAACCCTGGCGGGTGATGGTGAGGCATGCCGGGGAGTGCGCACGGAGCCGTGCGCGGGATGAAGGCCAGCGAGGGAGCGGTGGCGGCGTCGGACCCGAGCTCAGGGCCCGAAGCGCAGGGCGGTGTACGGCGACTCGCACCCGGGCGGGCGGGTCACGACGATACAGCTCGGACCGCGCCCCAACCCCACCGCTCCCATCATTTCGCGGCTGGACTGCTGTGCCGGACGAGCGGTCGCTTCGGACGCCCGTCGCGGAGTGGGCTCAGACTCGAACCCGGTCCTTCAGACCCTTACCCGCCTTGAAGGTGGGGACCGTCATGGACGGGATCTGGATCTGGGCACCCGTCTGAGGATTCCGGCCCGTGCGTGCCTTACGATGCCGCGTACCGAACGTGCCGAACCCCGTAATCGTGAAATCGCGACCCGCGTCGAGCTCGACTGCGATGATTCCGCTGCCGGAATCGGTGGAGAAGATGCAATCGATCACATCTCTCGCCTTGGCCTTGGACAGGTCCGTCTTCGTGGCGAGCTTCGCCGCGAAATCATCCTTTGTCATCTGATCCTCCCGTCTGGTGTTGGACCCACTAGGTGCGAGCGCAGCCAAGATCAACGCGTTGCCCGTTTCTGGCAAGCCCCCGAGTGGGCGTTTCATCATGAACGACGCGGGTTTTCGACCCGTAGGGGCATTTCGCCCCTTTCGCAGGTGTTCGCAATCGTCATAATTCATAATAACTTAGGCAAAGTCACGAGATCGGAGGGCAGGTGACGTTTGCCAGCTTCATCGGTCTCGCCGAAGACGGCGGGAATCCCCGTTCCGCGCGGGTTTTCGCCGATCACAGGCTCGGAACGCCCAGATACGAGAGGGTGCGCTGATGGATCACGCCGTCGCACTCGTACAGGCATATCTGCAGGTCAACGGGTACTTCACGGTCGCCGAGTACCCCGTTCTCGAAGCGCTGCAAAGCGGGGGATACAAGTCGGCGACCGACGTGGATCTGCTCGCCCTGCGCCTGTGTGACGCAGGGGGTGTGGTGGCGGCGGAGATCGGAAGCCCGATCGAGCCCACCCATCATTTCGAGCCTGATCCCGAGCTTGGTGTGCCCGAGGGCGCGGCTGACCTGCTCATCATCGAGGTGAAGGAGGGACGCGCCGAGCTGAATCGTGGCGCAAAGAACCCGGACGTCCTGTCCGCCGTTCTGACCAGGTTCGGACTCAGAACCCACCGGAAGGTCGACAAGTCGCTGCGCGAGCTCGAGCGGAAGGGACGCACCAAGTGGCCCGGTGACACCTGGGTCCGGATGCTCGCGTTCGGCTCCATCGTGGACCCCAAGATCACGGTCGGCTTCCAGGCGATCTCGCTGCCCCACGTGATGCAGTACCTGCGCGCGTACCTGGATCAGCATTGGGATGCACTCCGGCACGCGCATATCCGGCACGAAGCGTTCGGGTTCCTCGCGCTTCTCGAGCAGGTCCGGCGCGCCGAGGCTCGCTAACCGGTCGCAGCCGCACGACCCCCTTCGCCCGCGAGTCCGGGCTCCGGATTGTTGCCGGGCCCGGCTGGGCGTTTAGCTTGGCGGGGCGCTCGGGCACCCTGGAACCGGGCGCGCACATCGCACCAAACGTCGGCCTCGGAGGAGAGAGCATGAAGGAGCCATCCCTGACTCTCGGGATCGAGGAAGAATATCAGATCGTGGATCCGGAGACGCGCGAGCTCACGTCCTACATCACCGAGATCCTGGAATCCGACCATGTCGTGCTTCGCGAGCTGAAGCCCGAGTTGCACCAGTCAGTCGTCGAAGTGGGCAGCACGGTGTGCGAGAATATTCAGGAGGCGCGAGCCGAGGTGGTTCGGATGCGACGGCTCGTCGCGGAGAAGGTCGGCGAGGGGGGTCTGAGGATCGTAGCCGCGGGCACACACCCGTTCTCGGCCTGGACCGAGCAGGAGATCACGCCACTCGAGCGGTACATCGGGATCCAGGAGGATCTGCAGGAGGTCGCGTCCCGGAATCTGATCTTCGGGATGCACGTGCACGTGGGGATCGAGGACCGGGAGTTCCTCATCGACGCGATGAACGTGTCACGCTACTTCCTCCCACACGTCCTCGCGCTCTCGACGAGCTCCCCGTTCTGGGGCGGACGAAAGACGGGTCTTCATTCCTATCGCACGATCAACTGGCGCAACTTTCCGCGCACGGGGCTCCCGAAGAAGTTCTCGAGTTGGGGAGAGTACGAGTACATGATCGAGACGCTCGTGCGCTCGGGGTCCATCCCCGACTCGAGCAAGATCTGGTGGGACCTGCGACCCAATCACACGTACCCGACGCTCGAGTTCCGCGTGTGCGACATGTGCACGCGGGTCGATGACGTCATCTGCATCGCCGCCATCTTTCAGGCGATCGTCGCAAAGCTGTGGAAGCTGCGCCGCGACAACCTGACGTTCCGCATCTATCCCGAGGCACTGATCGAGGCGAACAAGTGGCGGGCCGCACGCTACGGCGTCACGGGCAACCTCATCGATTTCGGGAAGCAGGCCGAGTTCCCCGCCCCCGAATTGATCCGAGAGCTGGTCGAGTGGTTCCTCGACGACGTGGTCGATGACCTGGGCAGCCGCGAGGAAGTCCGGCACGCTCTCGATATCCTGGAGAGGGGCTCCAGCGCCCAGCGACAGCTGGCCGTGTACGAGGAGACGGATGACCTGAAAGCGGTCGTGGATCATTTGATCGAGGAGACCGCGCTGGGCGTCTGACACTCCTACGCGCGAACCACCAGGGTTTCTCAGCCGCCTCCCAACTGGCACCCGGCTTGCGCCATGCCGACTCCGGTAACGGATGTCGGGCGACCGGGGGGACCCGCGGAGACGTGGCTCAAAAGCCCGTTTCAACCCACCCAACTGCCCGGCATACCGTTGCCACGACTCGTCGCATCGAGGCGCGGGTCTGGCAAACAGCGAAAATCTTGCAGGAAGAGTGAGAGCCATGCGCGACGCGTCGAGCGACGACGGATATTCACTCAGCGAACCGGGCGATATCGAGCCGTCCGACAACGACTCGAGCGGGGTGGACGTGGAACTGGATTCCGATATCGACGTCGGATTCGACTTCCTCGAGGACATGGAGCCCGACCTCGGGACGAGCCCCGGCCAGCCGACGGACGTGGAGCCCGCGAGCGAGACAACGCGAGCGACCCCGACGGAGAGCCAGGGAGGCATCACCCAGGACGACGTGACCGATTTCCGCGTGCGTTGGGCCGACATACAGGCCAGCTTCATCGACGACCCCCGCCGGGCGTGCGAGCAGGCGGACAATCTCGTCGATGTCGTCCTCAAGCGAATCACGGACTACTTCGCTCGTGGACGAGACGATCTGGTCCGGCGGTGGGACCGCGGGAACGAGCCCACGTCGACCGAGGACCTCCGCATGGCGTTGAAAGGGTACCGGGGCCTGATCGATCGGCTGCTAGAGACCGAACTCTAGCACCTGAACGATCCTCGCCACGCTCGGACCGGTCGGGCCCCTTGCATCGGGGTCCATCGGTCCGACCATATTGGGGCTCGCCCGAGGAGCTCACCCCCAGGAGATCGTCGATGAAGCCCCCCCGCCTGCTACCACTCCTGTTCGCCACGCTCGCCTCCACGGGGTGCTTCCAGATGGAGTACGCGCTCGTCCTGGAGGAAGACCTGTCCGGGATCGCGGGGCTCGACGTCACGATCGACCTCGAACAGATGGCGGTCGCGATGGCAAGCTTCCAACGCGGATTCAGCGGTGACGAAGGCCCGCCGAGCGCAGAGGAGATCGCTACAGCCCGAGAAGAGCTGCTCAGCCAGATGGAAGACGGCGCGTTCGAGGAGGAGAACATGGAGGCCGAAGTCGCAGCGAACCTGCCCGCGGGCGTGGAGCTGCTCGGTGCACACCAAGCCACCGACGGCCTTAGGACCTCGATCGATATCGACCTGCGGTTCGATCACGTCTCCTTGTTGAACGAAATGGATCTCGCCGGAGACGAGGCCGGACCCGCCGATTCGCGCCCGTTCGGCGGCCTGGAGGTGGTCGAGGAAGGCAACACGATCGTGATCCGGCAGGATCCGATCAACCCGATCGAGGAGGCCGAGAAGAGCGCCGGGATGATGGGGGGCATGGAGGGACTCGTCGCCGACATGTTCAGGAACCTCCGGATCGTGTTCACGCTCGAGGCCCCGTTCGAGATCGTCGAGCACAACGCGACGTCGCAGGCCGGTGACAAGCTCTCCTGGATCTATGACTACGAGACGTTGACCGCGGGAACGCCGCAAGGAATCTACGTGCGCTACAGGCGGTAGCGGCGGCCTCTGACAGCCGGTAGCGGCGGCGTCCTGTAGCCGGTAGCGCGGCGGCTGCTTCAGCCGCCCGGGCTGGCAGCCGAGGTGGTCGATTCTTCCGCCTCGGGCCGAAGCCGAATGCTCCCCTGCTTCTCGGGGTGCCTCCCGACCTTATCGGCGTAAAAGGCCCTGATCTTCTCCATATCGGCTTCGATATCGCCACTCGGCATGATCGAAGGGCCGATCCCCCCCACCTTGCTGGCGTAATCCGCGTAAGCGAGTGCGATGGGCACACCGGCTCCGTGAGCGATCCAATAGAATCCGCTTCGCCAATAGTCGGTGTGCTTTCTCGTCCCCTCCGGGGCGAGGGCGAGAACCAACCGCTCGCTCGCGTTGAAGCGATCGACGATCTCGTTGACGAAGTTCTCCGTATTCGTCCGATCCAGCGGAATCCCACCCAGACCCCGCATGAGGGCGCCGATCGGCCAACGAAAGATGGTGTGCTTGCCGACCCAACGGGCCCCGACTTCCAGGCTCCAGAACAGAAGCATGGCAATCGGGAGATCCCAGTTCGACGTGTGGGGCGCGCCGATCAGGACACACTTCGGACCGGGGAGCTCACCCTCCATGCGCCAGCGGACCAGGCGGAGTATCCAGGAAGACAGCCTACGCATGGCGTGAGCGCGGGAGGGCTGAACCGGGATACCCTGACCTCATCCGGGCACCTCGTACGCGGCAACTGCGGTCAGCCATTGACAACGCACATCGGGGGAGGGGCTGTCGGCCCCCTCGGCACGGGGCTCGCCATCGATCCAGATGGAAGCCTTGATGGTGGATGCCGGGCAACCACCGCCGGCGACCTGGAGCCACAGGCGCGCCCCCCCATCAGCCCCCAACGTCCACGTCCATTCCCCCAATGCGGTCTCGTTCCGGAGCGAGCCGTCCTCGGCCACATAGCGTATGCGGCACTCGTTTCGAGGGCTACAGCTGACGCGGTACTCGGCAGCATGGGCGAAGTCCCGCTCACCCTCGGGGGTTGTCCACAACCGACCTATGGCACATCCGGCTAGAAGGACCATCAGGCCGCTGCAGGTGACGGCGACGCCCGGACCCCTGGATCTAATGTTGGACGGCATGGGCCAACGCTTCGAGTGCGTGTAGGAGAGTGGTCGACTCTTCCGGAAGCTGCTCCCCCCGGGCGACGCGGGCAACCGACGAGACCGGCTCAGACGCTCCGTCCGGCATCGACCAGCTACCCCGTGGCCCGTGAAGGGTCGTATTCCGCGCGCGCGCCTACACCTAGCTTGGGACGGTACCGGACCATCTGCGTTCGACCAGCATCGGCGCGGGATGTGCAGGCGCATCGAACGGAGCGGGCTTGGGGGGTCACATCAGAGGGCGGCTCAGGCATGCGAGCCCGGGTCGGCATGGAGTGGAGGATGAACGGGCGACTCAGGCGGTACCTGAAGAACGCGGCGATCACGATCGCGGTCAGCATGCTCATATTCGCGCTGCTCGAGGGGCTCAGCAGCACGGTACTCTTCTTCCGGGACCTCTCCAATCGGCCGGCCGCGGGTCCGGCAAGCGTACCTCACACGAGACACGATGAGCTGCTTGGCTGGGCTCCGCTCCCGAACGTGAACATCGAGGACCGGTACGGCGCCGGACGACATTACCGGACCAATTCGCAGGGATTTCGAAACGATCAGGAGTTCGCGGCCGAAGAGCCCCCGGATCGAGTGCGGGTGATCTGCTCGGGTGACTCGTTCACGCAGGGGTTCGGGGTCTCGAACGAACACGCCTGGTGCCAGCAGTTGGCCTTCATCGACCCGCGCCTCGAGAGCATGAACCTGGCGCAGGCCGGGTACGGCATCGGGCAGTCCTATCTCCGCTACATGCGGGATGGAGCGCCATTCGGCCACAGCGTCCACATTCTCGCGTACATCACGGAAGATTTCGCGCGCTTGCGGCGGGATACGTACTTGCGGTGGCGCAAGCCTCGTCTGGCCATATCCGACGGGACGCTGGAGCCCGACAACGTGCCTGTCAGGCAGGTGGGCGCGTTGGGCTCCTGGATGAGCAGCCTGCTCCCAGCCGTGCAGGAGCTCAGATCGGTCGAGCTCGGCAGCGCTGGATTGAGGCGATTCGGTCTGGGGCCGTCGGCCGTCCCGGGCACGGTGCCGGGGGACATCCCGGCCGGCGTGCCGGACTCCAGCAGTCAGCGAGTAATGATCTCCATCATCGATGCGCTCCTTGAGGCAGGCGGGAGAACGGGCGTCACCCTGGTGCTCGTCCATCTGCCGGTGAGAGGAGATCTGACCTTCGATCACCCCGTCCTGGGACGGTCGTCCGTTTGGCGACGCTTTATCGCCCGTGAGGCGGAAGCTCGAGAGGTGGAGTTCATCGATATGTTCGAGGAATTCGGGCGACTGCCGATAGGCGAAATCGAGGACATCTACCTATCCCGAGCGCACGAAGGCCTCACCTCGGGTCGGGGGCATCTCAGCGAGTATGGCAACGCGCTCGTGGCGGAGAGGGTCTACGCCAGGCTGCGGGCGCTCCAGGGTGTGGGTGAGCGGCTCACTGGCGATTGAGCGTCGCGACACGATCGGGCAGGTCGCGCATGAGAGGTACCGGCTCGGAAGCGTCGCCCCAGCGTGCGAGCAGCTCCTCATAGATGCGTACCGCGCCTTCCGTCATCCCCAGAAGCTCCAGCGCGCGCGCACGGGAGTACTGCAGCACGTAGTAGCGGACGGGGACCAGGCGGTCCGAGTCGCGCAGGTGAAGCTCTTCGGCCGCTGCGATCAGATCCAGGGCTCGTTCCCCGCGCCCCATGTCGATCAGCTTCCAGACAGAACGGTTGAACATCGCGGGGTGCTCCGAGCTCAGGAGCTCTTCCAACTGGAGCGTGCTCTTGATCGCTACCGAGTACGACTCCTGCAGCCCGGCGGCGGCGGCGGCCTCGGCAGCCGCCTGGTACGACTCCAGCGCCTCGGCGAAGCGCCCCTCCCACGCGTGGCTGTCACCCGTCAGCAAGTTCACCTCGGCCACGAGGGCGGGCTGCCCGCTGGCCAGGTAGGGGCGCAGGGCCCTGCGCCCCTCGGCGGGACGATCCTCACGCAGGAACGTGCGCATCAGCAGGGCCAGGGCCGGCGCTCCCGGAGTGTCGCCACCCTCCGCGTAGCGCTCGCGCGCGGCCTCGAATCGCCCCGTCTCCTCATAGAACTGCCCGAGCGACCGGCTCGCGATGTGGCGGTCCGACTCCAGCGACGCGTAGCGCGCAATCAGAGAGTCGGCGCCCGATAGATCTCCGGCCCGCCCCGCGATCATGGCGAGCGCGTGGTAGGCAGGCGCCGATGACGAGTCCAGCGCGAGGATCTCCTCCAGGATCTGGCGCTGCTCCTCGACCCGACCCGGCATCCTTTCGTACATGACGGCGAGGCGGTAGCGGGCCCCGATGTCTTCGGGGTCCAGCTCGCGCCAGCGGGTGCGAAGATCAGTCTGATATTCGCGGTAGGCATCCAGATCGCCGGTCAACGCCAGCGTCGATCGGGTAGGCAGCCCGCCCTCCCGCTTGGCCAGGGCGCCCCCGGCGGGCGCTCCCAGCAACCGTACGGACAGTCTTGTCGAAAGCGTATCGGCGAGCGCGAAGAGGTCGGTCCCTCGAGCCCGCTCAGCCGCGAGGACTGTCCCGTTATCCAGATCGATCAATTGCACATCGATCCGCAGATCGTCCGCCGAGCCCAGGATGGAGCCACGCGCCATGACCCGAGCGCCGGACCGCGAGGCAATCTGGAGCGCGAACTGATCCGGGATCGATTCGGTCTCCTCCCGTCCTTCCTCTCTCAGGAGCGCGAACAACCGCTGCGGGCTCACCACGCTGAGATCGTCTATCTGGGCGAGGTTGCTCGTGAGCAGGTCCGAGAGTCCGGGGCCGAGCCAGTCGAGGCTGTCCACTCCCGTGCTGTTCGTGAAGGGGAGAACCGCCACCGACCTCTGACCCAGGTCCGCGGAGGCCCTCGCGCCGGACTCGGGCCGGGTGACCTCTTCACCGACCCCGATTCGATACGTGCCGACACCCGCGAGGACCAGAAACAGGGTGAGGATCATCACCTCGCCCCGCGTAACCTCCTGCGGTCCTTGCTCGCCATGGTACCATGCGATGACGAGCGATGCGGGGAAGCCCAGGATCAGGAGCAGGAGCACGACATCGAGGAGCTTTCGCGACAACGCGTAGTTGTCGATCAGAAACCCCGTGGCTTCGGTCAACCCCCAAGCTACACCGAGGTAGATGAGAGCCACCTGCACCAGGTGCCTTTTGCGAACGTCGCGGAAGAGTTGCCCGAAGCCTGCCATATCTATTTCTGATCTGAGCCGCTCCGCAGCGCCGGCACGGCGGCGCGGATCCGTGCCAACGCAGTATAGAGCGGCCCAGGCGCCGGTACTACCTCATGAGCGGCGGACGGCCGCAGCGATCTCCGTATACGGTAGGATCGCGCGAAGCTTCAAAAGGTTCGATGGGCCTCGAAGGGCTATCCGACTCGCTGGCACCACTCCCGGGCGTTCTGGAACATCCTCAGCCACGGTGAGGCGGGTAGCGTCCGCTTCCATTCCTCGGGCATCCACCCCCACTGCCACTTGAGGAAGGCACGCTCCGGGTGCGGCATCATGGTCAGGTGACGGCCGTCGGGTGAGCACAGTCCCGCGATCCCGCGCGGCGAGCCGTTGGGATTGAAGGGGTACTCCTCGGTGACGCGGCCGGCGTCATCCACGAAGCGAACAGGGGCCAGACCCTCGCGCTCGACGCGCTTCAGAACATCGGGATCGGGGAACAACGCCCGCCCTTCCCCATGCGCCACCCAGATCCCGAGCGTCGCGCCCTCCATGCCCTCGAGCATGATCGCCGGGCTCTCCTGTATCTGCACGGTCGAGAAGCGGGACTCGAACCGGCCCGATGCGTTCCGAATGAAGCGGGGCTGGATGTCGTCCGCGATCCCCTGCCACGGAACCCACCCGAGCAGTGCTTCGAGCTGACACCCGTTGCATACGCCGAGACTGAACGTGTCGTGGCGGTTGGCGAAGTCGGTGAATTGCCGCTCCAACTCCTCGTGAAACCGGATGACGCCCGCCCAGCCCTTGGCCGAATCGAGTACGTCCGCGTAGCTGAAGCCACCCACGAAGACCACACCTCGGAAGCGCTCCAGCGTGATCCGATTCGCGAGCAGGTCGGCCATCGTCACATCCCATGGCTCGAACCCTGCCGCAAAGAAGGCCGACGTCATCTCTCGGTCGCCGTTGCTCCCCTCCTCGCGGACGATGGCCACCCTGCGCTTGTCCTCTGACGCGATGATCTCGGCCGGAGTCGGAGCGGGCTCGAAGGGGAGCGCGTACGGCGGCGCCGATCGATCCCTCAATCCGGATCGTTCCTGCCTTACACAAGCGGGGTTGGCCTGGAGTGCATCGAGCTGGAAGCTGGTCTCCTCCCACATGTCCCGGAGGTCGCGGACATCCTCGTTCAAGATCTCCACACCGTCGAATCGAATGCGGACCGTCTTGTCATCGGCCGTACGACCGATCGGGACGCATGCGATGTCCGCCACGTGGAAGGCCGCGACGACATGTCCCTCGTGCTCCGGATCGACCTCCAATACGAGACCGAGCTCTTCGTTGAAGAAGAACGGGATGCCCGCCAGCCCGGCCGCCATCGGTTCCGTGTGCGGCTCGATCGGTTCCGTGTGCGGCTCGATTTCCACTTCGATCCCGCAGTCGCCGGCGAACGCCATCTCGAGGAGCGTCGTGATGAGGCCACCGTCACTCCGATCGTGGCCGGCGGCGATCACCTCGTCGGCGATCAACTCCTGTACGACAGCGAAGGCGCGCTTGAGGGCGGCGGGATCTTCCAGGTCCGGAGACTCGTCTCCGAGCTGCCCGAAGACCTGTGCGAGCGCCGAGCCGCCAAGCCTCTGGTGTCCTCCACCGAGATCCACGTACAGGAGACGGCCCGACCCGTGGAGCTTGAGATCCGGGGTCACGGTCTGCGTGATATCGGGTGAGGTCACGTAGGCCGAGATCACCAGCGAGCCGGGCGCCTTCACGACTTCGTCCTCCCCGGCCGGTCCGGGTGCGATGGCCGCCATCGAGAGGCTGTCCTTGCCCCCGTCGATCGCGGTGCCCAACTCGAGGAGCACCTCTCTCAAGGCCAACGCCGCATCAGCGAGCGCAGCGCCCTCGCCAGGCAACTTCGCGGCCCACATCCAGTTACCGGAGCACTTCACATCCTCCAGACCGCTCACCCGTGCCCACACCAGGTTCGTGAGCGCCTCTCCCACGCACATCCGGGCCATGACCACCGGATCGATGAGACCCTTGATCGGCTGCTCGCCGATCGCGGTGGCGGCACCGGTGGTGACAAAATGGCTCTGCGCGATGACCGCTACATCCGCCACGGTGAGTTGTAGCGGCCCCGCGCACTGTTGGCGCGCAACGAGGCCCGTGACGCTGCGGTCGACTTTCGTGGTGAGAAAGCGCTTCGATCCTACCGAGAGCAGCCGTAGCACACGGTCGAGCGCATCGCGGATGGTGAGTCCCTCCGCCAGTTGGAGCGGGCGGAGCTCGGGTCGGACCCGCTCGAGCTCGAAGGTCTTCTGCGGCATGTCGCCCAGGACCGACTCCAGGTCGAGGTCTACGGGCGTCGACCCATCCCGTTCGTCGTGGAGCACGATCCGGCCGTCCCCGGTGACCCGGCCGACGAACGCGAAGGGGACCTTCTCCCGCGTGCACAGGTCCCGGAACAGCATCTCGTGCTCCGGGCGCAGCAGGAGGGCGTCATCCTCCTGGTACTCGGCGCCCCAGATCTCGAGCACGGAGAGGCTGTCGTCGCCCAAGGGAATCGCTCGAACCTCGATGCATGCGCCGGCCGGCTCGACGATCTCCTTCAGGACGTTGCAATTGCCCCCGGCGCCCTGGTCGTGGATGCTGACGATGGGGTTCGCCTCCCCCAGCTCCACGCACGCGCGCAGGACGCGGTTGACCTTCTGCTCCATCTCGGCATCGCCGCGCTGGACCGCGTTGAAGTCGAGCTCCGCGACGTTCTCGCCCTGCACCATGCTGGACGCCGCACCGCCGCCGATGCCGATCCGGTACGCGGGCCCGCCGATCTTCACCACCCACATGCCCGCCTCGGGGCTGTCCTTCTCGGTATGGCGCGCATCGATCTGGCCGATCCCACCGCTGAACATGATCGGCTTCACCCATTCGCGGCGCTCGCCGTCCGGCAGGCGTAGCCCGAAGGAGCGCGTGTACCCCTGAATGACGGGCTCGCCGAATTTGTTGCCGTAGTCCGACGCCCCGTCGCTAGCCTCGATCTCGATCTGGAGCGGGGAGGCCAGATTGTCCGGGTAGCCGAAGCCTTCGTCCTCCCACGGGAGCCGATAGCCGGGAATGTGAAGGTTGCCGACGCAGTAGGCCGCCGTCCCGGCAACGACCAGGCTCCCTTTCCCGGCGGCGTGCATGTCCCGAATGCGGCCGCCCGTCCCGGTCTCGGCCCCCGGGAACGGTGCCACACCGGAGGGGAAGTTGTGCGTCTCGGCGGTGAAGATGATGTGGTAGTCCAGGTCCCTGGCGATGAGCGGAGAGGACTCGCCGGGGAGGGCCGGAACGAGGGTCCGGATCGGGTACCCGCTGATCCCGCTCGAGTTGTCCTTGAACGCGATGACGCTGTTGTGAGGGTTCGCCTCGAGCGGCTCGCGGATGAGCCCCATCAGGTGCTTGGGGAGCTCTTCGCTATCGACGATCAGGCGTCCCTTGAAGAACCAGTGGCGCGAGTGCTCGCTGTTGGATTGGGCTATGTCGAAGCACTCGACATCGGTCGGGTCGCGCCCGATCCGCTCCGCGAAAAGACGGTGGTAGTAGTCGAGATCCCACTCGTCGAACGCCAGCCCCATCTCGCGGTTGATCCGCTCGAGCGCCGTCCGGCCCTCCTTCAGAAGCGGAATCACGCGCACGGGAGCCGGCTCCATGCCCGTCTCGAAGCTGGCCAGCGGCTCCGGGTACTCGCATTCGGTCATTCGATCGTGGAGCTGACCCAGGAAGGTGGCGACTCGATCCGCGGGCAACGGCGACTCCGATCTGAGCAGGTACCGTCGCGACCGCTCGACGCGACTGATTCGACCGAGGCCGCACGCGTGGCACACCGACACGGCGTTCGTGGACCACGCGGTCGTGAAGCTCATTCGCGGACCCACCTCGAGGGTTACCCCGAGCTCTCCCCCTCCGTCCAGGAAGCTCTCCCGCCCGAACTGCTCGGGCTCGAACGTCTCGCTCAGCAGCCAGGCGAGAACGCGAAGCTCCTCCGGGGTCGGCTCACCGTCCGATTCGACGTTGAAGCAGTACTCCGTGTCGACACCC
>JBDHHV010000007.1:0-47039 GCA_039589195.1 Gemmatimonadota bacterium | reverse complement strand
GTGGTCGAGGATACGGCGGCCGCGCCGGAGCCGGTCGCGGAAGACTCGGTCGGCGTCCCCGATCCGGTGGTCGAGGATACGGCGGCCGCGCCGGAGCCGGTCGCGACCCGAGGCGACGCGGACGAGAGCATGTCACGGCCAGCAGGGGCCGACTCGACCTCCCGCGCGGAATCCGAAAGACCCGACGCCGGACCGAGCCTGCAACTGCCCACCGGCGAGGATGCGAACTGGGTAACCGGTGACACCCTGTACGCGATCTTCGTGCGCGAGCCGCCATCCGCCGAGCCCGTCCTCCCCGACAGTGCGGTGGTCGTCCCGATTCTCCCCGACAGTGCGGTCGCCACGGCCGCCGAGCCGGACTCCGCCGCCAGCCCCGTTCTCGAGCAGCTCATCGTTATCGGGCACGCACGATCCCTCTATGCGCAGGCCCGTGACACGACGGTTTCGGCCCGGCCCTCCCGCAACTACATGATCGGGTCGCGGATCCACATCTTCTTCCGGGACGGGGAGCCCGATCGGGTCGAGGGCACGGACGCCATCGGCCTGTACCTGGAGCCCCTCGAGACGACGGAGAGCCAGGGTCCCGAGACGGGCATTGTCCCGGTACCGGAGGACACGACGAGCATTGGTGCGCGAGAAGATACGACCGGAGTCGCTCAACCACCGGACTCCAGCATTACGGCGATGCGCCTCCGAGGGAGTCGACCGCGCCCCACCGCGAGCGCGAGGCACTTCTCCCCTGGTGGCGACCGCCGGAGTCTGCCCGATCCACGCCCGCGAGATCCCATTCAGCCCATGATCTCCGGAGCCGCCCCGCCCCGTGCTTCCCGCGGGCGCTCGGGGCCACCCACGTCGAGGACCCTCCGATGACCGACTCTTCCGGGCCGACCGCGCAGGATCGCACACCAGAAACCGTGGCGCAGGCCAGCACCTCAGACGTGTTCGAGCATGGGCCCGATACCGCGCCGAGCACGCTTCGCGCCGAGGGACTGGTGAAGTCGTTCAAGCGACGGCGCGTCGTGGACCAGGTTGACCTCAGCGTCGTCCAGGGAGAGATCGTCGGGCTGCTCGGGCCGAACGGGGCAGGGAAGACGACGACCTTCTACATGATGGTCGGGCTACTGAAGGCCGAGCAGGGCCGGGTGTACCTGGACGACCAGGAACTCACCGCCTGGCCCATGTACAAGAGAGCGCGGGCCGGGATCGGGTACCTGCCACAGGAACCCTCCGTCTTCCTGAAGCTGAGCGTGGAAGACAACGTGATGGCCATCTTGGAGACCCTCCCGTTGTCACGCGACGCGCGTCACGCGAGACTCGAGAGCCTTCTCGATGAGTTGTCGATCAAGCACCTTCGAAAGAACAAGGCCTACTCCCTCTCGGGGGGAGAGCGCAGGCGGCTCGAGATCACACGGGCGTTGGTGACCCGACCCAAATTCCTGCTTCTGGATGAGCCCTTCACCGGGGTCGACCCGATCGCGATCGACGACATTCAGCGCATCGTGCGGGGTCTGCGAAATCGGGGGTTGGGGGTACTCGTCACGGATCACAACGTGCGCGAGACCCTGTCCATTACCGACCGCGCGTATCTCCTGTTCAACGGCGAAATCCTCGTCGAGGGGCCAGCGGACCGACTCGTGAAAGACCCCGAGGCACGAGCACTCTACCTGGGACAGGACTTCCGACTCTAGCGGTCCGCCACCGGCCACGCCGTCGCGTCACCCCTGCCTCGAAGCCGCCATCCCCGGCTAGCGAGCGGTTGCTCCGCGGGGGTGCCATCCGCCCCATCGAGGTGTATCTTTATCTTCTGGTACGATTCTTGTGACATACGGGTGTGGGGATGAACGTGCGGAAGCCAGCCTGCCCAGGGTGCCCACCGAGGGGCGAGCGAACAGGAGGGACGCGGTGAGCGGAATGCGACCCGGCCTCACCACGGGCCTTCGAATGAGGCAAGAGTTGAAGGTGAATCCTCGCCTGTATCAGGCGATGGACCTGCTTTACATGCCTCTCCTCGACCTTCAGCAACACCTCAAGCAAGAGCTCGTCAACAACCCGTTCCTCGATCTCGTGGAGCCGGGAGAGGACGAGCTGAAAGAAGAGGTTGAAGAGAAGGACGATCCCGAGGAGGAAGAGGTCGATTGGGAAGAGATCCTGCTCAATGGCTTCGATGCGGGGGGACGGCGTGCCGAGTACGAGGAAAAAGAGTATTTCCGCCCCACGCCGGCCGCGACGCGTGACCTGTGGGACCACCTGTTCGATCAGCTCACGTTGATGAAGCTGGTGCCGCGTCAGGTGCTGATCGGCGAGGAGATCATCGGCAACATCGATCGCGAGGGCTTCGTGACCTGCTCGTTGGGGCAGATCATGGAGTCGGTGAACAACTACCTCGCGGACCCCGACAACGCTCTTGTCCAGGAGGCGGAGGACGCCGAAGAGGAGATCGATCTCGAGTCGATTACCATCGAAGAGACAGAGCAGATGCTCGCCATGATACAGGGCTTCGATCCCAGCGGGATCGCGGCTCGCGATCTGCGCGAGACGCTGCTCCTCCAACTACGAGACCGGGGTGAGGAAGACGCGCTGGCGTTCCGTATCGTCCGCGATCACTTCGATGAGCTCGTCAACCATCGTTGGAGCGAACTTTCGAAGGAGCACGGTATCTCCCCGCACGAAGTCCAGACGGCGGCGGATGAGATCTCGAAGCTCGACCCGAAGCCGGGGCTCAAGTACTCGGACATGTCCGATGCCTACGTAATCCCCGATCTCGTCGTCGAGAAGATCGACGGTCAGTACTATGTCTTCCACAACGATACGACGCTGCCCCGCCTCAAGCTCTCCCGTTCCTATCGCGAGGTCGCGCAGGATCGGAGCAAGTTCCAGGGCGAGAACAAGACCTTCATATCGAAGAAGCTCAACAGCGCCCAATGGATGATCCAGGCGATCGAGCAGCGCCGGCAGACCATGTTGAAGGTGATGAACTTCATCGTCGACCGGCAGCGGGACTTCTTCGAGAAGGGTGTCGAGCACCTGCGACCGCTCACGCTGCGCGAGGTCGCCGAGCACATCGACATGCACGAGTCGACGGTGTCACGGGTCACGAACGAGAAGTACGTCCAGACGCCGCGGGGCGTGTTCCCGCTCAAGTTCTTCTTCTCGAGCGGGCTCTCCACCGACTACGGGGAAGACGTGTCGGCCCGCGGCGTCCGCGCGCAGATCAAGAAGCTCGTTGGCGAGGAGGACTCCAAGAGTCCGCTCACCGACCAGGCCATCGTCGACATTCTGAAACGGGACGGCGTACAGATCGCGCGCCGAACGGTGGCCAAGTACCGCGACCAACTCGGGATTCTCTCCGCCCGTATGCGCAAGCGAGTATGATCGAAGCGGCCGCGGACGAGCGATCTGTGCCGGCGGCTTCTCCCTCTCAACAGGTCTCGGTCCCCGACGTCTCGCGCTCCGAGACCCCCAGCGTCTCGATCGTGATCCCGGCGTTCAACGAAGCCGAGAACATGCCCGAGTTGTTCGGGGAGCTGGCCGAGACACTCCGGGCGAGTGAGCTCCAGGCCGAGATCGTACTGGTGGACGACGGCTCGACCGACGACACGTTGGATGCCGCGCGGCGAGCAAGCGAATCGGTGGGGTTGGTGGAGGTCGAGCTGCTCCAGCACCGGCGGAACCGAGGCAAGACCGAGGCGCTGATCACGGCGGCTCGAAGAGCTCGGGGCGAGTACATGGTGCTCTTCGACGCGGACCTGCAACACTCACCCAGCGAAATCCCCCGCTTCGTAGAGTGCCTCGACGGGGGGGCAGACGTGGTCGTGGGCCGCAAAGTGGGGCCGTACGACAAGCGAGTCGTGTCCAGCCTTTACAACTGGCTCGCGAGAAAGATCTTCCGCGTTCCGGCTCGAGACCTGAACGCGATGAAGGCCTTCCGCGCCGAGGTGCTGGATCGCATCCACCTGCGTCACGATTGGCACCGATACCTCGTCGTGCTCGCTCATGCGGAGGGCTACGAGATCGGAGAGCTCGACATCCAGCTCTACCCGCGTCGGCATGGGGAGCCCAAGTACTCCGGTCGGGGGCGGATAGTGGTGGGCATGTTGGACATGCTCGCCGTGTGGTTCCAGCTCGTTTTCAGCCGAAAGCCGATGCTCTTCTTCGGCGTGACTGGACTCGGGCTCCTGCTTGCCGGCGCGATCACCGGCACGGTCGCGCTGGTCCTCCGCTTCGGGCTCGGTCAGGGGTATCGTCCCCTGTTGACCCTCGTACTGTGGTTCACGGTGGTGGGGCTTCTCCTGTTCGTCCTCGGCTTCCTCGCGGAGCTCGTGGCGTCGCTTCGAAGTGAGGTCGAAGAGCTGCGCCGCGAGCGGGAAGGGGTGCCGAGGGACCGGCAGGTCTGACGCGTGGGGTCTCCCGCTGACGAGATCGACCGTCAGCGCTGGATCGGGCTCACCTTTGGCCAGTCGGCGCTCGCCGTCTGCCTTCTCCATGCAGTGCTCGGGCTCATCCTCTACGAGCCCACCCTGTTCCCGGGCGGTGACAACGCCAACTACATGATCTTGGGTGAGTCGCTGCGCAGTGGGGCGGGGTATCGTGATCTCTACCTCCCCACGGAGCCTCTTCACGCCAAGTATCCGCCGCTCTTTCCGGCGCTCCTGGCGGTGCTCGGCTGGCTAGGCGGGCTGCAGCTGTACAAGCTGGCGATGCTGGCGTGTACGATCACCGCCGTGTGGCTGACCATCCAGATCGGACGACGGCTCTTGGGAGACGGCCCGGGATTGCTGGTGGGATTCCTGCTTGCGGTCAACCCCGTCCTGCTGGAGTACGCGCACTACGTGTTGTCCGAGGCACCTTTCGTGGCGTTGATCCTGCTCGCGCTGTGGGCCGCGGGACAGTCGGGCAAGCGGGGGTATGGGTTGGCGGTCGTCGCCGCGATCGCGGCATTCCTGACGCGCACGGCGGGTCTTACGGTACTCCTCGCGATCCCTCTGGCGGCAGCATTGAGCCAGCGCTTTCGGCGCGCGACCCTTGCCGGCGGGATCGGGCTAGCCGTCATGCTGCTCTGGGGTCTGTATCAGCGCTGGGCTGCCCCTGACCAGGCCGGGTATCTGCAGGAGCTCGCGCTACGAAACCCGTACGATCCCGCCGCCGGGTCGGTGGGGCTCGCCGGGTTGTTCGCACGCGCGGCGGGAAACGCGTGGACCTACGTGAGCAGGGTGCTGCCGCAGACGCTCACCGGTCTGGATCCGATAGCCGTGCCGATCCTTATCACGTTGATCGGCGTCGTGTTGGCGACCCTCGTCCTGGTGGGCTGGGTGCGCCGCGTGCAGGAGCACGTGGGAGCGGCTGAGCTGTTCGTGCTGCTGTACGCGGGGCTGATCTGCGTTTGGCCCGAAGTATGGACCGACCGGCGGTTCCTGCTGCCCCTCGCGCCATTTCTGCTTCTATTCGCGGTCTCCGGTGCGCGTCAGGTGGGCGAAAGCTGGCGGCCGCGGCTGGGAGCCTGGGTCTCCCGCGCGTCGACTCCTGCCCTGGCGCTCTTGATCGTGCTCCCTGCGCTCGCCTTCGTGGCCCGGCAAGCACCGCTCCGGACTGGGTGCGTCGCACGCTATCGGGCCGGGGATCCGTGCGACCCACCCGCGCTAGCGAGTTTGTTCGCGGCCGCGCGCTGGGCTCAGGCCAACACCGAGCCGGACGCGATCATCGCGAACCGCAAGCCGAGTCTCTTCTATTGGCATTCGCGTCGCCGTGGAGACCTGTACAGGTACTCGACCGAGACGGAAGTGGTCATCCGCGGGCTCGAGGAGATGGGCGCCGACTACGTCGTCGTGGATCAAGTGAGCGGTACGACGCTGCGGTACCTGGTGCCCGCGATCCAGACCCATCGCCTTCGGTTCGAGGGCGTGTACGAGGGTGGACAACCGCCGACCTTCGTGTTGCGCTTCCTCGCGCCACCCACCACTGCGTTGCGCCCCGTCGCTCGGGACGACCCCGCCGCAGCACAGGCCGCCGGGCCGGCGGCACCGTGAGGGTCGTCCACATCGCGACGGCCTTCCCCCGCTCGGGCGAGGACATCATAACTCCTTGGCTCGTCGCGTTGCTCGACGCGCTCGGAGATCACGGTATCATGGTCGAGGTGCTCGCTCCGGCGTACCGGGGAGGACGGAGCGGATCGCTCCGGGGGATCCCAGTGCATCGCTTTCGGTACGCTCCGGCCTGGCTCGAGACGCTCACTCACGATGAGACGGTCCCCGACAGGCTTGCTCGCCGCCCCTCGTATGCGGCGCTCCTGCCCTCCTACATGACCGGGGGGTCGCTCGCGGCAACCCGGCTCGGAGCCCTTCGACCCGATGTCGTCCACGTTCACTGGCCGATGCCGCACGCCTGGTTCGGCGCCCTCCTCCGGGCCGCTTCCGGCGGACACACGGCGCTCGTGTCGAGCTTCTACAGCGTCGAGTTGCGTTGGGTTGAGCGACGGTTTCCGTCCCTCACCCCTTTCCTGCGCTGGTCGATCGAAGCCTCTGATGGGGTGACGGCGATCTCGAGCGCGACCGCCAGGCGCGTGCGCTCGCTTGCCGATCGCCCCGTCCGCGTCATTCCTTTCGGCGCGGCCCTGGAGCCGCCGCCGGATGCTCTCGTAAGGCCCCCGCTGGCGGAGGACCGCCCATTAGAGCTCCTGTTCGTGGGCCGATTGGTGGAACGGAAGGGGGTCGAGACCATAGTGCGGGCCTTGCCCCGGGTGCTCGAACGCCGGCGGGCCAGGCTCACGGTCGTGGGCGAGGGGGAGTGGGCGCCCGTGATTCGGGAGACTGTGACGCGCGCGGGGGTCGAGTCACACGTGCGCATGACCGGCCAGATCCCCGCGACCGAGCTGGGGCGCATGTACTCCGACGCCGACATCTTCGTGCTTCCCGCCGTGGTAGACCGGAAGGGCGACACGGAAGGGTTGGGCGTCGTGCTACTCGAGGCCATGCGGTTCGGGCGTCCCGTGATCGCCTCCGCGGTCGGCGGGATCCCGGATATCGTACGGGACGGCCAAACCGGTTGGCTGGTCGAGCCCGGCAACGCGGGAGCGCTCGCGAGGCGAATCCTCGCGGTCGCAGACCAGCCTTCGACGAGCCGCCTGGTCGCGCAGAGGGGCAGGGAATGGGTCGGGGAGCGTTTCGCTCTCCCTCGCATCGCCACGGATCTGATCGACTGCTATCGGGAGGCGATTGTGGCTCGGCGGGGCTTGTAGCAGAGTTCCTACGCGGCCCGCCAGCCTCTTGCAGCCGCACACTTTCGACGTAGTCTCTTGCTCCCGGAGCAGTTCATTCCTCGCGAATCGAGGAATGGTCGGTAAGGAACCAGCGGGTCGCCGATATGGAGGGACTCGAATCGGGGCAGGCGTGCGGATGACCGGAGAACACAGAGGCGGGAAAGGCCGATTCCCGATCGGGTTGCTGTGGATGGGCGCCGCCGGGCTGCTCGCGCTCCTGTTTTACCGGGAGTTCGTATTCGCGCCCGAGCGCCTGTTGTTCGGCACCGACATGTTGGGGGAGGGGTACCCCCTTCGTCGGTTTCTGGTCGAGGAGGTCCGGGCGGGGCGGGGCGTGCCCGGCTGGACACCGCACGTGTCTGGCGGCATGCCCTATGTCGCCCTGCTGCCGGGTCCGGTCTTTTACCCGACGACGCTCCTTTACCTGCTGATGCCTCTGTACCGCGCGATCGGGTGGACCTTCGTGCTCCACACGTTCTTGGGTGGGGTCTTCGGGTTTTTCTGCGGGCGCTCTTTCCGGCTGGGGCGCGCGGCCTCGGTTGTGTGCGGCGCCTCGTTCATGTTCACCGGCTACGTCATGTCGCACCTCTACGGCGGGCAGGATGGACGCATGTTCGCCATGGTGCTCATGCCGCTCGCCCTCGGGGCCCTGGAACGAGGCCTGAGGAGCGGAGAGATCCGCTGGTTCGCGTGTATGGGAATCGTTGTTGCCCTCCAGATCTTCACCCCACATACGCAGCTCATGTACTTCTCATCGTTGGCGCTCGCCCTGCACCTGGTCTTCCATCTTCTCTTGCGCGTGAAGCGGGGCGGAACCTCGGATTCGGTAGAGGAAGCGACCGGGTCTCGGGGGGACACGAGCGGCGTGGGTGCCTACCTCCGCCCCATCGGTTTGTTCGCGGGCGCCTTCTTGCTGGCTGCCGGGCTGGGTGCCGTGCAGCTCTTCCCCGTGATCGCGCTCCTCGAGCACGTCGTTCGTGCCGCGGCGGAGAGCGGGTACGAGTTCGCGGCATCCTGGGGTCTCCAGCCACAGGAGATCACTGCGTTGTTTCTCCCCGACCTCATAGGTTCGCTCGACAGCTACTGGGGCGCGAATCCGTTCAAGTTTCATACGGAATACCTTGGTGCGGCTCCCGTCGCTCTGGCGATGCTCGCAGTCGCCGCGTCGTTCGGATCGGGAGCCTCCCGTGACCGGTGCCGCATGATCTGGTATCTGGCAGGCGCGGCGCTGCTCGGGGTCCTGTTCGCTCTCGGAGCAGCGACCCCCGTGCACCGGGTGGCGTACGCCATAGTGCCGATGATCAGCGGTTTACGCGCGCCTGCGATGATGATGGGTCCGGTCGCCCTGTTCGTCGCGTTACTCGCGGGATTCGGGTGGGACGCGGCGGTCCGCCATCGAGAGGCGACCGAGACGATCGAATCCGGGGCACCGCCCCCGCTCGCGCCTCGGCTACCGCTTGCGCTGCTGTCCGCTCCGTTTCTCTTCCTCGGGGCCGCGGCGCTGATCAATCCCGGCGGTCTGCACGAGTTCGTGTACCATGCGTGGTATCCCGCCGGGTGGCCGCGGACCCCGTCGCCAACCTTCGAGAGTCCGCTTCGGGCGGGAGGCGCGATCCTGCTCGTGGCCTGGGCGATCGCGGTCTGTGGGGCGTGGGCGGTCGCCAGCCGACGCGTGAGCCAGGTGGCCGTGGTAGCGGTGCTCGCGGTGATCGTCCTCGACCTGTGGCGCGTGGATTCCCGCTACCTGTCGACGGTCGAGGCGGAGGCGGTGCTCGAGCCCGACCCGGCGATGCTCGCCCTTCAAGATCGCGTGCAGCCGGGCCAGCGGGTGTGGGCTCTCCCCGGCTCGTTCGCTCCAAATGATTTCATGTACTTCGGCGTCTCGTCCGCCACCGGCAGTCAGAAGTTCCTCTTACGGTGGTACGAGCACCTCGTGGGGCGGCTTCCGCCTGATCAAGCAGAGAGGTTGGGCGGCTACCCCAACACGTTGTGGCCGCTGCTCGACCTCCGCTACCTGACCGCACCCTCGGACATCGACAGCCCGCTTCTGGAGCCGGTGGGGGAGGAGCCGGCCGCAGAACCAGGACGGGTGCGGCTGTACGCGGCCCGCTCGACACAACCGCACGTCTTTTTCCCCGCGCGGATCGAGATGGTGCGGGATACGGGGGAGGCGCTGCGACGAACGCTAGCGAACGAGACGCCGGCCGAGCTGGCCGTCGTCGAGGTGAACGGGGCAGGGGAGGCCCCTCCGGTCGCCGGTGCGGGCGAAGCGACGATCCTCACCTACGAGCCCGATGAGATCGTCTTGCGTGCGCGCGCCGATCGATCCGGACTGCTCGCCATCAGCGAGATCTATCACCCCGCCTGGCGCGCATACGTAGATGGGCGTGAGACGAGGGTGTGGCGCACGAACGTCGCGTTCCGAGGCATCGAGGTGCCCGAGGGCGAGCACGAGATCCGTTTCACCTATCGCTCCACCTCACTGCGGATCGGAACCGCGGTCTCGCTCGTCTCGCTGCTTGCCGCACTCGCGCTGCTCTTTCCGTGGTCTCTGTTTCGTAGGGCTCGCGAGCAGGCCGGCGCCTGATCTCCATGGGACGTTCCAGACTGCGCATCGCCACCGTCCTCTTTCTCCTTGTCGCGATGGTTGCCATCGCGGTCTTCGGTGTGGGGCAGTGGGGCTCGCTACGCGATCTGTGGGCCGAGGCGGAGGGCTACGAGTGGAGCCTCGGACCTGGCTGGCTCGTGGTGGCCGCGGTGCTCGGAGTGGCCTCCCTCATCGGTACGGCTCGCAGCTGGGCCTGGCTGTTCCAGCGTGTCGGTGGTCGTTCGGGGGCGCGTCAGGCGATGGCGGCGTGGTTGGGCTCGAGCCTCGGCCGTTATCTGCCCGGCAAGTTCTGGCAGCTGACGGGTCTCGCGGCCTATCTGCGAGCACGCGGTGATTCGGGCTCCGCCGGGATCGCGACCTCCCTCGCACTGCAGGCCGTCGTTCTCTTGACCGGGCTCGCGTTCGGGCTCGCGATCGCGGGCTCGGCTCTGTCCAACGCCTTCGGACCGTGGCGGCTGCTCATCCTCATCGTGCTCCTTCTCGTCTTGGCCCAGCCACGCGCGATTCGACTGCTGACGCGGGCCGGCGGTCGCGTTCTACGCGAACCGGCGGCTGGAGAGGTCCAGGTGCCCGCGCGCGATCTGGGTACCACCGCCTTCTGGATGGTGGTCCTGTGGATCGTCACGGGGCTCGGGTTTTGGACCCTGCTTCGCGGGCTCATCGGCGCGGCCAGCCCTTCACCCGTCGTCGCCACGGGCATTTACGCCACCGCGTATCTTGTCGGCTTCCTGGTGCTGGTCGCGCCCGGCGGGCTCGTCGTACGGGAGGGGATAATGACGGGGCTCCTCGTCTCGCTGGCCGGCACCCCCCTCGCCGTGGCAGCGGCGATCGCCGTGGTGGCCAGGATCTGGATGACGGTCGCTGAGCTGATCGCGTTCGGTCTCATCGCGTCAGCGGGAGCTCCGATCGTCACGGACGCGGTGGACCGCGGTAGCGGGTCCGGGGATGGAAAGGACGGCGGCGCGGGGTCCGAGACTTGAGGAGCCGTGCCCCGCGGCAGCCCTCGGGTTGCCGTCCGAGGTGAAAAGTCCGACGGTGTCGTGAGGCCGACGACTCCTGGTCGAGGGTCGCACCGACGAGACGACGAATCGGACAGGGAAAGTGATCGCAGGTGAGTGAACGCGGAAACCTGACGGCGACCGGTCGAGGGCTCGTCATCCTCCCCACGTACGAGGAGGTGGAGAGTCTCGGGCAGATCGTGCCGCGCATCCTGGAGCAGGATGCCCGACTAGATATTCTGGTGATCGACGACGCGTCGCCCGACGGGACGGGGGAGCTTGCGGACCGATTGGCCGCCGAGGATCCGAGGATCTCGGTACTCCACCGCGAGGGGAAGCTGGGTCTCGGATCGGCCTACCTCACGGGTTTTCGAGCCGGCCTCGAGCGCGGGTACGACCTCCTGTTCGAGATGGATGCGGATGGGTCGCACGACCCCGAGCACCTGGTCCCGATGATGGCGGCGACGGAACGTTTCGATGTGGTCGTCGGATCGCGGTACCTGCGCGGTGTGAACGTGATCAACTGGCCGATGTCACGTCTCCTCTTGAGCTATTACGCGAACAAATACGCCCGCGTGGTCACGGGCCTGGCGTTGGCCGACCTGACGAGCGGCTTCAAGTGCTTCAAGCGCGAAGTGCTGGAGGCGATCAGGCTCGACAAGGTCGGGTCCACCGGGTACGCCTTCCAGATCGAGATGAACGTACGGGCCTGGAAGCGGGGATTTCGGGTGGGAGAGATCCCGATCGTGTTCGTGGATCGCGAGGCGGGACAGAGCAAGATGTCGGGAGCCATCGTCCGGGAAGCCGTGTGGCGGGTGTGGGCGCTGCGCTTCAAATCGATGTTCGGGAGGCTTTGAGGCCCGTGAACAGAGTTGCGAGCGTCCTGCATCCGGGGCGGCGTAAGGTCCGGCCGGCGATCGACTACGAGCGCCACCCGGTCTTTCGCACGCGGCCGAGATGGCGATGCGAGCTGCATCGGATCATCTTCGGGCACCTGACACCGGGCGGGAAGCTGTTCGACATCATCCTGATCGCGGTGATCCTGGTCAGCGTCGCCGTGGTGATGATCGAGAGTGTCGAAGCGGTGCGAGAGCGGCACGGCGTCGCGCTCAGAGCGGCCGAGTGGGCCTTCACCGTGTTGTTCACGCTCGAATACCTTACGCGTCTCGTCTCGGCCGAGAGGGCGTCCCGGTACGCGCGGAGCATCCTGGGGGTGATCGATCTCCTCGCAGTTCTCCCCACGTACTTGAGCCTCCTCGTTCCGGGTGGGCAGGCGTTCACCGTGATTCGGATCCTGCGGGTGATGCGTGTGTTCCGGGTCCTCAAGCTCGCGCAGTTCGTGGGCGGGGAGCAGCTCCTGATACGAGCTCTTCGCGCGAGCTCGTACAAGATCGTCGTATTCCTGGTCGCCGTGCTCACGACCGTGGTGATCGTCGGGTCGTTCATGTACTTCATCGAGGGGCCGGAGCAAGGGTTCACGAGCATCCCGGTCGGGGTGTATTGGGCGATCGTGACGCTCACCACGGTGGGATTCGGAGACATCACTCCCCACACTGCGCTCGGGCAGGTCCTCGCCGCGATGCTCATGATCCTGGGGTATGCCATCATCGCCGTGCCCACGGGGATCGTGACCGTCGAGATGGCCGCGGCGGGGCAGCGGCGGGTGCGGTTGGCCCCCGACGAGCCACGAGAAGCCCGGCAGACCGGCGAGCGCCGCGTTTGCCTCGGCTGCGGCGTCGAGGGTCACGACGACGACGCCACACACTGCAAGTTCTGCGGGGCGGGTCTCCCGGCGTGAGCGGGCGTAAAACCGCGAGGGAGATGCGGTGAGCGGCGAGCCGATCTTTCTCTTCCTGGTCCAGGTCGTCGTCGTCCTGGGGCTCGCGAGGATCCTCGGAGAACTCTTCCGGTGGTTCAAGCAGCCACCCCTCGCGGGCGAGATCCTCGCCGGCGTCCTGCTCGGGCAGACGGTCCTCGGTCATCTGGCGCCCGATCTGTTCACGGCGCTCTTTCCGCCCGACGAGCTCCAGGAGGCGATGTTCGGCGTCACGGCCGAGATCGGGATCCTCTTCCTCCTGCTCGTCGTGGGTCTCGAGGTCAACGTCGCCTCGGCCTGGAAGATGCGGAACCAGACCTTCACGGTCGCGGTGACCGGAGTCCTGGTGCCGCTGGCGCTCGGGACCGCGGTCGCCTGGCTATTCTACGACCAGTGGGTCGAGGTCCCGACACCTCGCCTGGCGTTCGCCCTCCTCGTCGGGGCAGGCGTCGCGATCACGGCGATAACCGTCGTGGCACGGCTCCTCTTCGACCTGAAGATCATCAAGTCCGATCTCGGACTGTTTCTCATCTCGGCGATGGCGCTCAACGAGCTATTGGGTTGGGCGGTTCTCGCCGTCGTTCTCGGGCTCGTGGGGGCGGGGGCGGATGGAGGGATGGTGGACGGCCGTGGGCTCGCGTGGACCATGGCCGGGATCGTGCTCTTCGCCGCGTTCGCTCTCACCGTGGGGCGCTGGCTTGCTACCCGGGCGCTTCTATGGATGGATCGGGCGGAGCTGCCCAGCCCGGCCGCCCCTCTCTCGTTGGTCGTGTGCTTCGGTCTCATCGGTGGCATCGTCACGGGCGCGCTCGGGATCCACCCCGTGTTCGGGTTTCTGGTCGCCGGGATGATGGCTGGCGACCCACGGGCGCTCTCCGAGCACACCCGGTCGATCATCGAGCAGATGGTCGAGGCGATCTTCGTCCCGCTCTTCTTCGCGGGCATCTGCCTGCGGATCGACTTCGTGAGCGACTTCGACACCGTCACCGTGTTGTCGGTGACCGCGCTCTCGGTCGTCGGCAAGTTCGCGGGTGCGGGTCTGGGGACGCTCATGGTCCGGATGCCGGCGGCGGACCGCCTCCCGGTCGCGATCGCCCATATCCCTGGCGGTCCAATGGGCGTGCTCCTCGCCAGCGTGGCGCTGGAGGCCGGGGTGATCGGGCCCCAGATGTTCGTGGCGCTGGTGATCGCCTCGATCGTCTCCGCACTCTTGGTGGGGCCCGCCTTTACCCGGGAGCTGCGGAAGGCCGAGATCCAGGACGTGTCGGCCTACATCGCGAAGGATCGTGTCGTGAGGCTGAAGGCGACGTCGCGCGACGAAGCGATCGAGGCGCTCGCGGGCGTGGCCGCCGGAGCTCCCGGAGCGCCGGGATCGGACGTTATCCGCCGCGCCGTCGCCGCGCGCGAAGCGACGATGGGAACGGGAGTGGGGAAGGGGATAGCGATCCCGCACGCGCGCATCCCGAACCTGAAGACGCCGATCGTGGCAATCGGGATCTGCAAGGAGGGCATCGAGTGGGACGAAGTCGATGGGAAGCCCGCGCACCTCATCTTCCTCGTGCTGACCCCGAGCAGGGACGAGCGCGACACCCAGCTCAAGATCCTGGCTCAAATCGCCCGGTGCTTCTCCGATCCGCATCGCACGCGCGATGTGGTCGACGCCGTCGACACCGAGGGGGTGTGGGCGTGCCTGCGGGCCTCGTTGCAGCCGGAGGGGTGAGGCCAGATCGATCTGCAGGCCACGACTGCGGTTACGCCGGGGGTTGACCTGCTCGCTCGCGGGCCGAGCGCGCGGAACCTCGTGGTCCTTCGCGGACCTCGAGCAGCATGAAGACAGTTCCTAACGCGACGCTGCCTAGAGAGCCCCGCCGGAGCGCGCGATCCCGGGTCTTCGCTCGCCCGTTCGCTCCAACACGAAGAACCATTGTGGGGACCCGCGTAGCACCCACTGACGGAGCCCATCCGGGAGGGCCCGGAGCACGGCCCACACCGGCCGCCATCCGCGGCCGCGTTCCGGCCCGAGGAGACCCGTGAGCGCCAGCACGGTTACATCCCTCACGACGAAGCCCACCGACCGCATGAGTCGCATCAGGTCCCCGTACCCCAGGAAGTGTACACCGTCGTAGCTCCTCCCCCGACCACTGAGGCGAAGGTACGCATCCGCGGTGCGGCGCGGGAGCCAGCTCAAGAACGGGAGTCGATAATGCGGCTCCATGATCGCCCAGCGGCTCCCTGCCGAGACGTACGCCACTCCTCCTGGTCGGAGAACCCGGAGCGCTTCGCGGAACAGCGCACCAGGATCGTCGACGTGTTCGTAGATGTGGTTCAGAATTACGACGTCAAAGGTGCCATCCTCGACCGGCAGCGCGGTTGCGTCGCCTCCCACGACACCATCACGCTCGACCACGAATGGGATGTCTATCTCGAACCCTACGATATACTTACCACTTTTCTCCGCGAGCACCTGTTTCATGATGCCCGTGCCGGTCCCGATATCGGCCGCCCACCGTGCCTCCTCGAGATGATGCCCGATGAGGTGGAGGATCACGTCGGCTTTCCCACGCCGGCTGTCTCGATATGCATCGCTCGCGACGCGGGCCGCGTAATAGTCGCCGGATCCGGCCGTGCCGGCCTTCAACAGGCGGACCCGCGTTCGACGTGAGGGGGATGTCCGCCTATCATCGGGCCACGTCGTCGCGGCTTGAAGCGAAATGCCCGCTCGTGGGGTTCCTCGAGGGCATTACGCTGACGATCGAAGATGAAGTTCATGACCCTGGGCATCGTTTTGGCGTCGTTGCTCGATGGTGTGGACCGTCCACTGTCGGTCGTTTCCGGGCAGGCCTGCTCGCCGATGGGGATCGTCCAAGATTCGAATATGAGGTCTGCGCACACGTCTCGAAACGGAGCGGCCATGGCCAAGTGGCAACGAGAGGAGTCCCCACCATAAGACGGACGGGAGGAGCGGCTAGTTTACAGAATGTGTGTTATGTGCCATCGCAGCGTAGCGCCGTACTTCGGGGCGGGCGTAGCCCCCCTTCAGCTGCCGGACGACTCCGTCAACCGCCCTCGCAACTCACCCAATCGAATCCGGTAGAGCCCGGCCTCGGATGGATCGTCGGCCTCTTCAGCGATCCTCGCGAAGATCGCGACCGCTTCCTCGATCCGTCCCAGGTCCGTGAGGATTCGTGCGGCGCCCGCGGAGGCCTGGCGGCGTTGGAACGGATAACGCGCCGAGGAGCCGATGTCCTGGAAGAGCGCGAGCGCTCGCTCCGGCTCCGCGTTCTGCTCGTACGCGATGGTCAGCAGCGTGCGTGCGCCGAACCCGAGCGGGACGTCGACCGGGAGTGTGACCCCCTCCAGCACGCGGATCGCGTCGGGCGAGCGACCTCCGTCGATATAGAGGCGCGCGAGGATCAGACGAGCCTCGGCTTCCGAGACCGTTCCGCCGAAACGTTCGATGAACCCCTCGAGCTGGGATGTAAGCGCGGCGGGTTCCGTCCCGTCCGCCAGCGCCCGGATCTGGCTCAACTCGGCCGCTGCGCGCGCACGCACCGTCGCCTGGTATCCACGGTAATACAGGATCCCGCCGACAAGCATCGCGAGCGCACCCGTGATCAGAATAGCGGAGCGAAGGTTCTCCTGAAGCCAGCGCCACAGACGCAGCGCGCCGGCGACGAACGCATCTTCCTGCGATGGCGGTGCGTCGGGCTTGCGACCGTGCGCGATCCGTTCGGGCATTGATTTAATGTCCTATCTCAAACAGAAGCGTCTAATATCAATAATGTGTTGTAGTTATACGATTCCAACATCTGTTTCCCGGGCAGCCCTGACAGCTCGATCAGGAAGCCCAGCCCGCAAACGGTACCCCCGAGGTTCTCGATGAGGTTCGCCGTCGCTCGGGCGGTGCCGCCGGTCGCGAGCAGGTCATCGATCACGAAGACCTGGTCCCCTTCCCCGACGCCATCGCTCTGCATCTCGACCTGGGCGCTCCCGTACTCGAGCGCGTAATCGATGATGGCGGTCTCACCGGGTAGTTTGCCCGCCTTGCGCGCGAGGACGAACGGGAGCCCTGCCTCCAGGGCGACGGGTACCCCGAGGAGGAAGCCGCGTGATTCGATCCCCACGATCTTGTCTGCTTCGGCTCCCAGCGCCTGCTCCGTGAACCAGCCCACGATACGTCTCAACAGATGGGGATCCTCGAAAAGCGGCGTGATGTCCCGGAACAGGATTCCGGGCTCGGGGAAGTCAGGGTAGACGTCGAGCGTCTCCGCGACGTCCGCGATCAGGCTCGATGCGTCGCTCATGTCGTCCTTGACTGCCTCCGTGCGGGTCCAGGCCGTGCCGTCTGCGGGTCGGGGTTAGGCCCCCGATTTCCGGCGCACAAAGCTACCTGTGAAGAGGGGATGCCGCCACTCGGGAGCTGCGGCGATGCGGACCGGCGGCGGCAGGTCAGGTGCCGGCTTTTGCCCGGTGTCGTCGGTGACTCCACCAGGTCAGAAGCGAGACCGCCACGAACCCGCCGATCGCGAGCAGGATCACGAGGCCGAAGGAATCCGCCTCCCCCGGCAGCCTCAAGGTGTTGTCAGCCTCCACCCATGGCCACAGGGCTCTCAGCGAACCGGCCATCAGGCCAATGAGAGCGGCCATCGTAGCATCGTGATAACGGGCGAGCAGCCAGTTGAGGAACTTGGCGAACATGCCGAGGCCGATCCCCGCCCCGAGCGCGAATACGGCGATGAAGAGAAGGTCTCGCTCGTCGATGGCGCGAAACGTCGGCGTATACATGCCGAGTACAAGCAGGAGATGGGCGCCGCTTACACCGGGCAGGATCATCGCCGTGATCGCCACCACAGCGGTCATGAATATGGCGATGACCCCGGGGCTGCCGGCATCGCGCGGTGGAAGTCCTACGAGCATGAAGGCGGTGATCCCCGCTGCGAGCGCGATCAACACATGGTGCGCCCTCACCCCGGACATGCGCAGCCACGGGATCGCCAGGGAGCCGACTATGAGCCCGAAGAACACCCCGCGGCTCTCTTGTGGGTGGGTATCGAGCAGGTAAGGAACGATCTTGCCCCCGACCACGAGAATCGCCATGACGCCCGCAGCGAGTCCACCGATCAGCACCCAGTCGATTTCCGCCAACTTCGCCCTGGCCCCAGCCACATTCAGCCGGATGACCTCGAGGAAGGCGCTGAAGCCGGCGGAGAGCGACCCGATGAGGTCTTCGTAGATCCCGAAGATGAGCGCCATCGTGCCACCGCTGACACCCGGGATGACGTTGGCGGAGCCGATCACGGCACCGTGCAGGACGTGTGTCAGGAAAGCCTTGACGGGTATTCGAGGCATCGAGCTCGCTCTTAGCAGGCCGAGGTCGGTCGGCGGCCGAAGTCAGGTAACGGTCGAGGGCTCAGTCTTGCTCGACCAACGGGACGAACCGGGCTCGGTCGACCGTCTCCCGGGCGAACTCGCTCCCGCTCCGGGTAATACGGAGCAGTGTCTGCTCGCGCTCCTCGCCGATAGGCACGACAAGACGCCCGCCCTCACCTAGCTGGGCAAGTAACGCGCCAGGGAGGCTCGGTGCCGCCGCGCCGACCAGAATGACGTCGAACGGCGCTCGCTCGGGCCAGCCACGGCTGCCGTCCCCCACCTGGATGTGCGCGGAAAGGCCGATGGCCTCGAGTCGAAGGCGGGCTCGCTCCGCGAGCGACTCGACGCGCTCGACCGAATAGACGTCCGTCCCCAGAGCCACCAGCAGCGCGGTCTGGAATCCCGAGCCCGTTCCCACCTCCAGCACACGCTCGCCTCCGACCAGCCCGGCGAGCTGGAGGTGGTGGGCGTGGACCGAGGGCCGCGAGATCGTCTGTCCGTGGCCGATCGGCAGCGCGGCGTCGTCATATGCCTGGTGTTGCAGCGCCTCGGGGACGAAACAGTGGCGGGGGACGCTGTCGAAGGCGTGCAGAATGGCCAGATCCTCGATGCCCGCGCTACGCAGTCGCTCGACCAGACGGCGCCTGTCACGGCGGAACTCGCTCAGTCCTTGTCGAACGGCCACGCCCGCACTTCTTCCATGAGTCGAAAGTTCGTGAGGTCCAGGTGGAGCGGTGTTACGGACACGTACCCGGCCTCGATGGCACGGAAGTCCGAATCCTCGCGGCCGCGCCAGTGGCTCTTCCCTCCCCCGATCCACACGTACTCGCCTCCCCGGGGGTCGGCGCTCCGGGTCACGGAATCCGAGTACACCCGTCGCCCGAGGGCCGTGATTCGGATCCCCGCGATGTCGTCCGCGGGGACGTCGGGCAGATTGATGTTGAAGAACGTCTCCTCGGGGAAGTCGGGTCGCTCCACCAGCAGTCCGAGGACTTCGGCGAGCAGCGGGGTGTACGACTCGAGGATCGTCACCGATTCCCCGGTAAACGAGACCGCCACCGAAGGGATCCCGAGGATCGTTCCCTCCATGGCGGCCGCAACGGTTCCCGAGTAGAGGACGTCCTCCCCCATGTTGGATCCGTGGTTCACGCCGGAAAGCACGAAGTCGGGGCGCTCGTCGAGGAGGTCGCTCACCGCGATCAGCACGCAGTCGGTCGGCGTGCCATCCACGGTGTGATGCGTCGGGTCGATGCGAGTGACGCGCAGCGGCCGGTGGAGTGAGAGCGAGTGGCTGCTACCGCTCTGCTCGCGGTCCGGAGCCACGGTGTGCACTTCCCCCAGCGTGGCGGCGGCCTCGGCCAGGACCTCGAGCCCGCGGGCGTGGATTCCGTCGTCGTTCGTGCAGAGAAGCCGCCGCGGCTTGGTCGGGCCTCTCTCGCTAGCGGGCATCGGCTTGCGAGAGCAGTTCCACCAACTCGTCTGCCTCGCGTCTCAGGTCGCTGATCGTCTCGGTGTCCCATGCGACGCGAGCGACCTTGTTCAACTGCCCTTCCCGGCGAAGTTGCTCCAGCTTGAGCCGCGCCCCCTCGATGGTGTACCGCTCGGTGTACAGCAGGTGACGGAGGAGTTGGATCAGCTTGATCTCCTTCCGCCGGTAGACGCGGTTCCCCGCCTGGTTCTTGGAAGGGTGCAGGACGGGAAACTGACCCTCCCAATACCGCAGCACGTGCGGCTTCAGGTCAGCGATCTCGCAGACCTCTCCGATCGAGTAGTATTCCTTCTCCGCGATCCGGTCGGACACTCTAGCTCCAGCGTTCGGGTTTTGGCTCCCGGGCCATCAGACGCGCCAACGCCTCGCGCGGCTCCACGCCCTCGTACAGAATCGAATATACGCCCTCCACCAGGGGCATCTCCACGCCCTGCCGTTCAGCCAGCTCGTGCGCCGCCTTAGCGGTACGAACCCCCTCGACCACCTGCTCCATCCCGGCGAGGACGTCCTGTACGGGGCGCCCGCCGCCGATGGCCACTCCTACGGTCCGGTTTCGACTGAGGTCGCCGGTGCACGTGAGGACGAGATCGCCGAGTCCTGCCAGGCCGGCCAACGTGGTCTCTTCCGCACCAAACCGCCCGGCGAGGCGCGTGATCTCGGCCAGTCCCCGTGTGATGAGCGCCGCGCGCGCGTTGCCTCCGAGCTCGAGGCCGTCCGAAATCCCCGCCGCGAGCGCGATGATGTTCTTGAGAGAGCCCCCGAACTCGACTCCCACGACATCGGGTTGGGTGTACACTCGCAGGTACGGGTTCTGGAAGAGCTGCTGCACCCGCTGCGCGCTCTCCTCGCTGTGCGCTGCGGCGACCACAGCCGTCGGCAACCCGCGCAGGAGCTCGTTCGCGAAGCTGGGTCCGGAGAACACGACGGTTCGGCCCTCCGCGCCCGGCCCGAGCACCTCGGCGATCACCTGCGACATGCGCATATCGGTACCGATCTCGATACCCTTCGCCGCGCTGATCAGGATCGGGTCCGCCAGATGAGCGGCGGCGAGGTCGGTGACTTCGCGTATCGCGTGCGAGGGACACGCGAGCAGTACGCACTCTGCGCCATCGAGGGCCTCGCCGACCTCCGAAGTCGCGTTCAGCGACTCGGACAGCGTAATACCGGGAAGGTAGCGGCTGTTCGTCGACCGCTCCCGGATCTCGCTCGCCATGGCGGGGTCACGCGCCCAAACGAATGTGTGGTGGCCGTTCCGGACCAGGACGTCTGCCAGGGCGGTGCCCCAGCTTCCACCACCGAGGACTCCGATCCTGCGCGGTCTCACGGATCGCTCCCCGGGTCCGACCGCCCCACCGGACCTGGACGGCGAAACTCCACCTTCAGCTCCTCGCGGCGTATGAGCCGCAGGACGTTGTCGCGGTGCGTCCACCAAACGATCGCAGCCAGCAGGAGGGCGTACAATACGGTGTGGCTCGGGGCAGCCGCGGCTCGCGCCAGGGGTGCCACGAGCGTAGCCGCGATCAGCGAGGCCAGCGACGCCAGGCGCGTCAGGAGAAGCGTGCCCGCCCAGACGAAGAGGGCGATGAGCGCAGCCACCGGTGCCAGGGCGAACAACGTACCGGCTGCCGTTGCGACCCCCTTTCCCCCGCGAAATCTCGTGTAGACGGGCCAGACGTGGCCTGCGATCGCGGCCAGGCCGTACGCCAGCTCCCAGGCCCCGGCACGCCCATCCCACTGGGGAAGGAACCAGACCGGCAGGAAGCCCTTGAGAAGATCGATCGTCAGCACGGCAACCGCCGGCTTGAGGCCGATCACCCGATAGACGTTGGTCCCGCCGAGGTTTCCACTCCCCTCACTCCGCAGATCGACACCGCGCAAACGGCCGACGAAGTAGGCGATGGGCAGCGCACCGACCAGGTACGAGATCGCCAGGAACATGTAAGGCGTCATCCGCGCTCGCTTCGCTTCTTCAGCTTGATCCGAATCGGGCTCCCCTCGAACCCCCACGCGGCCCGAAACCCCGCCGTGAGGAAGCGCACGTAGTTCTCCTTCACATCGTGAGGCCGGTTCGACCACAAGACGAATAGCGGCGGAGCGGTGGCCACCTGGCTTCCGTAAAGTAGCCGGACGTCCCCTCGAGGTCCCTGCGGCGGTTGCTGGCGCGCCAGCAGCTCTTCGAGCACTCGATTCACCTCCGCGGTGGGGATGCGCGTCCGTCGATTCTCCTGGACCCGGCGGGCGATCTCAAGCGCGCGCCGCACGCGTTGACCGGACTTGGCCGACGTGGTGACGATCGGGACCCACCGAAGATAATGCGCCCGCTCCCGAAGCTCGCGCTCGAAGGCGGCCAGAGCCTGTGGTCCGCGATCCTCGATCAAGTCCCACTTGTTCGCCACGAACACCAGCCCGCACCCCCCATCCCAGGCGGAGTGGCCAATCCGAAAATCCTGGTTCGCGGCCCCGTCCCGGGCATCGACGAGGAGGAGGCACACGTCCGCCCGCTGAATCGCGGTTGTCGCGCGCAGCCGGCCATAGAATTCGACCTCGTCCTCGACACGAGCCCGCCGCCTCAGCCCGGCGGTGTCGATGAGGCAGATCCGGGTCCCATCGAGCTCGAGGTAGGTGTCGATCGCATCACGCGTCGTCCCGGCCTCCTCATGAACGATGACCCGCTGCTCCCCGAGCAGAACGTTCACGAAGCTCGATTTGCCCACGTTCGGTCGCCCGATCACCGCCAACCGGAGGTCGACGTCGGGAGCCTCTTCGGTCGGGAACTCGGGGAGCGCGGCCACGACCTCATCCAGGAGGTCGCCGCTTCCCTTTCCGCTCTGGGCAGAGACCGCGACCGGCGCGCCCAAACCGAGCTCGAAGAACTCGTAATGGTCGGCGGCCTCGGACAGCTCATCCGCCTTGTTGGCGGCCAGGATGGTGGGTCGGTTCGAGCGGCGCAGCAGATCGGCCACGTGTCGGTCCAGCGGGTGCACGCCGGCTCGAGCGTCCACCACGAACAGTATCGCGTCCGAATGCTCGACGGCCGCCATCACCTGCGTCTGCACCTCACGATCCATCCGTTCAGCGGAAGCCTCGATGATGCCGCCCGTGTCAATGAGAAGGAACGGCCTCCCACCCCATTCGGCCTCCGCGAATTGCCGATCGCGGGTCACTCCCGGGCGCTCGGCGACGATGGCGATACGCTGCCCCAGGATCCGGTTGAAAAGCGTGGACTTCCCGACGTTCGGTCGGCCCACGATCGCCACCGTGGGGAGCGCTACGCCCGACTCAGAGCGTCGATGACGTTGTCCGACGGCCATATCTCGAGCTTTGGCAGCGCCGCTCGCAGCTCCTCGAGCGACATGTCATCCAGGAAGAGGTCATCCTCATTGAGTGCGTTGCGGCTCAGCAGTGCCAGATCGTGGTCCGTCTTCGATCGCAAGGCCGTCAGGTGGTCGGCTCCGGGGAGCAAGCCGGCCGTCGTGACCATCGGCCCGTACAAGGTGTTCGGTACCGCGCATGTCGTGATCTCGGCTCCGCAAGCCTCGGCCATCTGGCCCGCCAGCCGCGTCAGGGATGGTCCCATGGACGTCCCGGTGATGAGTACGATCCTCGTGTCGTCGAGTCTCGGAAGAGCGTCCAGTCCCTCGCGCACAGAGTCGCTGAGGAAGGAGATCGCGCCCACGCCGTTGCTCTCCAATTCGAGGTCGTCGAAGTAGTCCCGCCCCGGCGGTTCGCGGCCGGCTTGCAGGAACATCTCATCGGCGGCGTAGCACCAGCCAAAGCCCCGTTCGCTCCGTGCGGTCTCACGGACCGCGTCGATCCGCCCCAGCGTCTCGACACACTCCGGGGCGGTCAAGGGGCGGACGCCACGGTCTTCATTGTGGGCCGTCAACCCGACGGGCACGATCGAGAGCGACAGGATGGCACGGTCCCGCTCGTAGAGATCGGCGATCGTCTTGTCCAGTACCGGCCCGTCGTTTATCCCCGGGCACAGCACGATCTGGGCGTGGACGGCCACTCCGCCACCCCACAAACGATCCAGGTTGTCGCGGATGTCTGCCGAGCGTGGGTTCTTGAGCATCTGCATCCGCACTTCGGGGTCGGTCGCGTGAACGCTCACGAACAATGGGGAGAGCCGCTGCTCGAAGATGCGCTCCCAATCGGGCTCTCTCAGGTTCGTGAGCGTCACGTAGTGCCCGAATAGGAACGACAGTCGATAATCGTCGTCCTTCACGTACAGCGCCGACCTGAGGTTCCGAGCCTTCGGGTTCCCCTTCACGAAACAGAACGGGCACGCGTTGGTGCACCGGCGGACCTTGTCTGGCTCGGGGACGAGGCCGAGCGTCTCATCGGGCTGTTTGACGATGTCGAAGACGAGCCGCTCGCCGTTCGGGGTCTCGACCTCGAGCTCGATTTGATCGTCGGCCTGGTAGTACAACAGGTCCAGCCCATCCCTCAGCTCGTGGTCGTTGAGACGCAGAAGCAGGGTCCCCGGCTGGATGTCCAGCTCGGTGGCGATCGAGTCGCGCCTTACCCTCGCGACCCTGATCATCCGCGCGCTCCCCGCACTCGCGTCCTACCCTCGACCACTCTCTTCTCGGTGCTCCATGTCGGCCTCGGTGAGAGCCTGACGCGCCCGGTCGTATTGGTGCGCCGGAACCAGGACTCGAACGATCGCGAGTCCACCGACTCCGACCACGTTCGCGTGATCCGTCTGGGAGAGGACCTGGGCTTCGAGACCGGAGGCCCGGAGAGCGCTGGCGATCACCTCCGCGCGCAACTCGTCTCTCGGTCGGTCGATTTCCGCCCAACCCTGCAGTATGCGCACGTCTGCGTGGGTCTCGCAAAGACTGACGTGCCGGCTGCCCCGATCGCAGGACCCGCACAACACCGTTCCGCACACGGCGCAGGCGATCGACGCGACCGCGCTCGGGTGCGATGCACAGGTTTGGGGGTGGCGGAGGGACCCGCACCAACCACACCGGGTCAGGGATGACTGCCACCGCCTTCCGCAGCGGAGACAGCTGTTCGCGTGGCTGGCGTCCACCTACAGGCCGCTCGGGTTCTTCAGCGACCTGCTCTGCCCGCGGACGCCAGCCCGCCAGGCGTGTGAGCGAGCGTGCTCAGGAGCCGCTCCTTTTGTACCGGAATCCCATGACCGGCTCGCCGACCGTCACATTGAGCTCGAACCGCTCGCGCGATTGCGGGGCCGGCGTCGGCATCGTGAGCATCTCGGTGGCGACCACCTGCCCACCGGCTCCCAGGAATTCGAACGGGATCTCGATGGCGCTGACGGCTTCGCGCGCCTCCAGGATGCCGCGCACGATGTAGCTCCCCTCTTCGACTTCGGCGATCTGCACGCTGTGAAACACGATCTCGGTGGTCTCCCCGTCCTGCAGAACCTGCATCGCCTGCCGATCGTTGTCGTCCGCGGCCAGTGCGCTCGCGAACAACTGGTAGTTCGCCGCATCGTACGGGTACCAGACGGTCAGGCTGTCGGCGAGCGCGAGGACGGGCTCCGATGCGTCGTCCGCCTGCACGGAGGCGTTCACCCAGTTCTCCATCGCCTCCTTGTTGTACGGATTCTGACCCCGGGCGTTGGCAAACGCCTCGGCCGCGCGGGGGTAATCCCCCGAGTTGTACAGCCCGACTCCCACCTGGACCCAGAGGTCGGCATCGAGATCCGTGCGCGACAGGACGTCGTTGAAGATCTCGGTGGCCTGTTCGGTCTGCCCCATGTCGGAGAGGGCCAACGCGTGGCTGACACGGAGTGCCACATCATCGGGAAACTGCTCCAAATACGAGGCGTACGCCGAGGCCGCCTCCTCCTGACGGCCGGAGGCGAGGAGTAGGTCGCCCAGCCCCGTGAGAGCTGCCCGGACCTGGTCCTGCTCGCCGCCCACGTCGAGCGCGGCACGATAGGTCTCGATCGCTTTCTCGTCGTCTCCCTGCTCGATATACAGAAGGGCCGTGTTGTTGAACGCGCGGATATCCTCGTACACGACGTTGGCGATCTCGAAATGACCCAGGGCTCCCTCGGTATCGCCTGCCTGGTACGCCTCGATGGCGTCGTTGTAGATGTTCACCCAGGCGTTGTAACGGGTGTCGGAGGCTACCTGGCCACACTCGGGCGCGATCTCGACGAACTTGTTCAGGATCCCATGCGCCGCCAGATAGTCCTTCAGGCCGATCTGGGCATTCGCGGCCAACAGATAGACGGCAGGGTCGTCACCCTCGAGCCACGGCCTCAGCGACTCCAGTGCACTGGAGAAAGCGGCCTGAGCCTCATCCGGTGATTCGGTTGCCTGGGCTCTCTGCAGCGCGGCCGCGGCGCCGTTCGTCGCCCTGCTGCCGGTCAACTGACACTCCTGCTCCTGTGCCAGAACGGCCGCGGGGAAAACCAGGAGCCACGCGGCTCCCACGAATAGCCGGCGCAGATCGCCAACCGAATGAGTTTGTCGCATCGTCATTTGCGTCCTGATCTACAGGTTCCAGTTGCTGAAAAAGCTAGCGTCGATCACCTGATCCCGCACGACCGCAGAGCGTGTCCTCGGCCCGAATCCGGCCGAATTCGGCCCCGGACAGCCGATCCTTAGGACGATAACAAGTCTGCTCGCGTCACATCCGGGCCCCTGCGGTGACGGGCCCGGGACGCCCGGTGGCGAGCCCGGCGCAGGGTCGTCGCCACGCGGCTTCAGGTACCCTCGGTGCGGTCTTCCGGTCCACGGCACCCGCGTGATCCCCGGCAGGGTCAGTAGGTGAGGAGATGCGCCGTGTTGAACAGGACGACCGTCTCCCCGGGGGCCAGCTCCCCTCGTTGTCGAAGCAGGCGGGCAGCCGCGAGCGTAGCCCCGCCCTCGATGGCCGCACCGATGCCGGCGCGCCCCAGCGCGGCCGCCCCGGTCACCATGTCCGCGTCGCTGACCGCCACAGCTCCTCCACCCGACGCGCGTAGCGCATCCAGAATGAGGAAGTCGCCGAGCGCTCCCGGAACCCGCAGCCCGAAGGCCTCGGTCCGCGCTTCCTCCCACGGCGTGGCCGTCTCAGCCCCCGCGTCCCAGGCCCTCACGATCGGCGCACACCCAGCGCTCTGCACGGCGTACATGCGCGTCGACGCCTCGGCGAGACCCAGGGTCTGGAGCTCGTTCAACGCCTTCCAGCTGCCGATCAGGCCGGTGCCGCCTCCCGTCGGGTACACGATGGCGTCAGGAGCTCGCCAGCCGAGCGCCTCGACGATCTCGAGCATCATCGTCTTCTTCCCCTCGATCCGATATGGCTCCCTGAGGGTCGAGACGTTGAAGGCACCGGTCTCGGCGGCGAACGCCTGTGAGAGTCGCCCGCACTCATCGATCAGACCGTCGACCCGCTCGATGTCGGCCCCGTAATGCTCGCAGCGCCGGGCGACCCCGGCGGGAGTGTCGCCAGGCATGAACAGCTTGGCCTTCACGCCGGCGCGACCGGCGTACGCCGCGAGCGCTGCACCCGCGTTCCCCGCGGTCGGCACCACGAGCGCCCGGGCGCCCTCGAGGACGGCCCGCGTGACGGCGGCGGAGAGCCCGCGGTCCTTGAAGCTGCCGGTCGGGTTCTGGCCCTCGTCCTTCACAAATAGCCTCAACCCGCCCAACTCGTCACCCAGCGTCGCGATCTCGAGCAGTGGAGTCCGTCCCTCTCCGAGGGTGACGGGTCGTTCGCCACTCGATAGCGGTAGAATCTCGTGGAACCGCCACATACCGCCTTGCCGCTCCGCCCAGGCCGCTCGAAGCGCATCGGGATCGGCTGAACCGAGATTATAGTGGACGAGCAAGGGCTTCCCGCAGGCAACACACACGGTTGCCTCGGGCCGATCGGCCGGTGCCCCGCAGGCACCACACTCCAATCGCCACTCAGCCATCGGTCTTCCCCCTGGCACCGGCGCTCTCGAGTCGGGCGAGCACCCGCTTTCGGCCGAGTGCGTAGGCCACGTCTGCCAATTCCGGTCCCCGAAGCCTTCCGGTCAGGGCCACTCGAACAGGCTGGAACAGTGATCGCCCACGGACTCCGGCAGATTCGCCAGCCGCAACGAGCGACTTCTTCAGAACCCGCCGCTCCCAGGTCGATGTGGTCCAGGCATCGTGGGCCACTCCCAGGGCGGGACGCGCGTCCGGGTCGTCCAGCGCCGACCGGGCTTCCGGATCGTCGCGGTCAGGCTCGCGAAACAGGCCGACAATCTCGTCGGCCGCCTCCGTGAGCAACTCGATCCGGTGCCCGATAACCTCGGCGCTTCTTTGCAGATCAGCGCCGTCCAGCTCCGCGCCCGCCGGCTCGACGTAGGGGACCAACCGACGGGCCAGACGCTTGGGAGACTCCGCCCGGACGTGTTGCCCCGACAGCCAACGCATCTTCTCGAGGTCGAGTACCGCGTCGGTGGCTCCGATCCGATCGAGATCGATCTGGGCGAGCAGCTCCGGGATGCGGAGAAATTCCTCGCCGCTCGCCGAGGACCAAGAGAGGAGCGACAGATAGTTGACTACGGCGTCTGGGTGATACCCCTGCTCCCTGTAGTTGAGGAGCCCTTTCGCGCCCGCCCGCTTCGAGAGCTTGCCTCCTCCCTCCGCGAGCACGGTCGGGATGTGCACGAACTCGGGGGGCTCGACCCCCAACGCGCGATACAGAAGGACCTGCTTCGGCGTATTGGAGAGGTGCCCGACGCCACGGATCACATGCGAGATACGCATCAGGATGTCATCGACCACGACCGCGAAGTTGTACGTCGGTCTGTCGTCCGCCCGCAGGAGGACCATGTCACCCAGATCGGCTCCGTCAATCGCGAGATCGCCCTTGAGACGATCTCGAAACTCGACCGGCCCCGGCTCCATGCGTAGCCGGAGCGCCGGCGTGCGACCCTCGCGCTCGAGATCCGCCGCCGCCCCAGTGAGGGCCCGGCAGCGATCGTCTCGTCCCGGTGGATCACCCGCGGCGACGGCGGCAGAGCGCCGCTCGGCCCGCTCGGCCTCCGTACAATAGCAGCGAAAGGCGAGCCCCTCCTCCACGAGCCCCAGGGCGTGCTCCCGGTAGATGGCATACCGCTCGCTTTGCCGGTAGGGGCCGTATGCTCCCCCCCTGGCCGGATCCTCATCCCTGTCCAAGCCCAGCCAGTCCAGGCTCTCGAGGATCGCCGCCTCGGCTCCCGCCACGTTGCGCGTCACATCCGTGTCCTCGAAGCGGAGCACGAACGCGCCGCCGTGGTGACGGGCGAACAGCCAGTTCAGGATCGCGGCGCGCGCGTTCCCCAGGTGGAGCTCCCCCGTAGGGCTGGGTGCGAATCGAGTGCGAACGGCGGACTCAGCCATCGACGCGGAACTCGAACCCGGGGCAGCGCCACACGGGCAGCGTCGGGTACCGAACGTACCGATGATCCTCCGCGGCCCGCTCACACATGATGAAGATCGAGCCCCGGTCCGAGACGATGTCCCGCCGGAAGAGGCACCGGTTGCACAGCCCTGCGGCCCGAGCGTTCGCGTTTGGCTGATCGCGGCCGGATGGGCGCGACCCGGGCCGGGACCCCGGCTCCCCTCGTGGAGTGCGAGGGTCAGGCACCTGTCATTCCTCCGGCTCCGGGCTTTCCCCCGGCCGGTGCTCCACGGGCTCCTCCGCGAGGGTGTTGCGAATCAGGGCGGCCGTGCTCACCCCGATCCCGGGCGTTGCCCGCAACTGGTCCAGGCTGGCGTCGCGAACGGCGTCCAGGCTGCCGAAACGACGGAGCAGCTCCTGCTCCCGGACCGGGCCGACGCCCGGGATATCGCCGAGCCGGGACCGCAGCGTGCGACGTCGACGGAGCGTGCGGTTGTACCGGAGCGCGAACCGGTGGGCTTCGTCACGCGCCCGCTGCAACAAGTGGAGGCCCGGGTCCGTGCGAGGCAGTCGCAGGGGTTCCGAGACCCCGGGGCGGAAGACCTCCTCCTCCCTCTTCGCCAGCGCTACGGTCGCCAGATCGGACACACCGGTGGTGTCCATGGCCTGACGCGCGGCCGCAAGCTGCCCCTTGCCCCCGTCCACGACGACAAGATCCGGCAGAGGCTTGTCCTCCCGCACCCGGCGGTGGAAGTAGCGTCCCACGATCTCCTGCATCATCGCGTAATCATCGGGGTGCCCGTCGGATTCGCGGACCCGAAACCGACGATACTCGTTCTTGTCGGGTCGTCCATCCCGCAACCATACAGCGCTCCCGACGGATTCGCGCCCACCGAGCGTGGAGACGTCGAAGCACACGATCGACCGGGGCTCCCCGGACAGGTCCAGTGCCGCCGCCAGACGACTCGCCGCTTCGGGTACCGCGGCTTCCCCAGACCCGCGCTCGCTCCTCAGTCGAGACCCCTCGAGTCGATCCTGCTCGAGAATGTGCGAGGCGTTTCGCTCGGCCGCGACGACCAGGTCTCGCTTGGCCCCCCGCACCGGGACGCGGATGGAGAACGGCCCTTCGCGGCGGGCGGACAGGTACTCCTCGACCAGCTCCACGTCGTCGAAGGTCCGAGGCACGAGCAGCTCGCGCGGGGGGTCTTCCTGCCTGACGTAGAACCCCTTCACCAACGCTCCCAGCAGCGCGTCCTCGGTCTCCTCGGCGATGTTGCCGAGATAGTGAACCTGACGTCCGACCAGCCGTCCTTCCCGTACACGGATGACGACCCCGCAGGCGAGATCGCCGTCGCGGGCGAGTCCGACCGCGTCATGCGTGCCACCGCGAAAGTCGACGGCCGCCTGCCGGCTCTCGATCGCGTCGAGTCCGCGGAGGACATCGCGCAGCTCGGCGGCGCGCTCGAACTCCAGCTGGTCCGAGGCCTCCCGCATCCGTCGTGTCACGGTTCGCCGCACACGACCCGTCCGGCCACCGAGAACCTGGAGGATCTCGTCGATCATGTCACGGTATTCGGCTTCGGTCTGAAGACCGGCGCAGGGTGCCTTGCAGCGCCCGATATGGTAGTCGAGACACGGTCGAGGCGGGAGCTCGGAAGGCATACGGTAATGGCACGATCGGACCGGGTACATCCGCTTGATCGTGCGTAACGCACGACGCATGGCCTTCACATCCGTGAATGGTCCGAGGTACCGGGAACCGTCCTCTTTCAGACGGCGAGTCACGATGATGCGCGGGAACGGCTCGTCGACCGTGATCTTGATGTACGGATAGCTCTTGTCGTCACGTAGCTGGATGTTGAACGGCGGCTCGAACTCCTTGATCAGATTCCACTCGAGCAGGAGGGCCTCGGCCTCGGATTGCACGAGAAACGTCTCGAGCGACGCGATGCGCGATGCGAGCCGAGCCAGCTTCAGGGACCGGCCGGCGTCAGGCCCCACATAACCCGCCACACGAGCCCGAAGCGACTTCGCCTTGCCCACATACAGCACGCCCTCGGCAGCGTCGCGGAACAGGTAGACCCCCGGACGACTCGGGAGGGACCGGATCTGCTCGCGCAGTCTCTCGTCGTGCCGGTGGGAGCTCATCGAGTCTCGGGTCGGGGGGCATGCGTCGGGGGCTTTCGCGCAATCAACAGATATGGTACACCTCCCGCCAACAGCGTTCCCAGCAGAACGGCGATGAGGTGCAGCGGGCTCGATCCGCCGATCACCGACTCCAACCACATACGTGCCGGGAACGCGAAGGAAGCGGCCGCCGCCCCGGCGACGCACAGCCGCAACAGCCCGCGCCGCTCGCCGGGCCCGAGCAACGGCCCCGTCCGGTGCCCGAGCCGGTGCCACAGCAGACCCAGGTTCAGCCACGCCCCCACGGCTCCTCCCACGGGTAGCCCGGCCGCCGCCCGAGCGCCAAAGCCCGCGGACTCGAGCCAGAACATGAGGCCGGCTCCGATGGCGACGCCGGTCACCACGGACACGGCGGCGATCCGCATCGGGGTCACCGTGTTCTGGAGGGCATGGAAGCCGCTCGCGAACAGCTTCACCAGGCTCGACGCCACGATGCCGGTGGCGTAGGCGGCCAGGATCCAGCGCACGAGTCGGGTGCTGCCGGCGTCGAACGCATTCCTCTCGTAGATGATGCCGACTACCAGGTCGCCGAACAGCAGCAGGACGACGGCCGAGGGGAGGACGAAGAACAGGATCCGGAAGAAGCCGTCCACCAGGTGGGGACGGAGCGCCGTCGGCTCACCGCCGCGCGACATCTCCGGCAAGGAAGCCGCCGCCACCGAGACGCCGAACAGGCCCAGCGGCAGGTACGCGATGCGCTGCGCGAAGTACATCCCGGCCACGGCCGCCGGCCCGGCGGTCACGCCCAGCATGCTCGCGAGGACGACGTCGAGGAGACTCGACACCTGGAAGACCCCCTGCCCCGCCGCGACCGGGGCCGCGTTGCGTGTCACCCGGCGCACCGGTTCCCACCCCCGCTCGATCGCGGGCCGCAGCGTGCGCGCGAGCCGGCGGGTGGCCGGGAGCTGGACGCCCAGCTGCAGGAAGCTCCCGGCGAGTGTCGACCAGGCGAGGGCGTGGATCAGCGGCTCCCATCCGAAGCGGGCGCCGAGGAGAAGACCCGCGATCTGCGCCCCGTTCCATAGGACCGGAGCGGCGTACGGGAGAAAGAACCGTCGGTGGCTGTTGAGGACACCCAGGCACCACGCCCCCACGATCATCACCCCCGCCATCGGGAACAGAATGCGGACCAGACGTCCGGTCAGCGCGGTCGTCTCCGCGTCGTACCCGGGCGCGACCAGCCGCGCGAGGACCGGAGCCAGGAGCATACCCAGTCCGGAGAGCAGCACGGCGACAGCGAGAACCATCCCCAACACCCCACGCGCCAGCCGCTTCGGTGCCGCGGCGTCCACGCCCTCCTTCTCCAACAACGAGCTGTAAACGGGAACGAAGGAGGCCGAGAGCGTGCCTTCTCCCAGCAGGTTCCGGAGGACGTTCGGGATGCGGAGAGCTGCGGCGTACGCTCCCGCGGCGGGCCCTGTCCCGAAGAACGATGCGATCGTGATGTCGCGGAGAAAGCCGGTGACGCGGCTGAGCAGGATCCCGGAGCCGATCCGGAGGGCGGAACGCCCGGTCGAAGCGGGAGCGGCGGTCACGCCGTCGTGGGTCCGGTGGGCGGGGTCAGCCGTCCGACGAGTCGGACGACGCGTCCTCGTCCGGACCTCGGGTCAGCCGGGGCGTGTCTTCGGCCGGCCCCTCGACGAGCGAGCGGAGAAACTCGGATTCCTCGCTCAAGCTCTCGACCGTTTCGGTCAAGTATCGCACCTCGGCTTCGAGGGCGTCGAGCCTGGGGCCGGCCCCCTTCGCGTCTTCCCCCGATGAGATACGCCGGGCGAGGGCTTGCCCCACGGGTGAGTCGATCACGATCGCGAGGACCGGGATCAACACCACCAGTACAAGGATGAATGCGAAGGCCGCGACCATCGAGCGTATGCCTGGCTCTGTGTTGATACTGGCGAAGCACGGGATCTCGCATCGACCCCGTCGCGTCGGGAACCTATTTGCCTATGCTACCCCGCAGCAACGCGCCGGTGCACGCATGCCGATGGCCTTCCTACTCCGGGCCGCCCGCGTCCGAATCTCCGAGCGCCTCGCGCGTTAGGGTGGCGAGCCGGGTCACGAGCTCGGGTCCGTAACGCGCGAGGTAGTAATACGGGCTGACGACCCGCTCCTGCGGGTGGCCTCCGGGGAACAAGTGTGCCGCGCCCCGTCGCACCGCCAGCACGCTCGATTCCTCTCGTTCGCGTACACCCGCATCGATCCGGCTACCCAGCGCCCCGAGCGCGTCGAACACCTGCTTCCGTGCCTTCCCGGCTGCCGAGCGGAGCCCCGGGAGCTCCTCACCGATCGCGACATCGAGGCCATCGAGCCCGGGCGCCACCGCCTCGCGAAGCTCGCTCAGGGCCGCATCGATGGCCGGTGGGCGAGAATCCCTCGTGATGCGGCCGATCAGGGAATCTCCACCGTCCGCCAGATCCTCGGCCGAAACGTCCAGGCGATCTAGCACACGCGCGATCTTCGCTTCGACGAGTGTCCACGCTGTACGCGGCTGAATGCGAGGCACGGGCACCTCGTAGCGCCCGAAGAGCGGGGGTAGCTGGCTCCAATACGCGATCTCGCCGGGGCCCAGGACGGTCGCCGCTACGGGCAGCAGCCAGGATTCGAGCATGGGCCGCGACGCCACGTTCGGGCTGAACCGCTCCGGCTCGTTCTCCAGCCACGCGGCAAGCTCCGGAGCCGTCACCCTCTCTCCAGCCCGACCCAGGCGAGCTCCTTCTCCTGTCCGGTACAGACGCTCTCTTCGCTCTCCGGTGTCGAGCAAGAGCGGGTAGGCATCGGTCAGAAGCGGTATGGGCGGTTCGTAGCCCGCATCGCCCAGTCGCCGCGCCCCCTCCGAGAGCGCTTCCTCGGCGGCGGCTCCTCCGTCGATGATATGGCGGAAGAGCGGCACGCTGGCCCGCTTGACGTCCGCGTGGGCCGAGTCGAGCCATGCGAAGTCGAACGAGGCGAGTGCGTGCGCCAGGCTGTTCGCGAACGCGTCGGCGACCCGATGGCCGGGGGCGTACGCGCCTCTAAGGCACTCGATATAAGCCGATGCAAACTCAGATTCGGGAAAGAGTTGCACGAGTTCGTCGAGGAGGGGTGTGCTCGACGTGTCCAGTCGCGTGGACCCGACGGCGCGAGCAGCTCGGCCCTCGGGGGGATTCAGCCTCAACCGTCGCAGGTTGCCGGCCGCGTCGAGGATGGACGTCGAGCCGACCTCCTCCCAGTCATGGTCGTCGGACGCGATCCAGAAGGCGGCCAGGGTCGGGGTCCCGGTGGCTGCTTCTATTCGGCGCGCCATCTCGATGGCCGTCAGCGCCTTGTACAGGACGAACAGGGGACCCAGAAAGAGGAGAGGTTGCTGCCCCGTGGTGACGAGCTGCCCGGAGCCTGCGAGGATGCTCTCCAGCTTGGCCTCGGCCGTCGGCGTCGAGCACCCGAAGGCGGATGCCTCAAGCCTCCCGATCCGCCCCACGGGGCCGGACTCGACCGCGGAGCCACGCTCGATCAGCGGAAGCTCTACCTTCGAGGTGCCCGCCAGAAGATCGCCCGTGAGCGTCCCCGGTGGGGCCAGACCCCTGGGGTGGATCTCCGGGAGATGGATCATGCCGCGACACCGGCGAGGAGCAGCCGCGGCGACTGTGGGTCGAACGGGGTCCCCTCGTAGCCTCCGAAGCGTGCCGTCACGTCGAGATCATGGCTCGCCATCAGCACGCCGAGCTCTTCGGGCCCGTACAGGCGTACGCGCTCGTGAAAGACCTGCGGTGCGCCGTCCTCTACCACGCCGTCCTCTCCGCTCGGAAAGATCTCGATGCGTTTGACCACCTGTCCCGACTCGATCCAGCGTCGCTGCCGCACCTGGCGGCCATCCCGTTCGAAATCGGTCTCCGCCTCGAGGTTCGCGATCACCCAGGGCGCGTTCATGTAATCGAGCAGAAACGTACCCCCCGGTCTCAGGACACGACGCATCTCACGAACCACCAGCGCGTCTTCCTCCTCCGACGCAAAGTAGCCGAACGAAGTGAAGAAGTTGACCAGGGCATCGAACGCACCATCGCGAAAAGGCAGGTAACGCATGTCGCCGCGGACCAGCGAGCTCGCGGCCCCAGGGCGCTTCGCGGCGTCGCTCAGCAGGCGTGCTGAAAGATCCAGGCCCAGCGCCCGGTATCCGGCACCATGCAGCTTCTCCAGGTGGCGCCCGTTGCCACACGCCAGATCGAGGACGCGAGCTCCGGGCTCGGGCGCCGATTCACGCCGGAAGAGCCGCACAGCCGCCTCGGCCTCCGCTTCGTCGCGGTGGGGATACAGAGAGAGGTAGGTCTCCCCGAACCAGTCCCGAAACCACTCGGCCGGCACGTTCACGGGCCCTTGTGGTACGCTTCTCCCCGAATGAGCGTGCCTGCCCGATACAACTGCTCCGTTAGGAGCAATCGGGCGAGCTCGTGGGGGAGGGTCATCGCGGAGAGCGCCATTCGGGTGTCGGCGCGATCGAGCACGTTATCGCCGAGACCGTGTGCCCCCCCCACCGCGAACGCCGCCCCCGGTCGCCCGTACGTCGCCATGTCTGCGAGGTAGGTGGCCAGCTCACGGGTGCCGAACGGCGTACCTGTCCTGGAAAGCGCGACGAGTGCGAGAGCCCTCGGGATGGCGCGCAAAAGGGCTTCGCCTTCACGTGTCCGGGCCTCGGCCGCGCGAGCGTCGGGCAGCGAGGCCGCGCTCACTTCAATCGAACGGAGCCGAAAGTAGTGGCTCGCGCGGCGCTCGTAATGGCGGATCGCCTCGCGGAGTCCCGGGCTGCGGGGCTTGCCGATTGCAGCGATGACGATCTCCATCAGCGCGCCAGCACCGTGTCACGCAGATAGCGTTCGCTGTCGCGATACGGATGACTCTCGGTGAAATGGAGTCCGCGACTCTCGAGACGGCGTTGCGCGCTCCGCACGATCAGACTCGAGACGAGGATCTGGAATTCGGTCTCGCGCGCCCGCATCGCCTGAACCGGATCGGCGGAGCGGCTAACGGGCTGAACGGCTAGTCGATCCAATTGCGCCCGAGCATCCGCCAACCCCTCGTCCGAGCGGACGAGGCCCACGTGCTCCCACATCAGCGAGCGCAGCTCCTGTTCGATGTCCGCTACCCCCGCCCCGTCGTGAGGCTGGGGAGTAGCGGAGCTCGGGCGGGCCGACGGCCGGCCCAGAGCCGGAAGGTCCACACGCAAGCGAAGTGCGGTACGGTGCGAGAAGACCACGGCCTCGAGGAGCGAGTTGGAGGCCAGCCGGTTCGCGCCGTGCACGCCGGTGCAGGCCACCTCGCCCGCGGCGTACAAACCAGGGAGCGACGTGCGCCCGTCCCAGTCCGTGAGGAGGCCTCCGCACTGGTAATGGGCCGCGGGCACCACCGGGATCGGCTGCTCAGGAAGCTCGATCCCTGCGTCTCGGCACGCATTGAAGATCGTCGGGAAGCGCTCCTCGAACCGGGCGGCCGAGATCGACGATGCATCGAGAAGCGCATGGGTGGCTCCCGTGCGCTGCATCTCGGCGTGGATCACGCGCGCCACGATGTCGCGTGGTGCCAACGAGCCGGCGCGATGAAGACCCTCCATCAGCTCCCTCCCACCCGGACGTCGCAGGACCGCGCCCTCGCCCCGTACGGCTTCGGAGATCAGGAACGCCCGTGCACCGGCCGCGCCGGCCGGGTAGAGCGCCGTCGGGTGGAACTGGACGAATTCCAGGTTGGCCACGGCGGCGCCGGCCTCGTAGCCGATCGCGATGCCGTCGCCCGTAGCGATGGCCGGGTTCGTCGTGTGCTGGTACAGCCGCCCGCAACCTCCCGTCGTCAGAGCGACGGCGCATGCCCGCACTTCCACGAACTCGTCGCCGTGTACGTTCAGGAGGAGTGCGCCGCCGCAGCGCGGTCGTTGCGTATCGGAATGAGGCGCCGTCAGCAGGCTCCACACGAAGTGATCGTCCAACACCTGGATACGGTCGCTGGACGCGACGGCGGCCAACAGGGCACGCTCGATCTCGCTGCCCGTAAGGTCCGCCGCGTGAACGATGCGCCGGCGGCTGTGTCCGGCCTCCCGTCCCAGGGAGAGCTCGCCGCCGGACTCCCGGCTGAAGCGAACTCCCCAATCCAGGAGCTCGGTTACCCGGGCGGGGCCCTCTCGCGCCAGTTCCTCCACGGCGCGTCGATGGCACAGGCCGGCTCCGGCGACCAGCGTGTCTCCTACGTGCAGCTCGATCGAATCGTCGTCCGAGACCACCGCCGCCACCCCACCCTGTGCATAGTTGGTGCTGGAATCGACCCGATCCTTCTTCGTGACGAGCAGGACCTCGGCATATCGCGCGGCCTTCAACGCCAGCGTCAGACCGGCGATCCCGCTGCCGACCACGAGCAGGTCGGTTTCCAGCACCTTCATGTCGAAATCGCCTCCCTGAGTCGCCTCTGGAGTAACGCACCTCCCGATACCCACTCGATCCGCTCGCCGAGGAACCACAGCGGGACCGACTCGGGAAGACGACCCGCGATTCCCGACAGGTCCTTGCGGGTGACGACCAGTCCCCGCGCCCCGGCATCGGCGATCGCTCCCTTCATGTCCTCGGCGTCCGGTGCCGAGTGATCGGGCAGGGGGTGGCGCACCGCCACGCCCGGACAGATTCGGTCCACATGCTCGAAGAAGAGATTCGGCTTCATGACCCCGGTCAAGGCGACGGTCGGTCGTGGCGTCGCGATCCCGGCCGCCGCCTGGTTCACGGGCACCAGCCTCTCCGGCACGAACGAGCAGTGTGCGAAGCTGGCCGCCGGGTAGCGGCGCACGATCCAATCCGCGAGCTCGGCGCCAGCCCTGCAGTCGACGTCGCGCCCGGCGAGCACGATGACGTGCGCCCGCGCAAGGGCCCCGATCCGCTCGCGGAACGGACCCGCCGGTAGCCGACGACCGTTCGTACGGCGAATGGCGTCCAGGTCGAGCACGACGATATCCAGCTCACGGGCCAGACGCCTGTGCTGGAAGCCGTCATCCAACACCGCCACCGTGGCGCCGGACGCGGCCGCCGCCAGCGCCGCGACTCGACGGTCCGCGTGCCCGATCACCATTACCTGAGGGTTCATCGCGCGGTGCAGGGCCAACTCGTCCGGGTAGCCGCGCGTGAGGACGGCGACCGTGTGCCCGTCATCGGCGAGCCAGCGTGCGAACTCCGCCGCCAACGGGGTCTTGCCGCTGCCGCCCACGGTGAGCCCGCCGACGGAAAGCACCGGAAACGGAGCACGCCGTGCAGTTAGCACCCCGGCATCGTACAAGAAATGGCGTGCCTCGGCCGCGGTCGCGAACAGGGCCTCGGCGCCGCGCAGGAGCGGGCCGGGGTGTCTCTTCCAGGCACGCCGGACCCGGGTTTCCACCCGTCGCAGCACGCGCGAGGGCGACTCGGTGCATCTCTCACAGCGCTCGACCTCGAGGTTCAAAGCCTTCTCGACCCGCTCGATCCCCTCGGTCACCGAGGGGCGCTCCACGTCGGGTATGCGAATCGGACTCCCGTAGGACACGTACACCCGAGCACCCGGCTTCGGAATCATGAAGCGATCCCAGCTGTTCAAACGCCAACGGCGGGTGGCCGACACCCCGACCGGAACGATGGCCAGACCGGTCTCCCCGGCGGCCTGGACCACGCCGGGCTTGCAGCGCCGTCTGGGTCCGCGCGGGCCATCTGGCGAGAAGCCGAGGGTTCCCCCTTCCCTCCCGATCCGTATCATCTCCCGCAAGCCGGCCACGCCGCCTCGCGTGCTCGATCCCCGCGCGACGGAATACCCGAGATCCAGCAGCAGCCGGGAGATGATCTCGCCATCTCGATGCTGGCTAACGAGCACACTCGCCCCCTCTCTCGCGTGGAGCCGTGCGAGAGGCAGCAGATGCTCGTGCCAAAAGGCGTAGATGACGGGTTGTCGTCGCGGGTCCGGCCGGGATGCCGAGTCCGCGAGTCGGTGGAAACGCCATGTCCGCCCCGCCAGCAGTCCCATCCGCCCCAGGGCTACAGCGAGATCGACCGGCAGCTTCACCTCGTCCTCGCTTCCGCCCTAGCCGGCTGCGTCGAGAAGCTCGAGGGCGTGTCGCGCGACCCGTGCCGCGCACCCCGGCTCACCGAGCCGAGACCGCACTTCGGTGAGCCCTCTGACGATTCTCTGTCTCTCGGTGTGCGTCTCATCCAGCAAGGGCATCACGCGCGTCAGCAGCGCTCGCGGGGTGAGATCCGCCTGGACGAGCTCGGGTACCAATCGCTCCTCCGCCACGAGGTTGGCGAGCGCGATGTGGGGTACTCGAACGAGCCGCTTCGCGATCTGGTACGTCATCGGGTGCATCCGGTACCCTACGACCATCGGAACACCCGCGATCGCGAGCTGCAGGGTGATCGTCCCCGACTTGCAGAGCGCCGCTCGCGAAGCGGCGATCGCCTCTTCCGCCGTCACGAGCGGGTACGGTGACGCCTCGTACAGGTAAGGGGCGAGATCCGGCTCACGCGCGATCAGTATCTGAATCCCGGGCTGCGCTCGCGTGATCCGGTCTGCGGCTGCCAAGAAAATCGGCAGGATCCGCTTCACTTCTTGACGGCGCGAGCCGGGGAACAGCGCGAGCGTGACCGACTCGTCGCCCATACCCGCGAGGGTTTCGCCGGATCGCTCGGTACCCGGGTCGCGCAGGCCCGAGACACCAAGGCGCGACCCGTCGAGCAGCGGGTGCCCCACGAAGTGGGCGCGGACGCCGTGGCTGGCTAGCATCTCCTCTTCGAACGGCAGGATGACGCACACGCGATCCGTGCTGGCGGCCAGCCGTCGGGCACGGTGCTCTCTCCACGCCCACACCTGAGGGGCGATGTAATACAGCACCCTGATCCCACGGCGACGAGCGCCTTCGGCCAGCGGGATGTTGAAGCCGGGGAAGTCGATCGGGATCAAAAGCCGGATGTCCCGCTCCGCGAGGAATTGGCGGATGCGTCGCCGCAGGTGGGCGATGCGAGGAAGGCTGCGGACGATCTCGGCCAGCCCCATCACCGCAAGCCGATCCAGGTCTGCGAGCAGCCGGACCCCCGCGGCTTCCATGCGACTTCCGCCGATGCCGTATAGCTCCAGGCTCGGATCCAGGCTCAGGAGCGCGCGCGCCAATGATGCCCCGTGCATGTCCCCCGACGTCTCTCCCGCGGACAGGAAGACGGCGCGCGGGTGGCCGGGATGTGCCATCGGAGGGTGTGCGACCGTACCGAGACCGTCTACGAGATTCGTCCGAGATAGACGATCAGCAGCAGCACTACCACCAGCAGCAAGACCAGCACGATGGTACGTGGGCCGCGTCGCACCGCGCCCCCGAGCTTTTTGCGATCCTCACGAATCTTGAGCAACGACATCCGCGAACTCCTCGATCTCTCGCGTGATTCCGAGAGCCACGGCGAGTGCTCGCCGGCCCTCAGGTCCGGTCACTAGCCGTGAATCCTCACCGCGGGCGGCCTCGAGAAACGCCTTCAGCTCGCGCCGCAACGGCTCCGTGGGATCGGCCGCGAGCTCGATCCGGTCCACGAGGTCCTCCGGGCTCTCCCCGACACCCGTCGGGTCGCGCCTTCGCCTAAGAAACTCGCCACGACCGGCCTGCAGATCCAGACTGAAGTAGCCGGAACTCTGGAACAGTCGAAGCTGCCGGATTGGCCGGGCGGACACACGGCTGGCCGTGATGTTCGCAACCGTTCCGTTCTCGAATGCCAGGCGCGCGTTCGCGATGTCCACCGAAGACGACACGACCGGCACACCGACCGCCTTCACATCGACGACTGGACCGTTCACTAAACCGAGCACGAGATCGATGTCGTGGATCATCAGGTCGAGTATGACGGTCACATCCGTGCCGCGTGGTTGGAAGGGAGCCAGCCTGAGCGACTCGATGAACCGGGGCCGATCGATGTACGGTTCGCAGCCCACCAGCACCCCGTTGAATCGCTCCACGTGTCCGACGCCGAGCACGATTCGACGTGCCTCCGCCAGGGCGACAAGCCGATCCGCTTCGTCGAGCGTGCGCGCGAGCGGCTTTTCCACGAGGGTGTGACACCCCGCCTCCAACGCGGCCTGCGCCGTCTCGAAATGTGCCGGCGTGGGAACCGCGATCACGACGCCTTCCGCTGCGTCGAGCAGGGGCGCCGGCTGCGGGAAGCTCCGCGTCCCGATCCGTTCTGCGACGGCGCGGGACCGGTCGGCGTCCACGTCGTAGACGCCGACGAGCTTCGACCCGGGTAGCTGGTGGAGTATGCGGGCGTGCTCGAGGCCGAGCCGACCGACGCCGATCACGCCCGTGCGAATCGAACTCACGTGGTGATTCCGCGGCGGCTCGCTCGGATGAAGGTGATCAAGTGCTCCACTTCCTCTCCGTGTCCACCCTCTGCCTCCAGCGCATCCACGGACCGACCGATGTTCTGATCCGATTGGAAGATTCGGCGATAGGCGACGCGGAGCGCCTGCAGGGTCTCGGATGGGAACCCCCGGCGCCGCAGTCCGACGGTGTTGAGTCCGTACGCGGCGCATGGGTTGCCAGCCACCATGACATACGGGGCGACGTCCTGCGGAAGACGAGAGCCGCCGCCCACGAAGCTGTGGCGTCCGATGTGAACGAACTGGTGGATGGCGGTGACGCCACCCACGATTGCCCAATCATCGATCTGCACGTGGCCACCCATGTTCACCGCGTTGGCCAGTACCACGTGATCTCCGATCCGGCAGTCGTGCGCGACGTGCGCGTAGGCCATGATGAGCGAATCGGACCCCACCACGGTCTTTCCCGACACGGCGGTGCCTCGGTTCAGCGTCGCGTACTCGCGAATCACGGTCCGAGGGCCGACCTCCAGAAACGTCCTCTCCCCGGTGTACTTCAGGTCCTGGGGGTCGGTGCCCAACACGGCCCCGAAAGCGATTCTACAGTCTTCTCCCACCCGGGTGTCTCGCTCCAGATAGGCGTGCGGCCCGATATGGACCCTCTCTCCGACATCGACGCCGGCACCGATCACGGCGTAGGGGCCCACACTGGCGCTCGACGCGATCCGCGCGTCGGGGTCGATGATGGCCGTCGGGTGCCGCTCCGCTGCCGTGGCGACCGCGCTTGGGTTCTTCACCGATCAACCACCTGTGCCATCATCGTGGCTTCGGCTGCCACGTCACCGTCGACCCGCGCCACGCCACGCATCTTGCAAACACGGCCGCGGAACTGGACGAGCTCGACTTCGAACTCGAGCTGATCACCCGGCGTGACGGGGCGACGGAACTTCACGCCATCCAGCGACATGAAATAGACCACCTTCTCGCGTGGCTCCTCGAATTCGTGCATGAGGAGCATGCCTCCGACCTGTGCCATCGCCTCTACCACGAGGACGCCCGGCATGATCGGATGACCCGGGAAGTGACCCGGGAAGAACGGCTCGTTGATCGTCACGTTCTTCAGGCCGACGATCCTCTGTCCCGCCTCGAACTCCAGGATTCGATCGACAAGCAGGAACGGATAGCGGTGCGGGATGTGGGCCAGGATGTCCTGAATGTCGAGACGCTGCCCCGCTTCGTCTCCGACGTCGAGGAGACTACGGAGACGACGGGCGACTTCGACATTCCCCCGGTGACCGGGGCGCTCGGCCACGACGTGACACCGCAGGCGGGCTCCGACGAGCGCGAGATCGCCGATCAGATCGATCACCTTGTGTCGGACGAACTCGTCCGGGTAGCGCAGATCCGCGTCCGGCGCGAGGCCCGCCTCCGTCACCAGGACCGTATTGTCCTCATTGGCGCCGAGCGCCAATCCGCGCGACTGAAGCGGCTCTCGCCACGCTTCAAGCCCAAAGGTCCGGGCCGCCGCCACCTCCCGGTAGAAGGTCGCCTCATCCACCTGCAAGCTGGCGAATTGACGTCCGATCGCCGGATTCTCGAAATCGATCTCGGCCGAGATTCGATAGCCGGGATAGGGGACGATGGCATATCGGGAGTCACCCGACTTCATGAAGATGGGCGAGTCGATCGTGAGCAAGCGTGCGGGTGCCCCCTGCTCTTCCACTCCCACTTCGCGGAGCACCTCGATCCATCTGGCTGAGCTCCCGTCGAACGCCGGAGGCTCGGGTCCCACCATGTCGATCTCGATGTTGTCGATTCGGGCGGCGGCGAGAGCAGCCAGCAGGTGCTCCACCGTGCGCACGCACGCCTCATCAGAGCCCAGCACCGTTTCCCATTCGACGCCGGTCACGTTGTCGACGAGTCCGTGTATCTCCGGTTGACCGTCGATGTCGATTCTCCGGAACAGGATTCCGGTACCCTCGGCTGCCGGACGGAGGGTCGTCTGCCCCGGCTCTCCCGTGTGCAGGCCGTTCCCCTCGAGCGTCACGGTCCCAACGATCGTGCGTTGGAGTGTCGTGTCGCGTCCGTTGGCGCCACTCATGCGCTGTCCTCTCGGTGTCGTGTTCATGAGATGGTAGATGATTACGTCGTCGCTCCCCGACCACGATATCGGCGGGGGCAGGCAGGTCACACTGAACAAGCCCCACAAGCCCGAAGCAAGCTATCGGGGGGCGTCGAACCCGATCAAGCTCGGGACGGCGTCGGGAGGAATCCCGGGGAAGACTCGATCGCACGGACGAAGCTCGTCGTGCTCCCGCGGGCCAGCGGACCGCCGGGAGTCGGTTCACCACGCTTCTCAGCGACCGCTTCGCTAGCGGCCCGGGTCGACCGCGGCAGTCGCCGCAGGGCTTACTCCAAGTCGCTCGAGAACGGCCGCGGTGATGTCGAGGCTCGGGTCAGCCGCGACCACGCCGGCCTCCGCCAGGTCGAGCACGATCGCGTACTGGTTGGCGGCGCGGATCTCCTCGATCACCTCGCGCACCTGGTCCAGGATGGGCTCGAGGAGGGTCTGTCGCCGCTGCTCGGAGATCTGCTCCAGCTCGAGCTGTCTTTCTCTTGCGGCCTGCTGCTTCTGGAGAATCTCCTGCTGCTTCTGCTCCTTGGCGACTTGGTCCAGCAGTGCCTCCTGGCGCCGGTAGGTCGACACCAGCGAGTCGATCTCTGCACCCAGGGCCCGCATCTCGTCCTCGTATCCCGTCAGCTCCTGCTGAAACGAGACCTGCGCATCGTTCGCACCAGGGGCGACGGGCAGAATCGCCAGTGTGTTCACGTAGACCATCGGCGTGCCCGCAGGGGGCAAGTCGCTGCCTGCGGCGGCTGGGTCGGTTTGCGCGTGGCCTGTCGCAGCCACCATGAGCGCCGCGACCGAAAGCGCGGCGTTACGAACGAAGAATCGCATGCGAACGTTCTCCTGATTTCTCTTCAGAAAATTTGCCCGAACTTGAAGTGGAGCTGCCACCCCGGATCGGGCCGTCCCAACACATCTCGTCGATCGAAGCCGTAGGCGTAATCGAGGCCGATCGGTCCGAAAGGCGAAACCAGGCTCACTCCTAACCCCGCGCCGACCAGGAGGTCCGTGGGATTCAGCTCGCCCGCCGTTCGCCACGAGTTCCCGGCGTCCATGAACGCGCTGACGAAGATGCTGCTGGTCAGCTTGAGGCCGAACTTGGTGCCCGCCTTGAAGTATGACTCGCCGACGCGGTCCAGGTCACTCAGACGGGCTTCGCGCGGGATGTGGCCCAAGGGCGTGACCGTGGCCTCTTCGTACCCACGTAACTGTATCCCCGCCTGCGTACCCCCGACGAAGTAGCGCTCGGTGAAGAAGGGGTTGTCTCCCAGAATGACGCCGGCCGCGAAGTTCATCCCGAAGGTGAACTCCATTGGGGCGCTCTGGAGCCCACCCCCGATCTGCGCGACGGGGACGAACCACTCACTCCCGAGGTCGACCTTCTGGTAGTTCCCCGATCCACCCAGAAAACCGCCCGTGTGACGGAGCGAGATCGTGTTGCGGCTCCCCGCCGTCGGAAATAGCGGATTGTTCCGGTTGTCCTGGACGAGCCGGAAGCTGAGCCCGCTCCGCGTACCGGACGTCAGAAGCTGCCGCCTGGCCTCTGAGATGTTCGTGGTGTCCAGCCCGCTCACCCGGTCATTGAACAGAGAGTAGCCGACGAACAGGCGGACAGATCGAAGCCCGAACACGGGCGTTCCTACCTCGACGAGTCCACCGGTCTGGCGGCGATCGCCAAGGCTGAACCCCGTGAACCGGTCCCGGGAGCTTCGCAGCGTGAGCGTCGCGGATTGCCGGCTCCCGAAGATCTCCGGATCGGAGTAGCTGACGTCGATGTCCTGCTGCCGGCGCCCGAAGATCCATCGAAAACGCCCCACCTTCGCCTGCCCGAACAGGTTCGGTTGTTCATAGCCGATGAATCCCGCGAAACCGCTGATCCCGGAGGCCGTGACACCGAAGTTCACCGTCCCGGTTTGCTTCTCCTGCACGCGCATGGTGATGTCGATGTCGCCGTCGGGTCGCTCCGCGAACTCGATGGCCTGGTCCGGCGGAAGCGGCTCGAAGAACCCGAGTCCCTGGATCGCCTGAACGCTCGATACCAGACGCTCCTGTGAATAGATGTCACCGGGGAGGATGAACAGACGGTTCCGGACGATGCGGTCGTGCGTATAGGTATTCCCCTCGATGTTGATCTCGCGGAAATAGCTCGGCTCGCCCTCCCGGATATTCAAGACCGCTGCCACCCGGGGGCTGCCCCCCGGCTCGGACGGTGGGAGACGTTGCACGTCGGGTAGGATCCGGGCGTTCAGGTAGCCGGAGTTTCGGTATAGATCGCCCAGGCCACCGCTGGCCGTGAAGAAAGCCGGCTGGTTGAACGGTGCCACCTCGCCTTCGTCGACCTCCAACTGCCCCGCCCGGGCGCTTTCCTCGATGACGCTCGCGGCAAACGCCCTGTTACCGACCACCCGCAGTTCCTCGAGGGTGTATTGCGGACCCTCCTCGACCCAAATGACGATCCGGCCCTTTCCCGTCACCGGATCCGAAATCACCGTGTCGTCGACCACCTGGAAGTCCAGGTATCCGTGACGCGCGTAGTACTCCGGGAGACGTTGCGCCAGATCGAGTCTATACTCGTCCTTCTTGAGTTGCCCCTGGTTGAACCACAGGAACCCTTCCTGGTCCGTGATCATGGCTGATCGGAGCTGCCCGTCGGTGAAGACGTCGTTGCCCTCGAACCGGATGCTCGTTACGCCAAGCCGGGGGCCCTCGCGGACCCGGAACGCCAGGCGGGAGTCACCGGGGCGGGACGGATCGGGGCGGATCACGGTGTCGACCTGCGCGGTCGGGAAGCCTTCGTTCGAGAGTGCTTCGAGAATGAAGGCTTGGGCGCGTGTGATCCGGTCGGGGTCGAGCGGCGCGCTCTGCGCCAGCCCGATCGTATCCCGGACGGTGCCGGCGCTCAGGCTCTCCAGGCCCTCGAACTCGTATCGGGTGATGTACGGTCGCTCCTCGACCGTGATGTAGAAGATCCCTCGCTCGCGGTCATCGCCGCTCACGGCCACCTGGATGTCGGCGTAGTTGCCGGTGGCGAAGAGTCCCCGGATCGCGTCCTGAACCTGGGGAAGCTGGACGATGTTCCCGACGCGCAGCCCGCTGCGGTCGATGATATCGGTTTCGGAGTGACGGAAATTCCCGCTGACGACGATGCTGTCGACGCGGACGCTGGTCTCTGCGAGGTTCTGCCCAAACGCAGGCGCGACCCCCGCCAGTGCGAGGGTCGCGCCGATCGTAAACGCGAGGCCGGTTAGACGACCGGTTGGAGGCGGCGAGGTCACGTGGCCGAGGAAGGCGAGGCCACCCGGAACGCCAGCGACTCTTCGTCGTCCTCCACCGCATCCACCACGATCTCATCCCCCGGCGTGAACTCGGCCATCAGGATGCGCTCCGAGAGCGGATCCTCCACGTAGCGCTGGATCGTCCGCTTGAGCGGGCGCGCGCCGAACTTGTCATCGTACCCGTGATCGACGAGGAACAAGACGGCCTCATCCGTCAACTGGATCTTTAGCTCCTCCTCCGAGAGTCTGTCCTGCACATCGCGCATCATGAT
>JBDHHV010000006.1:0-48731 GCA_039589195.1 Gemmatimonadota bacterium | reverse complement strand
GGATGGCACGGGGCACGATTCGCGAGCTGTTGGCCAGCGCGGGGACCTCCCCGGGGGCGCCTGCCGGCTCAGGGGAGGCTCTGGACTATAGGCAGATCGCCGCCTTCTACTACCCGCTGGCCCTAACCTCCCTGATCGGCCTGACCGTTCAGCCGATGCTCACCTTCTTCATGGGACGCGCCCCTTTCCCCGTGGAGTCGCTCGCCGTGTTCCCTGTCGTCCACGCGCTCTCGTTCCTCTTTCGGGCCCTCGGTCTGGCGTATCAGGATGCCGCGATCGCATTGATGGGAAGACGACACGAGGGCTATCCCCAGGTCGCCCGCTTCGCGACCGGGCTCGGCATGGCCGCGTCCGCGGGCCTGGCCACCATCGTCTTCACGCCACTGGCCTCGGTCTGGTTCGAGACGATCTCCGGGCTCACTCCGGAGCTGACCGCCTTCGCGCTCCCTCCCGCGAGGATCCTGGTACCGCTTCCAGCCCTCGCCGTGCTGCTCAACCTGCAGCGCGCGGTTCTCATGAAGGGCCGCCGAACCCGACCCATCACCGGGGCATCCGCGATGGAGCTCATCGGCGTGGCCGTCCTGTTCCCCGCCCTCGCGTGGGGCGTCGGGCTGATGGGCGTCACCGCGGCATTCGCCGCGTTCCTCGGGGGCCGGGTGGCGGCGAACCTCTATCTCGTCCCGAAGTACAGGGCGGCGCTGAGGGAGGGCTAGCAGGCGGCTGGAGTTCTTCAGCAGCCTCCTAGAAGCGGCGACCTCCGCCCCCGCCGCCTTCGAATCTGGGGTTCACCACGTTGTTGAAAATCGATCCGAACGTGTAGCTGAAACCGACCGAGAGATCGTACTCGAATCCGGTCTCGAGCTCGCGGATCTCGAGCAGGATCTCCTCTTCGGTGGCGTCGCCCACGGGCAAGTTGATCTGGTCGCGAACTCTCGATCCCTCGACGGAGACATCGAACGAGAGGCCGCGAACGACACGCAAGCGCGCGAAAACGCGCGCGTCGAACCGGTGGCGTGCCGGTTCGTCGAGGAAGTGCGATGCCTGTAACTCGCCGCCGGCCTCGCCCCAAGCCTGTTTGACGGCGAGGGACGCGCGCAGGGACTGATCGAACCGCCGCTCCGACGTTTCGCCGAAAAGCGTCGGCTCCTTCCAGTTGAAGCTGTTGAAGCCCAGTGTGTAGAGCAGCGTGAGCGGAAGCTGGAGTGCTCGACGTTGGCCTCCGCCCCCACAGACCAGTGGGCGCCGATGCTCCACACGGCAAGCGACTCGAACTCGTAATCGCGCTCGATGCTCTTGACCGTCGTCGAGTCATCGACTTCGAATTCCTCCCGCTCGTAGCGCCCGTCCACCGACATCTCCAGCTTGTGCTTCTCGGTGACGCGATTGGCGGAGAGGGTGCCGTCCAGGGAGAGTTGGTTCTGGCGGTCCTCGCCCTCGACGCTCGCCTCGATGCTGGTCCGGAAGACCCAGAAGTCCCAGGGATCGTCCTGCGGACCGGCCGCCGCACGCTCGCCGAGGCCTTCGTCCTCGACGACTCGCAGGCGGTCCGCGGTGGGGGTTTGGGCGACGTAGCGCGCCAGCCCCAGGCCGATCGCGCGCGAGACCCTTTCGAGCACCTCCTCTTCCGGGATTTGGGGCGCCGTGGAAACCTCCTGGCGGTCATCCATGCCCTCGAACTCGCCCCTCCCGATGAAGTCGAGGACGAAGTTCCTCCCGCCCGCCCCCGTCTCCTGAGAGATCATCAACACGTGCACTTGAGCATCCCGTCGGTCCCGTACGTAGTCGACGAACGAGACTTCCCGTCGGAGAAAGTCGAAATCACAGAACCGCCCTCTGCAGTCGACGAACACCCGCAGGGCTCCGTTCGCCTCGGGCGTCTCGGCCTCCTGGGCGCGAGCCGAGACCGGGAGTCCGATCCAAATCGCCGCGAGGGCGACGAGGCGAGCCACTCTCGCGGCGCCTCTTCCGTTCCGGGGGGTCGTCATCGGTCGCATCCACGTCATCCAGTCTCTCATCCCGGGACGCCGCCTACCGCTGCGGAGGTGGCTCCCTCTGCGAGCTCGGGCGGTCCCAGGGCCCCCGAGCGACGCTCGTCCGACACCCAAATAACACTCTCCCCCGGGTCAACGATGGAGGTCGGGGGCGCTGCGGCGCGGAGGGTGCTGCTGCGGTGCCCGACAGGCACCATTAGCTTGGATGGCCAACGCCGTCGGATGGCTCCCAACGGAGAGCGCTCCTCGTCTGTTGGATGGTCTGTGCACCGAAGGACCCCCAAGACATAGGCAGTGGAGGCACGATGCATCATTCCAGCATGACCCCGCTTCTCATCCTGGCCGCCGTAAGCCTCGGCACCGCGGACGTCGTGGCGCAGGGACAATCCCGGATCGCGAACGACCCGAAGCTCGATGAGTGGGAGGTCCCGTGGGCGGAGAGTCGGCCACGAGACCCGTACGTCGGACCGGACGGACGCATCTGGTTCGTCGGACAGCGGACCAGCTACGCCGCGGTGCTCGATCCCGAGACGGGGGACTTCGAGCAATGCGACCTGGACAACGCGGGCCCGCACAACCTGATCGTGGATTCCGACGGGATGGTCTATTACGCCGGGAACCGCGCCAGCCACATCGGAAAGCTCGACCCCGAGACGTGCGAGATCGAGAAGATCATGATGCCGGACGAACGCGCGCGTGATCCGCATACGCTCGTCTGGGACGCGAGCGGCGACATCTGGTTTACGGTACAGCAAGGGAACTTCATCGGGCATCTGACGACGGCCACGGGCGAAGTGAAGCTCATCCCGGCGCCGGAGGTCGAGGGGGGACGGAGCAGCTCCAGCCGCCCCTACGGGATCAAGATGGACTCGAAGGACCGTCCCTGGGTGGTGCTGTTCAACACGAACAAGATCGCGACCGTGGACCCCGAGACATTCGAGCTGGAGACGTTCGACCTGCCGGCCGAGGACGCGCGACCCCGCCGACTGGTTATCGATTCGAAGGATATCATCTGGTACGTCGATTATTCGCGTGGGTATCTGGGGAGTCTGAACCCCGAGACGGGTGAGGTCCGGGAGTGGCCGAACCCGGGCGGAGAGCGATCGCGTCCGTACGCGGCCGCGATCGACGAGTATGACCGGGTGTGGTTCGTGGAGACGGGGCTCGACCCGAACACCTTCGTCGGGTTCGACACGGAGACGGAGGAGTTCATCAGCGTGGTCGAGGTCGAGAGCGGCGGGGGCGCCATCCGGCACATGGTCTACGACGAGAAGACGAAGTCGATCTGGTTCGGGACCGACACCAACACCATCGGGCGCGCCGTCGTGCCACCCAAGCGAACGACGAGCTGACTGGCGCCCTGTTGATCGGACTCATGACGCGACGCGCCGTCCCCGGCCTGGCACTCCTGGCCTTCTTCGGCGCGTCACCATTGCTGATCACCCCACACGTCGCGGGGCCGCCACCGGCGCATACGGGGGGCTTCGGCGAGCCGACCTGCCGGGTCTGTCACGTCGGGCTGCCCTTGAACGACCCGCGCGGGTCGCTGCAGCTCGAGGGACTGGACGGGAGCTACGAGCCCGGCGCGCCACACCGGGTCAGCCTCACGGTTCGAGGCGAAGGCATGGGCGGGGCCGGATTTCAGGCCGCGTTCCGAGTCCTGAAGGGAGATCAGCCGGGATCGCCCGCGGGGCGTGTCGCCGCGCTGGATGAGCACGCGCGGGTCGTTGCCGACCCTGCGACGGGCGTCGAGTACATCCAGCACACGGGAATCGGCACGGAGCTGGTGAGCGGAGTCGGACAGTGGGTCATCGAGTGGGTCGCGCCCGCGGACGACGTGAGCGTGGTCCTCCACATCGCCGCCAACTCCGCCAACGGTGACAACTCGCCGCTCGACGATCTCATCCTGACGCGGTCTGTCGAGCTTCGACCTCGCCGCTAGCGCCTTCACCTTCACATCCAGCCGGGGCCGACCGAACCGGCCTCAGCGGTCGAGGAACGCTTCCACCACCGCCAGCCACTCGGTCGGTGTCTCCAGGTGAGGCGCGTGCCCCGCGCCGAGCACGATCTCCAGGGTCGCGTCGGCCAGACCGTCGTACATCCGGGCACCGATCTCACGGTACTTGGGGTCTTCCGCACCAGCGACGATCAACGTGGGCACCCGGACCCTGTCCAGGATGTCCCAGAACGATGGTTGGGTGCCGGTTCCGAGCCCCCGCAGGCACGCAGCCAAGCCCTCTGGCCGATTCGCGATCCGGCGGCGATGCAGGGCCTGGCGGACGTCGTCCGGCAGCTGCCGCTGAGTATCGAACAGCGCGAGGTTCGTCCAGTACTCGACGAAACGCTCGATTCCCTCATCCTCGATGCGTCTGGCGAGCGCTTCGTCGGCCCGGCGCCGCGTCAAGCGTTCGGACTCGGTCGCCAAACCCGGGGATGCACTCTCGAGCACGAGCCGGTCGACCAGGTCCGGGTGAAGGGCGGCCGCCCCCAGTGCGAGGCGCCCTCCCATGGAGTACCCCAGCCAGGTCGCGCTGCGGATCCCGACGGCGTGCAGCAGCTCCCGCAGATCCTCGAGAATCGCGCTCATGGCGTACTGGTCGGGGCGCGACGGCGCTCCGCTGCATCCGTGCCCGGGCAGGTCCACGGTGAGGACGCGGCGGCGGGTGGCGAGGGCTCGAAGCGTTTCTCCGCCCCAGCTGTCTGCCGAGCCGCTGAAGCCGTGCAGCATGAGGATCGGCTCGCCCCTTCCCCGGTCGCGGAAGTGGAGCCGCAGATCATCGCGAAGCTGGATGAACACGATAGGACAGCCCGGTCACCGGATACGGTTTGGGCGGACGCGCGAGCACGAGCCACGCGCGGGGCCTCCCCGGAACCTGGGTCACGGGATGGAGCCCGGGCAAGCGTCGAACGCGTCACATTCGTCGGGTCCGAAGCGTTCTCTCACGGGTAGCATGGTGGAAGCCCTGGACGGAGCATCGAGAGGGTGCCTGCAAATAGATCGGATCGACGCGCCCGAGATCGGAGCCACAAGCTGATGACCGGGACCGCAACCGCGGCGATGATGCTGCTGGCCGCGATGGGGTGTCAGGACCCGACGGGCCCTGAGGGAGGGGCAGACCCCATCACGGAGCTCCCACGAACGCTCACGATCGGGGAGCAGGACCTCATCGGTGCGAGCAACCGCTTTGGCTTCTCGCTCCTGGGTCAGCTACGCGACGCGGAGCCGGCGGAGAACCTGTTCTACTCGCCCCTCAGCGCGCACATCGCGCTCGGGATGGCTCTCACCGGGGCGCGCGATTCCACGTACGACGCGATCGCCACAACCCTGGGGTTTGCCGACGGTGGGGCACTCCCTCCGTTGGAGGATATCAACGCCTCCTACGAGAGCCTGGCCGATCTGCTGCTGGGGCTGGATCCGAAGGTCGAGATCGGGATCGCCAACTCCGCATGGTATCAGCCGATGTTTCCGTTCCGACTCGAGTTCCTCTCTACGGTCCAGCGGGTGTTCGACGCCCGCGTGGACTCGCTCGATTTCAGCGATCCCAACGCCCCCGACGTCATCAACTCGTGGGTGGACTCCGCCACGAACGGGCGGATCGACAAGATGATCGAGGAGTTCGACGCGCGCGAAGTCCTCTTCCTCCTGAACGCCATCTACTTCAAGGGACAGTGGACGCACCAGTTCGACCCCGATGACACGCGCGACGCGCTCTTCCACCTTCCCGACGGCAGCACGAAGACGGTCCGCATGATGGTGCGTGGCGAGGGGACGTTCGGTCATCGATGGGAGCCGGACGGGGAGATCATCGACCTACCGTACGGTGGCGGCGCTTTCCGGATGACCATCGTGCTGCCACGTCCGGACCTCGCGATCGAAGACGTGATCGACGGCCTCGATGCAGCGCGCTGGGACGCGTGGACCGCCGACCTGCCCGAGGCGGGCGTCCCGGTCCACCTGCCCCGATTCACGCTCGAGTGGGAGAAGAGCCTGAACGACGTACTCAAAGCGCTCGGGATGGAGATCGCGTTCGTGCCCGGGCGGGCGGACTTCGGAGGCATGCTACAGGACGGGTTCGATCCTCAGGCGATGGGGACGGACCTCCACATCACGCGCGTGAAGCAGAAGAGCTTCGTGGACGTGAACGAGGAGGGCACCGAGGCGGCTGCCGCCACCAGCGTCGGTGTGGGCGTGACGTCGGCACCGGTTCCCGTGGTCGTGGACCGACCGTTCCTGCTCGCCATCCGTGAACGACTGTCGGGCACCATCCTGTTTCTGGGCGTGGTGCTGGATCCTCCCAGCCGCTAGCAAACCAGCCAGGAGCGCTCGGGACCGGTACCGCTAGGCCAGCTCTTTCGGACGCCAGAGGCTCACGAGCCGGCCCTGGGCGTCCACGGCATCCTCCCACCGGTCGATGTCGAGCTGGATATGGGCCAGGGCGGCGGTCGGCATGCGTTCACGGACGCCGGCTACGATGGTGACCAGTAGCTCGACCCCCGGGTTGTGTCCGACCACCATGATGCGTTCCCCATCACAACCAGTCTCGCTTGCGGCTTCGAGGTAGTCGTGCGGCCCCGCGCCGTACAGCGACGGCAAGTAGTCGATCGAGGGAGGGGGTTCGCATTCGTCCGCAACGAGCTCGGCGGTCGTGCGGGCGCGCACGGCTGTCGAGCTCAAGATCAGATCGGGGACCAGACCCTGCTCGACGAGTAACCGGCCCATCCGGGGCGCGGCCCTCATCCCTCGCTTGTTCAGGGGGCGATCGTGGTCGGCGAGCTCGGCGTGGTCCCAACTCGACTTGGCGTGGCGCAGGACGAGCAGCGTCTTCATACCTTACTCGCGGATGCCGCGGCAGACTGCGCGGATTGCAGGCAATGGGAGCGCGATATAGTGGACGCTGTCACGATCCGACCTCCGGAGCCATCCGACGCCACCGACGTGGCGGCGATGGTGGAAGCGCTGAACCTACACGTGGGGGCCCCTTCCTGCGCGTTCACGGAGGAGCATTTCCTTCGCGATGCGCTGGGGCCGTACCGCGCGTTCGACGCGCTGGTCGCCGAGTTGGATGGCCAATTAGTCGGGTATGCGTTCTTCCACCCCTCCTATGATACCGAGTCGGCCGTGCGCGGAAGCTACCTGCTTGACCTGTACGTCGAGGACGGCGTCAGGAGGGGTGGGATCGGGCGGGCGCTGTTGGCGCGTGTCGCCCGGGCGACACGCGAAGCGGGCGGCGGGGTCGTGTGGTGGCTCATGCACGAGCGGAACGAGGTCGCCTCCGGCTTCTATCGACGGCTGTCCACCCGGGTGCCCGATCTGGCCGTGTGGGTGTTGCACGGAGGAGAGTTCGAGCGCCTCGCCGACCTCGGAGGCTGCTGAGAGACCCTGGTGGGTCGGTGGCGTATCGTCTTCCTCACTGCCTGGGCGGGTCGAGTGGGCGCTCCTCGAAGAAGGGCGCAATACGATCGGCCTCGCCACCGGGGGCCCAGATCACCAGCGCGCGCACGGGTTCATCCCCCTGCACGCGGTGCACGACACCGTCCCCGGGCCGGACGATTCCGACCATGCCCGGTTCGAGCACGTGCGATCTCTCGTTCACGATATGGTCGAGCCGGCCCGACAGGATGTAGAAGATCTCCACCCGCCCATGCGTGTGGCTCCGCCGGTTCGCCCCGCTTCCGACCGGGAAGGTGATCTCTCCCAGCTCGACTTCGGCCCCACCCAGATTGGCGGCCTCGACGAGCATCTTGATCGAAAGCCCGCCGCTCTCGAGATAGCGCGTGCCTCGAGTCGCGCGGGAGTACTCCTGCGTTTGGGGCTGTTGGGCCCTCCCGGGCGTCGGCATGAACGTGCATGCGAGCGCGAGCGCGCACACGCGCACCAGATGTCGGACCGGGACCTCTTGCGTGAGGGCGTGTGTCATTGGCCCACCTGTCAGGGTTCGTCCGAGTAGCGCGGCGCCCGGACGACCGTCAGAGGAACTGACAGGGTCTCCTGGCCGATGGTCATCACGACCGTGTAGTCTCCGGGGTCTGCAAGCGGCTGGCTGCCCCCGCCGAAACCACCGAAGCCACCGAAGCCGGCTCCCCGGTCACGCATCGCACCCCGAATCTTCCTCTGCATGTCACGGATCTCGGATTGGGCGGGAGCACCCGCCCGGCCCTGACCGCTCGGACGCGCACCTGGCGTCGGGCCAGGCTCACCCTCAGCCTCCCTCGCCTCGGCGCGAGGTCGCGGATACGTCTCGCCGGGCCGCTCCCGGAACCCTCGTCGAGGCGTCCCGCTGCCACCGAACCGGCTTCGGAACGTGGCTGCACCGGAGCTCATCTGCTCGACTGCACGCTCGACGATGTCGGAGTCGTCGCCGGCTGCGATAAGCGAGTCGGCGACCTCGCGCATCAACTTCGCGTTCTCGACGCTGTCCCGAAGCTCGGACGGGGACTTGGGCTCCGGCTCGACCCGCGGACGGAAATCCCAGTAGACACGCTTGAGACCGGAGGCCAGGGCGCCCGTGAACGTCTGAACCGTATCGCCGCTCGCGTCCAGGATCGCGAACTGAGCCTGCGGGACACCGGGTCTTTCCGCCCCGGCACCATCCGTCTCCGATTCCTCCGTCGCTTGCCGAGCCTCCCGCTCTTCCCGCATCAGCGCCATCGACACATCACGCGGGATCCAGTAGGCGAGCTCGGCGCCGTACCGGACGTTCTCACCCTCGAACGTTCGATGACCCGTCGATTCACCGCCGATCGGAGCGTCACCGAACTGGAGCGCAGGTTTCGGCTCGAACAAGACGACGCCCTCGGCCAGTCCGCGTCCGGCAGTTTGCTCCAGGGGCGCGATGTCCACGATCCACACCGAGCGTCCGTGGGTTCCGGCGATGAGCTCACCCTCGCGCGGGTGGATCCTGAGATCGTGCACGGGCACGGTCGGCAACCCGTTCATGAACCGCTGCCAGCTCACGCCGCGGTCGAGCGACAGGTAGACGCCGACGTCCGTGCCCACGAATAGCAGGTTCGGATTGTGGGGATCCTCGCGGATCACATGGACGTAGTCCGGCTTCCCGGTCGGGAGTCCGTTCGCGATGGAGCGGAATGCCTCGCCGCCATCGTGCGTGACGTACACGTAGGGCGTGAAGTCGTCGCTCCGATGACCGTCGAACGACACGTAGAACGTGCTCGCGTCGTGGTGCGACGGCTCGATCCGGCTCACCCACGTTCCTTCGGGCACCCCGTCGAAGCGGCCGGTGAGCTCGGTCCAGCTCTCTCCGTCGTCCTGCGTCATCCATACGCGTCCGTCATCCGTGCCCGCGAACAGCCAGCCGGCGCGAAGGTAGGACTCGGCCAGCGCCGTGATCGTAGCGTGCGTCTCGGCCCCGGTGGCGTCGCGCGTAATCCCGCCGGTGGTTCCGGTCCCGCCCGCGCTGATCGCGATCTTCTCCGGGTCCGCGTACGTGAGGTCGGGCGAGATGACGGTCAGATCGTCGCCCCGCTTCGTGGACTTGAGCACCTTGTTCGCGCCGACGTACAGTACGTTTCGATCGTGCGGTGAAAGTACCATCGGCGTGCTCCAGTTGTACCGGAGCGAGTAGGCGGCCGAGTCGGCAGAGATCCTGGCTTCGAGCTCCTCCATGCGCATCTGCTGCTCCGCGCTGGGTGAGTCGCCGGCCTCGTCCTCCAGCAGCACCAGCTCGTCGCGTAGAGGCTTGATCACCTCGCTCCAGCTCGGTCGTTCGAGGCGGCGTCGTGCGCCCGTGGCGGTGTTGATGCGTGACATCCGGCCGCCTTGCGACTCGGCATACATGAGGTTCGGATCCTCGGGGTCCTGCGGCGCGTAGAAGCCATCTCCACCGCTCACCGTAGCCCACATGTGGTTGTCGATGCCGCCCTGGCGGCGGCGGCTCGGGCCGCACCAGGTGCCGTTGTCCTGTAGCCCGCCACACACGCGATACGGGATATCCATGTTGTAGCTGACCGCGTAGAACTGGCCGAGTGCCATCGCGTTCGGGAAATCGTAGCTCCCACCCTTGTCCCAGGTGATCGCAATCCCACCGTCATTGCCGACGATGTAGTGGTCGGGGTTCTCCGGGTCCCACCACAGCGCGTGGTGGTCGACGTGGATGCCCAGCGTCGTCTGCCCAACCGTCGTTCCGCCATCCTTCGAGAAGCGAACCGGCGTAGAGGACCAGATCACGTGATCGGGATTCGACGGGTCCACGCGGACCTGTGAGTAGTAGAACGGACGCGTGTTCTCCCCGTTCATCCACATCCACGTCCGGCCACCATCTTCGGATCGGTACAGCCCCGAGCCGTGCGGATCCTGGCACGATTCCGCATCTGAATCCTGCGCCTCGGCGTCCTCGGGGCATTCCGGCTCCTCTGCCTCCACGATCGCGTACATCACATCTGGGTTCGAGGGCGCGATCGCGACCCCGATTCGACCTTTGAGGGTCGCGGGGAAGCCGCCTGCGGTGATCTCGCTCCACGTGTCACCGCCGTCTGTGGTCCTCCACAGGCCCGAGCCGGGACCGCCGCTGGTCAGAAACCACGGGCCGCGGACGCGTTCCCAACTGGAGGCGAAGAGCGTGTTCGGATCGCTCGGGTGCATGACCAGATCCACGAACCCGGCGTTTTCGCTTATATAATGGACCCGCTCCCAGGTCGCTCCCCCGTCCCGCGTCCGATACAGACCGCGCTCCTCGTTGGCTCCCCAGATGTGACCCAGTGCTGCGACGTAGACGAGATCCGGATTGGTGGGATGGATGACGATGCGTCCGATCGCCTGCGTCTCCTCGAGGCCCACGAGCTCCCAGCTGAGTCCTCCATCCGTCGATTTGTAGACGCCGCCCCCAGGCGAGATCGAGTTGCGCGAGTCCTCCTCGCCGGTACCGGCCCACACGATGTCCGGATTGCTGGGCGCGACCGCGATGTCCCCCATCGCCGCTACCCGCTCGTCGGTGAACAACGGCCGAAACGTCGTTCCGTTGTTGGTGGTCTTCCAGACGCCCGCCGTCGCCGCGGCCAGGTAGAAGACCGGGGTCCCCGGTACGCCTTCGATGTCGGTGATCCGACCCGACATGTTGGCTGGCCCGATCGAGCGCCATTGGAAGCCCTCCAGAAAGGCCGTATCGAGTGCGGCATCCTGTGCGAGCGACGGACTCGGCCGGGCGCCGATCGAGGCCAGCGAGGCCACGACCGCCAGTCCGGTGAGCGCGCCGCGGGTGCGGAATGTGACGGGGCTTCGACTCGACATCGGATCACTCCTGAGTGTGTGAGAGAATGTCCCTGGGCGCGGCGGTGGCTTCGCTCGGCTCGACCCTCGAAGAGCTCACGTGCGAAACGGACTGCGTGTCGGGAACCGAGAGGACCTGCTCCGATCGGATACTCACGCGACACTCGAGTCCGGATGAACGTTTAGCCCCGAGCGCCGTCGCCAGGAGGCCACTGACGGGGCTCACCCGCGTACGCGCACGTCGGGTAGCAGCTCGCGAAACGCTTCTCCGTACAGCTCCCAAACGGTGATGAACAGCGCCGCGACGATCGGTCCGATCAGCACACCGGCCGCGCCGAACAGGAACAACCCACCCAGCGTGCCAAGCAGGATGAGGAGGTCGGGCATCTGCGTGTCGCGCCCGACCAGCCACGGACGCATCAGGTTGTCCACGGTTCCCACGACGGCACCACACCATACGAGCAAGCCGATACCGACACCCGTCTGTCCGACGGCGAACAGGTAGATGACCGCCGGCCCCCACACGAGCGCCGTGCCGACTCCCGGCACGATCGAGAGCACCGCCATCACCGTGCCCCAGAACGCGGCCGCGGGGATTCCGACGACCGCGAACCCGGCACCGGCGAGCGCACCCTGCACGATTCCGATGAGCAGCGTCCCCTTCACCATCGCGCGCGTCACCGAGACGAACTTGTCCAGCATGCGTTGCTCGTCCTCGTTCGAGAGAGGCATGTAATAGAGGATCCGACCGAGCACGCTCCCACCGTCCTTCAGAAAGAAGAACATCGCGTACAGCATCACGAACAACAGGAACAGGACCTGGACGGTCCCACGGGTGACGGCCGCCAGGCTCCGCACGACAAACCCGCCCAGCGAGCCCGCCAGCTCCGCGGCTTTTTGCTGTATCTGGTCGGTGTAGGGCGCGAGCGCGTCCGCGAACGGAAGTCGGGCGATGAGTCGGTCCAGCTGGTCCGGCTGGCCCATCTGCTGCTGCACCCACGGGCCGACCGACTCGCTGACTTGAAGCGCCTGATTCGTCACGATCCCCATGAAACCGCCGAGCGGGCCGAGGATGACGATGAAGAACAATATGAGAGTAGTGAGCGATGCCAGAGCTTTTCGCCCCCTGAACCAGCGCACCAATCGACGGTAGACCGGCTGCGCGAGCCCGCTGAAGATGGCGCCCAGGAAGAGAGCCGTGACGAACGGGCGAATCATGGCGAAGAACAGCAGCGAGATTCCGATCACCAACAGCAGCAGGAACGCTGCCCTGAACTTCACCGGGTCGATGGACTTCTCGCTCATCCTCGGCCTTCCCTCCTCATGAGCATTCCTTCATCCTCGGCTTTCCCTTTCAAGACGCCACCGGCGAGCATCGCCGCTCAACTCGCGGAGGAGCCTCGCGGTGCTCCTGGCTCTGTGGACCCAGAACTCGGCCATCTCGGGGATCACCGTGGCGGTTCGATCGTGGCGATCCGCCCAGGCCGCCGCCTCCTCCGCCAGCCATCCCAGCGTGACCACCGGATCCTGGCCAAGCATGGCTCTCAGGATGAAGCGGCGCTCGCCTACGCGGAGGCCCAAACCGAGCTCTCGCCCGGCCCGGGCGAGATCGGATCGTGTCAGGACGACCCCGCTACGCGCGGGACTCAGTAGAGCAGCCAGGAACTCGCCCGACTCCCTGGATTCTCTCGGGTCGGGGATGGGCGGCGCCACGCGCAGCGCCAGCGGAAGGCGATCCAACGGCCCGAGCTCGACGATCTCGTGCGCGAGCGCAACGTCCAATAGCTCGCCCCAACCATTATAGAATGGCGGGGCGATCTCACGCAGCTTGGTGAGGAAGACCGGTACCCAGCTCGCCAGGTGCTCCCATAGGCATGCGTGGCGGGTGCGACGCCACAAGGATCGGCGGCCCGCGCCCGTCGCAGCCCGTTCCAGCTCTGTCAGACGCGCGTACAGGCCCAACAGCGTGGCGAGATGATCGGGCTCGACCGGTGGCGTCTCGTCCAGGGCGCGCCAGAAACCTGCCACCCGGTCGCGGGCCTCTCCACCGAGCTGCCCTTCCAGGCCGAGGTACACGGAGGCGAACGGATAAAGCTGAAACAGGAACAGATCGCTGTGCTCGGCGGGGTCTGGCAGCGGCCCCAGGTCCAACAATGCGGCCACCGAGGCCGTCTCCGGTGTCGGGGTCTCGACCAGGCTTCCCAGAGCCCTGAAGAGTTCCATGCTTTAGCTGGCCGTTGAAGGACCGGAGCGGCTTGCCTGGTCCGTCGGGGAGTCCAACCGATAGGCCTGGCCGGAGGGGCGCACGGGCCGGATCAGCCAGTGAGGCCGGCGGGTTCCGTCGGGAGAGTGGACTCGGGCGGAGCGCGACTTGGCCAGCCAATCATGGTACGCCCGGTGCGACTTGTCGGGATCGACTCGGATGTCACCGTATCTGTCGCCGGGTCGGGCAGCACGCACGCGCACGGCCTGGTGCCAGCAGTGCATCCCCGAGATGGGATCGGGGTGCACGGGGAAGGCGAGGTTCTGGTGCACCCCCACATCGGTCCACCAGATGCGGGATGTGTCCGCATCGGTCGAGTCGTAGGGCCGCGCCCCGGCACGGCGACGGATGCTCCAACCCTCGTCGCTCTGTTCCAGATCGACCGTGGCCATGAGCAGGCGCTGACCTTCGTCGCCGAGCTTCCAGCGCCCCATGTGATGGCTGCACGCGACTACCCCCGGTCGGATCCCCTCCGTGACCCACGCCTTCACGACGAAGTAGCCGATCGTCGTCTCCACACGCACGAGCGCCCCCGTCTCGAGACCGAGGGGGCTGGCGTCGTCCGGGTGAATCCAGAGCGGGTTGGTGTGAGCGATCTCATCCAGCCACTTCGAGTTCGCGCTTCGTGTGTGTATCTGCACGGGAAGCCTGAAGGTGGAGATGAGGACCTTCTCGTCGTCGGCCAACACCTCGGGGTGAACGTGACTCTTGATGTAGGTGGGGAGGGAGTACTCGGGCCAGCCCCACTGAGCGAGCGTGGGTGAATAGAACTCCAGCCGTCCGCTCGGCGTGGGGAAGCCACGAAGGATCTCGCCATCCACTCGGACCCCGACCGGCCGCCGGCCTTCGGCATCCGGATCGGGATCGCCGGTTGGAGCGAGGTTCGTCGCCGCCGGCTTCGGGGCGCGCGTGTACACCCGCCCGAAGCGGTCCTCCGAGACGTCCTCGAGCTCCTCGCTGGATATCTGTTGCTCGTGCAGCGGGCCGACCGAATCCGCCACCTCGAACGCCCCGTAACGCCGCATGTACTTCAGCGGCGTCAGCTCCTCCGCCGCCGCGGCCTCTGCCAGCCCGGGAACCGAGCGATCGAAGATGTACCCGTAGTACTCATCGATGCTCAGACGCTCACCGGGACGTTCCGCCGACTCCACGAACTCGCGGATCCCGAGGGCACCATCGGGGTCAATGCGCCACGACAGCTCGAGCCAGAACTCATTTTCTTCCCATATGTTACCCGGGTTCACCTCACGCGTATCCGAGATGGACTCGCCCAGCCGTTCGCGTGCCTCGCGCAGCACGGGCTGCCGGAACCCGATCCACTGTCCGTCGTGCGTCTCGAGGGAATGGATGTCGTGTCGTTCGGCGGCGTTCCCCATGGGGAGCACGTAGTCAGCGAAGAAGGCGGTCTCGTTCCAGGTGGGGGTGAGCGCCACGTGGAGCCCGACTTTGGCCTCGTCGGTCAGAGCCTCGAGCCACGTGAAGCCGTCCGGGTTGGTCCACACCGGGTTGTACACACGTGTGAAGTACACATCGAGCACGCCGCGCCCCTCCTTCAGCATATGCGGGAGGAGGAAGGAGAGTTCGTACATGCTGAGCGGATATTCGTCGGGCCAGGTGAGCTCGTTCCAGTGCTCCGGGTGTCGCGGGAGGTAGATGGGCTTCGGAACGAACTTGTTCCAGGCGTTCGGATACAGTCCCCCCGGAGTCGCGATCGCGCCCGTCAACGCGTTCAGAAGGAAGAGCGTGCGCGATACCTGCCACCCTCCTTCGTTCCCCGCGGCGGCGCTCCGCCAGTTGTGGGTCGCGAGCCGTGTACCGGCGGTCGAGACTATCCGGGCTACCTCCTCCAGTTCCTCCACGCCGATCCCCGATTCGCGCGCGGCGAGCTCGAACGTGTACTCCGCATACAGCTCTTTGAGTTCGGCTTCGAAGCTCTCGAACGTCCGTAGAGCCTCGGGGTGCTCCGCCGCGACGTACTCTTCCCAGTTCCACCAGCGCCGCACGAACTCCCGGTCGTACAGATCACGCTGGATCAGGTAGTTCGCGATCGACAACAGGACTGCGGCCTCTGAACCTGGCTGCGTGGGCAGCCAGTGGTCCGCGTGCGAGGCCGTATTGGAGAGTCGTGTATCCAGGACGATCAGCTTTGCGCCCCGAGTCTTTCCCTCGATGATGCGCTGTGCGTGCGGGTTGAAGTAGTGCCCCGCCTCGAGATGCGCGCTCACGAGGAGGATCACCTCGGCATGGGCGTGATCGGGGCTCGGCCGATCGATTCCGCACCAGAACTGGTACCCGGCCCGCGCGGCGGAAGAGCAGATGTTCGTGTGCGAGTTGTGTCCGTCGACGCCCCAGGCGGCCATGACGCGCTCGGTGAACCCATCTTCGCCGGGCCGGCCGACGTGGTACATGATCTCTCGCTGCCGGCCCTCCTCGAGCGCTGTTCGAATGCGCGATGCGAGATCGTCCAGCACCTCGTCCCAGGAGACCGGAACCCATTTCCCCTCCCCACGGGCGCCCGCGCGCTTCAGAGGTTGGAGGATACGGTCCGGGTCGACAACCTGGTTGAGCGTGGCGGGGCCCTTCGCGCAGTTGCGACCGCGCGAGCCGGGGTGCTCCGGGTTCCCCTCGAATTTGCGGACCTGAAGCGTGTCCCGGTCCACGTACGCCAGCAGGCCGCAGGCGGACTCACAGTTGAAGCACGTCGTCGGGACCAACATGTAGCGACGCTCCCGACGCTCCGGCCACGCCCTGGAGTCCAGCTCCACCCAATCATCCCAGCGCTCCTTCGGCGGGAATGAAGCCAGGTGGATACGGCTCGGACCCGGATAGAACGTCTCACCACGCGCCTCGGTCTCGGCGCGCGCCGCACTGACCCGGCGCTCGAGATCCTTCAGGTCCATGTGATCGGCTCCTCGGTGGCTCTCACGACGTGTATCTCCCGTACTCTAGAAGCCTGTTGAAGGAGTACGGCGGGCTGCGTTACGAGCGCCACGGCCCCAGATCCCAGGCGGGGCGAGGAAGGCATAGCCAAAGCTACGTCGACGAGCCCCAACGCCGGAGGTGGGGCCGTGCCGCCGTAACCCGTCGTCACAGCCGGCCGGGCGAATCAGATCGTCGGGCGCAGGGGGGTTACGCGGTTGATCCATCGTTGCTCCTCCTCGACGTGGCGCTGCCACGCCTTCGTCCTCGCGCCTTAGCTGAACTGCGTAAGAGGGGTACCCGCCGGAGGCGGGTCCGCGCGCAGCCCACCGTACTCCTTCAACAGGCTTCTTGCCCGTTCATGACAGCGGCACGGATTGCCCGGCTTGCACATACGCGTGCTCGTGAGCGAGCAACCCCAGCAAAGCGATCGGCGATGCCAGCGTTCCGATCCAGGGTGTGCCGACTGCCACACCCACGAGCGCGACTCCGAGCCAGAAGAAGACGCGAAATCGGCCTCGAACCATCTCGTGCGCAGCTCGCCGGGCGTGCGCCGTGGGATGCGTCAGAGACACCTCGCCCAGCACCAGCAACAGGTGGAGGGCGGCCGCGCCCGCAAGGAGAGTCCGCATGTCGCTTCCCGCGGAACCCGGAGCGACCGGGAGCAGGACCGCGGAGCCCGCGAGCAGGGCTTGCACGACGAAGTGCGCAGGAAGAAGCGGGTTCTGCCATAGATCCCGAGCCTTCGCCTGCGCGAACAGATACGCCGTGTATGCCGCCGTCATCGCCGCGAGCGGGGCACCCAGCCACGCGAGAGCCCGTGGCGTACCGGAGTTGCTCAGGCCAGATAGCAGGTGGCCCGTGAGCAGGGCACCGAACCCCGCGATCACGAACCCGCCGCGCACGAGCCAACTCTTCCAGTGCGGCCGCGTGAAGATCATGTAGAAGCGTCCCGGGTGCTCGAGATCCCAAATCAGGAGGGCCCCCGTGATCCCCAGGAAGACCAGCGCGAGGATCGGGGCCGTCCGGAGCCACACCGTGCTCTCCCAGCCGAGACCTCCCAGAAGCGCGAGGAGAAGCGCCACGAGATACGATCCTGAGGCGATCCCTTTCGTGAGCGTGTAGAGGCTCACCCTCCAGTCCCATGGGATCTGGTGCGCGACGTCATAGGCGAGCATGGCCGCCGCGGACGAGTTGGCGGATCCCACCGCGCTCTCGGGCCCGTGACCCACCTCCGGTGACCCGGAGACGACACGGCCGTTGCCGTTGATCTGCTCGCTCCACATGAACAGCCCGCCCGCCGGCCGCAGGGCGGCGAGGGGATCCAAGGTGGTCTGGTGCGCCCCGCGGTAAAACAGCTTCGGGTGTGTTTCCTTCTCGGGGCGGCGGACGGAGACCGGCTCTCGGTGGACCAGCCGGCTTACCCTGGAGGTCGTATCGGTGAGATCACCGACCAGAATCGCCTCGGTCGGACACACGATGACGCATGCCGGCTCGAGACCCATGTCGATCCGATGCGCGCAGAAGTTGCACTTCTCCGCCGAATGGTCGTCGGGGTTGATGAAAATCGCGTCGTACGGACAGGCGGCTATGCATGCCTTACAGCCGATGCAGATGGACTTGTCGAAGTCCACGATGCCGTCCGCGCGTCTGTGCATGGCCTGCGTAGGGCAGGCTACCGTGCACGGAGACGCCGCGCACTGGTTGCAGCGGGTCACCTGGAAGGCGCGGCGCGCTTGCGGGAACGACCCGACATCCACGTACTTGACGTACGTGCGCGTGACGCCGAGCGGCACCTCGTTTTCCGACTTGCACGCCGTGGTGCACGCATGACACCCGATGCACCGCGTGTGGTCGATGACCTTGGCCCATTTGGCAGGCGCGGGCGGTGTGACAGATTCCGGCATGCACGCTCCGGGGGGTCCGCGAAACGCGAGCTCGCGAGACGTCACGATCGAGGCCGCGATCGAGGCTTGCGAGGACCTCCACGCGGGCGTGAGATCTAACTACGGCGCATGTCGAACACCTGGCAAGAGGTGATGGCGTGCTGTCGGCCGATCAGAGCCGGCAGGAGAGGAACGAGATGAGTTTCGTCAGCATAGATCCGACGACCGAAGAACGCCTGGCGAGCTTCGAAGCGTTCGACGAATCGGAGATCGAACGGCGGTTGGTGCGCGCACGATCGGCCTTCGACGACTACCGCCATACGAGTTTCGCCGAACGCGCGGCGGGGTTGCGGCGGGTGGCGGATATCCTCGAGCGGGAGAAGGACGAGCACGCCCGGCTCATGACCCGCGAGATGGGCAAGCTCCACGGCGCGGCGGTCGCCGAAGCCGAAAAATGCGCCTGGGTATGCCGGTACTATGCAGATGGTGCCGCCGACTTCCTGGCCAGTGAGGAATACGAGACGGCCGCCTCCCGTAGCGTCGTGCGCTACGAGCCGCTCGGGGCGGTCCTGGCGATCATGCCGTGGAATTTTCCGTACTGGCAGGCCATCCGCTGTGCCGCTCCGGCGTTGATGGCGGGAAACGTCATCCTGCTCAAGCATGCCCCGAACGTGCCCCAGTGCGCGCTCGCGATCGAGAGCCTGTTCGCTCGAGCGGGTCTTGCCGACGGAGTGTTCCAGAACCTGTTCGTCGAGGTCGAGGCCATACCTCGAGTCCTGGACGACGCCATCGTCCAGGCGGCCTCGCTCACGGGCAGCGTTCGGGCCGGCGCCTCGCTCGCCTCCGAGGCCGGAGCGCGAATCAAGCGCACGGTCCTCGAGCTGGGTGGCAGCGATCCACTCATCGTGATGCCCTCTGCCGATCTGGATCGCGCCGTACCAACGGCGATCGAGTCGCGCATGCTGAACAACGGGCAATCCTGCATCTCCGCGAAGCGGATCCTGGTGGCCAACGCGGTGGCGGATGAGCTCGAGGAGCGCTTCGTCGACGGGGTCGAGGGTCTCGAGGTCGGAGACCCGATGGAGGCCGCGACCGACGTGGGACCGCTCGCCAAGCTCCCCATCCTGGAGACGCTCGAGGAGCAGGTCCGGGTGTCCGTCGAGGCGGGGGCTCGAGTGAGAACGGGTGGGCGCCGGCCAGACCGCCGCGGGTATTTCTATCAGCCCACGATTCTCACGGACGCGCCGGCCGGGTGCCCCGCCTATTCGGAGGAGCTCTTCGGCCCGGTGGCGAGCGTGTTCCGTTTCGAATCGCTCGACGAAGCGATCGAGCTCGCGAACGCGACACCGTTCGGTCTGGGTGCGTCGGTGTGGACGGCGGAGCAGGAGGAGGCGGATCGCTGCGCCCGGGATCTCGTCGCCGGGCAAGTGTTCGTGAACGCCCTGGTGGCCTCCGTCCCGCAGCTGCCGTTCGGCGGGGTCAAGCAGTCGGGGTACGGTCGCGAGCTGGGTCCGCACGCCATCCGCGAGTTCGTGAACGTGAAGACCGTCTGGGTTGGCTGAGGGGCCGCACATGAACGCCGCTCGGCGCTCGACACCGTTTCCCGCCCCGTGGCAGGCGCTGATCGGCATCGCGATCGCGCTGGCCGGGTGCGTTACGGGCCAGCGGGTTCTCCAGGACAGGGGAGTAGGAGAGGTGCGCTGCTACCGCGGGTCGTTCGAGCAGGTGTGGGGGGCGGCGGAGCGGGGCGTGCGGTGGGTCGGGCTCGTGATAGAGGTCGCCGACACGGCCCAGAGCCACATCCTGGCACGCAACTACGAGCCAGACGTGCTGGATCCCGAGCGGATGGCCGTCGATGCCGATGCAGGCGAACGGGTGGGTGTCTTCCTCGACAGCGCCGGACCGGACCTGTGGGCCGTCGAGGTCGTGAGCCGGAGAGTCTTCGCGCTGGACATCTCGGCGAGAGATTGGACCCCGGATGTGTTCGCGGCGATCGAGACTCAGCTCCCGGACTCCGCGAACGAGGACTCGCCCGAGGTCAGCGAATGCCAGCGACGGCGATCTGGACCGGGCACGATCCCGATGCCGCCACCAGGCGCTCCGTCACCGGGCACCGCCATCCGGCGCTAGCCAGTGGCGCCGGCTCGAGGAGCGCGCATCGGCGTAACTCGACCGCGGATCACCCAGCGTCGTCATCGGGCAGGCAGAGCGTAGTCTCGAACTCGAGTCGCTCGATCGACCCGAGCGGCCTCTCTTCCGTCGGAGGCGCCAGCCGGGAGTCCAGGATTCTGAGCGTCCCCCGACCGTGCGCCATCTGAGCCAGGGCTCGGCTCGTCCGTTCGACTTCGTCCGCGGAGTGGTTGCCGGGCCACAGCACGATTCCGATCGCCCGGTGCGCGCGGGTGTGGTCTTCCTCGCTCGTCAGGAACCGGAACTCGCGGACGTCGTGTGCGACCGCCCGCGCGGCCGTGTACCCGTACGATGTACCGACATAGCGCGGGTTCCAGAAGCGGTACGGTGGCGACGCATAGTAGCTGTACTCGTGGTCCGGGAACGCTCGCGGCCGAATCTCGATCGTCCACTCCTGCGGGTTGGGCGGAGAGTTCCGGGTGGCCGCGAGTCGGAAGATGAGGTCGTCGCCGAACGAGCGCTCGAAGTCCTGATCGCGGATCACCGCACCCCGGATCGAGGGCTCGCAGCCCTGCGGGCCAACCGAGGCATCCCCATCCAACGGGATCGACGCCGACCCCATCGTCGCGCGCGTGACGAGACAGAGTGCGACGCTCCCCAGCGCGAGAATGGAACCGGCGGACACTCGACCGGGCGTCATCCTTCTCCGGCCCAGCCGATTCCCGCCCCGCGAGAGCGGGCCTGGCCCCTCCACAGATGGATACGCTCGGTCGCTCGATGTTGAAGCATCGACAGCGCCGGAACCACCAGCATGATAATCGCGGTCGCGATCAGAATGCCGAACCCGAGGCTGACCGCCATCGGGACGAGGAACTGGGCCTGGATGCTTCGCTCGAAAATGATCGGGGAGACGCCGAGGAACGTCGTCAGCGACGTGAGGAAGATCGGCCGGAAGCGGATCTTGGCCGCATCGATGATCGCCTGCGCCATCTCCTTCCCGCTCCGGCGCTCTTCGTTGATGAAGTCTATGAACACGAGCGAATCGTTCACGACCACGCCGCTCAACCCGACGATCCCGAACAGGCTCAGGATCCCTAGATCCAGACCCATGATCAGGTGGCCGAGCGCTGCCCCGACGAAGCCCAGCGGGATCGAGGCCATGATGATCAGCGGTTGCACGTAGGACCGGAACGGGATCGCCAGCAGCGCATAGATCACGACCAGTGCCAGCGCGAAGCCACGCGCCATCCCCCCGATCGCCTCCGCCTGCTCACGTTGCTCGCCGCCGAAGGAGTGGCGCAAGCCCGGGAAGCTCGCCCGAAGTGCCGGCAACACCTCGCGTTCCAGCGCACCATTCACTTCCTGGCCGGTCACGATCGCCTTGTTGACGTCGGCGGTGATCGTCACGATCCGCCGGCCGTCGATGCGCCGGATCGTCGATGCGCTGACACCGAAGAGGACGTCCGCCACTTCAGACAACGGCACCGCCCCGCCTCCCGGCGACCGGATCCGGTAGTCACTCAGATCCGCGATAGTGTTCCGCTCATCCGCGGGCAGCCTCACGTACACGCGCACCTCGTCGCGGCCTCGCTGCAGCCGCAGGGCTTCGGCGCCGAAGAAGCCGGCCCGCACCTGCCTCGCGAGGTCGTCGAGCGTTACGCCGAGGGTGCGTGCGGCCGGCTTGAGCTCCAGCAGCAGCTCGCGCTTGCCACGGCCGCGGTCGTCGCGCACGTCCAGGACCCCGGTGAAGCGCTCCAGCTCGGCGTCCAGCGATTCCACGGCGCGCGTGAGCGACGCGGTATCAGGGTGCGAGAGCTCGACCTGGACCGGCGCCCCGAGATCGATCAGTACGGAGTTGAACGTGAGCGTGCGAGCCTCTGGCACGACGCCCACCCGCTCCCGCCACGCTTGCTCGAAGGTGCTCGCCGGCAGCTCTCGCCGCTCTGAATCCAGAAGCCGGAAGCTCAGCTCCGCGATATTGGCCTGCACGAAGGTGGGGCTCGCGGCGAGGCTCGGACCTCGCGACTGCGAAGGACGCTCGCCCACGCTCGTGAACACGGCCTCGACGAGCGGCGGGTGATCTTCCGGCAGTTGCGCCTGGAGGTCCTCGGCCACTTCGCGGCCGACCCGTTCCAGATAGGCCGCGACCTCTTGCGTCCGCTCCGCCGGCGTGCCTTCGGGCATCTCGAGGAACGCCAGCACCTCCTCTCCTTCAATGTCCGGCAAGAAGCTGAACCGGATGTAGCGCCCGCCGACGAGTCCGGCCACGACGAGGACGATCGCCGTGGCACCGGCCAGCACGAGACCATAACGCCGGGCCGCGAACCGAACCCCGCGTTCCAGGGGTCCGTCGATGAAGCGCTGCAGCGCCGCCTGGACCTTGTCCTGGACGCGGCGGATGTGTCCCAGGAAACCGTCCCGCCGCTCATCCCCGGGGCGTGGGAGGTGCGTCAGGTGGTACGGGAGGATCAACAGCGCCTCCACCAGAGACAGGAGTAGCACGGCGATCACGACTGTGGGGATCTGGCCCATGAACTTCCCCATGGTCCCTGGGATGAACAGGAGCGGCGTAAACGCCGCCACCGTCGTGAGGACCGCGAACGTCACCGGTACCGCTACGCGGCGCGCACCCCGGATCGCGGCGTCCATCCTTCCCGCACCACGTTCGCGGTGATGGTAAATGCTCTCTCCGACGACGATCGCGTCGTCCACGACGATCCCGATCGCGAGGATGAACCCGAACAGCGACAGCATGTTGATGCTCGCGCCGAGCGCCTGCATGACCGCGAACGTGCCCGCAAAAGAGAGAAAGATCCCGATCGCCGTCCAGAACGCGAGCCGCAGGTTCAGGAACAGGGTGAGCGCAATGAGTACCAGAACGAGGCCGATGCGCCCGTTCTTGAGCAGAAGGCTTATGCGGCTGTCCAGGTAGTCGGCTTCGTTCTCCCAGATCGTGTATTCGACCCCCCTCGGGAGCGCGGGTGCGAGCTCCTCGGCCAGGTAGCTCTGCACGAGCTCGACGCTCTCCAGCACCCGCTCGTCGCCGGTGCGGAAAACCTGTACGAAGGCCGCCGGTTGCCCTTCAAAGCGCGAGATGAGGTCCACATCCTCGAATCCATCGTGGATCTCGGCGATCTGGTCGAGCCTCAGGGTCGCGCCGTCGCGAGATCCCCGGACGATGATCTCGGCGAAGTCGGCGCGCGTATAATTCTGACCTTCGACGCGGATCAGGATCTCCTCGCGGTCGGTTCTCACGTCGCCGCCCGGCAGGTCCAGACTGGCGCGGCGCACCGCCGCCGCCACCTCATCGAGGGTGATCCCCCAGGCCCGGAGGGCATCCTTCGAGACCTCGATCGAGATCTCGTACTCGCGCACCCCGGCCACTTCCACGTACGAGATCTCAGGCATCGAGGCCAGGTCGTCCTTGGCCCTGTACGCGAGCTCCCGGAGGGTCCTCTCGTCGACATCGCCGTAGAGCGCGATCTCCATCACGCGGTTCCGGGCGGTCAGCGCGACCACCTCCGGCTCCTCCGCGTCCTCGGGAAAGCTGACGATGCGGTCGATCTCTGCCTTGACGTCGTCGAGCGCCCGCGCTTCATCTGTCCCGAGGCTCAGCTCGGCGAGCACGACGCCCACACCCTCCGAAGCGACGGCGGTGACGCGCCGAACGCCCTCCACGCCGTCGATCCGCTCTTCGATCCGCTGGACGATCGCCTCCTCGACCTCCTCCGGGGAGGCACCGCGGTACTCGACCCTGATCTGGATCGTGTCGAGCGTGAACTCGGGGAAGACCTCCTGCGGCACCGTGAACACACCCAGCATTCCGGCGACGATGATGAACACCAGGAGGAGGTTGGCCGCGACCCCGTTTCGAGCCATCCACCCGATGGCGCGGTTCATCGACCGCCCTCCCGCGTCGTCGCGGGTCCGCGCGTGGAATCGGAGCTCGCCCGGGGCGAGGTCTCGAGCGGCTCTGCCACCTTGACCGTCATCCCATCGGTGGCGAACGAGAGCGGGCTCACGATCACCTGCACCCCTGCCTCGAGGTCAGCCACCAGGTACGTCGTGTCCTCGACCTCCTGTACGACCCTGACCGGCTCGACCACGAGGACGGAGTCATGCATGACCGTCCAGATCCGCTCGCCGTCGCGGATGGCGGCGCTCGGCACGACCCCGTACCGTTCCAGCTCGGCGCCTTGAATGTCTACCGTCGCGTACGTGCCGAGCAGCAGAGGCGGGCGTCGGGGGGACTCGGCGTTCGCCACGAACGGAGCTTCCACCCGCACCACGACATCGACCGTGCGGGTGAGCTCGTCGAGCGCTGATTCTGCTCGATCGACCGTGCCACGCCAGCGGTACGTCCGGTCCCCATAATCGGCGTACACGTCCACGGGAACCGACGCGCCCGCCCCACGCGCCCGCGTGTCCCACAGATTCGGGATGAGCGCCGCGTCATCATCGCTGAGCGGCACGAGGATCTCGACGGCATCGGTCGCGTATAGCTGCGCAACTGCCTGTCCAGGTGTCACGTACTGCCCGCGATCGACCGATTCGGTCCGCACGATCCCGGAGAACGGCGCCCGGGCCTGCGTTCGCTCGAGGCGGAGGCTGGCGTCCTCCAGCCCGGCTTCCGCGCGCTCCAGAGCGGCTCTGGCTGCCTCGAGTTGGGGCTCCCGGAACAGCAGCGCGCTCTGTTCAGAGTCCGGCCGGGTCGAGTCGGGGTCTACCCTGCGCTGTAGCCGCTCGTACTCTTCCCGCGCCAGCACCACCTCTTCCTCCGCCTGCAACACTTCGACCCGGCGCTGCGCGACCTCGGCCCGCGCCGCGCGCACGGCGTTCTCGTAATCCGCCGGGTCGACGCGGAACAGCACCTGGCCCCGGTCGAAGCGACCCCCGCTCACGAGCGAAGGTGCCACCCACACGACGCGCCCCGCCACTTCGGAGGCAAGCGCGATCTCGGCGCTCGGGCGCACGGTGCCGTTACCACGCACGCTCAGATGCCCCGATCGGATCTCGAGCGGCACGGTCGTCACGGTGGGGACCTGCCGAAGCGGCTGCTGGAGCGGCGGCCGCGGCCGGAGCAGGATCAGGAGAGCGAGCGAAAGGATCCCGAGTCCGATCACCAGGGCGCCCTGCTGCCATGGCCTGAGTCGCGGCCACCCCCCACGGAGCCTCCCTGGCGGGCTCATTGGTACTCCTCCCTTCTCATCTGTTGGCTCGTCGACCCCGCTGCCCCCGCGACACCCCCGTCCGATCGGCCTGCCGCGCGGTGCCCGTCCTCGGCGTCTTCCACCCAGGCGCCGCCGAGCGCCCGGTGCACCGTGAGCCTCGCCTCTGCCAACGCGCGTCTGGCATTCACCATGGTGGTCCGTGCCGTGACGAGACTCGTGCGGGCATCCAGGTACGACACGTAGTCACCCACGCCCCGTTGATACCGGCGAAGCTGGTAGTCCACCGATGCCCGGGCGTCGTCGAGCCGCTCGAGCACGCTGGCGTATCGCTGGCGTTCGTTCTCGAGTCCTCGCAGCGCGGTCTGTACCTCCCTGAAGGCCGTCAGCACCGTGCGGGCGTACGCGGCCGCAAGCTGTTGATACTGGGCTTCCGCGACGCCGATGTTCGCGCGCAGTCGTCCACCCTGGAATAGCGGGGCGAACAGGTTCCCGATCAGATTCAAGAAGTACTGATCGGCGTTGAACAGGTCCTGGGGCTCGCTGGCCTGAAGCCCGACCGATCCGTTCAGGGACAGCGTCGGAAGCAGCTCGGCTCGGCGTGCGCCCACGCGGTGGCGAGCCGCCTCCATGCGTTCGCCGGCCGCCATGACGTCGGGCCGGGCCGCGAGAAGGGTGACCGGGAGATACGCAGGGATCGGGGACTGGTCGAGCCCGGGCACCCCGTCGACCGTAAGATCGCCCGCGTAGCGACCGACCAGGACGGCGAGCCGGCCCTCGGCATCGAACAGGAGAGTTCGGAGCCCCGGGAGGGCCGCCTCCGCGCTGCGGTACAGCTGTCGGACCGAGTACAGCTCGAACGACGAGACGAGCCCACGTCGATAACGCTCATCGGTGAGCTCAGCCCGCTCGCGAAGGAGGTCCACGTTCTCGGCGCTGAGCTCGACCTCGTCCCGAAGCCCGAGAATCTCGAAGTAGGTGGAGATCACTGCCCCGATGACCGCCAGCCTGGCCGTCTCGAGGTCCGCGCGCGTGGCGAGAAACTCACGCACGGCAGCGCTCCGGTCGTTCCTCGCGCGCCCCCAGAAATCGATCTCGTAGGCGAAGTCGAGGGAGGCGCTGTACGTGGTAAACTCGAACCGATCCCCGAAGAAGCCAAACCCATCGGTCGTGTCGGGTGGCGTTCCGCCCGGTATTTCGGCCGCATCGCCGCCCCTGATCTGGCCCCCGATGCCGGTGTTGGCCGGGCTGCTCTGACGGGTGACTCCGGCGTTCAGACCGATGGACGGGAACAGGGCGGCTCCGGCGATCCGATAACGATTGCGGAACTCCTCCACGCGCGCGATCGCCTCGCGTAGATCCAGATTCGCGACGAGCGCCGAGTCTACGACGGCGTTCAGCGTGGGGTCGCCGAACGTCTCCCACCAACGCACGGGGGCGTACTCTCCATGGTCCCCGGCGGCGCTGAAGCTGTCCGGTATCGCAGCCACGGGGGCCGGGGTCTCGGGTGGCGGGGCGAAGGAGCACCCGACGCTACCCAGCCCGATGCCCAGGACGGCGGCGACCAGCCGGGGCACGGGCGGGATCAGGGATCGGCCGAGCCGTATCGCGCCGCTCATCCTTCTCCCCCTTCCCCATCACCCTCCGAACGGGACGGAGCCCGCGCCCCATCATCCGATCTCAAGCCGTAGAACAGGACATCGAACACATGCCGCTTGCGCTCCTCTATGAACGCGTCGAAGTCCTCCCGGGCCAGCGGGTTCAGGTGCATCACGGTCGGGCGCGCCACGAAGAAGAACAGGCAGGCCGAGACGATCGTGAGGAGCGTCTGTCTGGGGTCCACGTCCCGGATCTCCCCGCGCGCGACCGCGGACCTGATCTGGTCCTCCATGATCCGCTGCGGAAAGCCCTCGCGCTGAAACGCCGCTTCCAGGTGCTCACCCAGCAGGGTGCCACCCGAGAGGTTCTCGTTCAGCATCAGGCGCATCACCTGCCGATGCTCGCGCACAAAGTCGATGTAGCCGTCGATGAAGCCCCGTAGCGTGTCGGCGAAGCTGTCCGTGTCCGAGAACCAGTGGCCGAACATCTGCATGAAACGTTCGAAGCAGTGCCCGAAACAGGTCTCGTAGAGCTGTTGCTTGGTGCGGAAGTAGTAGTGCAAGAGCGCCCGATTGATGCCGGCCGCATCCGCGATCTCCTGCATCCGGGCTCCGTCCCTGCCCTTGCGGGAGAAGACCTCGAGCGCCGCCTCGAAGATCTGCTGCTCCGTGTCGGGAGGGTTCGGGTCGGCCTCCGTGGTGGGCACGGACGTCGTTATGTCGTAGGTCATTGCGCAAGCCATGTCGCTCAGGAGTCGCACGTCCGAATCGCGGCCGTGGGCCGCCCAATGGGTTCGCCGTCGGGCGATCTCCGGGTTAGCGAAACAGTTTAACTAAATTGTCAAACGAATCTCGCCCAGCGGGTGGGCACGCGCAAGCTTCCGCGACCCGCCACCGCCGGCCCCCCTGCAGGTCGCTGAACAGCTGCCGAGGGCGTGTTCGCGAGCCACTCGGGTCCGTATCTTCGGGACCGTTTGCGAGCCGGTTCCCCCACGCCATGGAGGACGAACTGTCCGACCGACCCTTCCTCATTCTCGCTTCCGGTTCGCCCCGGAGACGCGACGTGCTCAGACAGCTCGGCCTCGAGTTCGAGGTGCGTGTTCCGGCGATCGACGAGTCTCGGGAACCGGCGGAAGGGCCGGCCGAGGCGGCCGAGCGGTTGGCGAGGGCCAAGGCCGCCCAGTCGGTCGAGCCGGGCGCGCTGACGCTTGGATTCGATACGCTGGTCGCCCACCGCGGCGAGATCCTCGGGAAACCGACCGGGCCGGCCGACGCGATCGAGATGGTGAATCGGCTCGCTGCGGACGAGCACACCGTCTACACGGGCATCGCCCTCGCCGAGCCGGAGCGGATGACCAGCGCGGTCGAGACGACGCTCGTCCGGTTTCGTGCGCTGGGTGCGGGCGAGTGCGAGGCTTACGTCGCGACGGGGGAGCCGCTCGACAAAGCGGGTGCGTACGGCATCCAGGGCCTGGGTGCTTCGCTGGTGGAGTCCATCGTCGGAGACTTCTTCAACGTGATGGGTTTCCCCATGCAGCGTTTCCTCGAGCTGTTGGGGCGCCACGGCTGGGCGTATGCGTTCGGCGTCCTGGCGCCCCGGGCCGGGACAGAGAGAGAGGAGACATGATGCCGCGATGCGCCCCCACTCGAGGTCCGATCTGGAGGGCGGTCGTCGGCCCGGCCGCGACCATCAGCCTTCTGGTAACCGGCTCCGTCGTGGTTGCCGTTCCCCTCGTGGCGCAGAGCGTCCGCCAGGTGGCGCGCTCCCCGCATGGGATGGTGGTGACCGCGCAACCCCTGGCTACGCTGGCCGGGCGGCAGGTGCTCGAGCTCGGGGGCAACGCGGCGGACGCCGCCGTCGCGGCCGGCTTTGCGATCGCCGTCGTGGAGCCCAGCATGAACGGCATCGGCGGTCGCAACCAGATCCTGATCCGGACTCCGGCTGGCGAGGTGCATGGCATCGATGGCACCACGCAGGTTCCGGCCGGCTACGATCCCGATACCGCGCCGAGCGCGTCCCGCGGCTACGCGACCATCGCGGTCCCGGGCGCCGTCGCCGGTCTTCTTCGTCTCCACGCCGAGTACGGGTCGCTTCCCCTCCCTCGGGTCATGGCCCCCGCCATCGAATACGCCGAGAGAGGCTTCCGTCTCACGCCGGGGGAAGCCGAGCGTCAGGCGGTCGTGAGGCGAGAGCTGAGCGAGTCGGAGGCCGGGCGGGAGTACTTCCTTCGCCCGTCTGGCCGGTCGTATCAGGCTGGTGAGAGATTGATCCAATCGGACCTCGCCCGGACGCTACGAGAGATCGCCGCAGGTGGAACGGAGGAGTTCTACACCGGGTCGATCGCCGAGCGGATCGCCGCCGACATGGAAGCCAACGGCGGCTTCGTCACCCGGTCGTCGCTCGCGGCGTACGAGGCGGTGCCGGCGCGGGTGGTTCGCGGCACGTACCGCGGCTACGAGATCGTAGGGTTGGATGTGCCCGCTTCCGGCGCCATCGCCATCCAGGCCCTTCACATCGCCGAGCACTTCGATCCCGACCGGCTCGAATCCGAGGCGTGGGCCGCCGTGCTAGGTCAGGCCGTGGGGCTCGCAGCCCTCGATCGGTCAGCGCTGGGCACCGATTCGGCTGCCGCACGCGTGACATCCAGGGAATGGGCGGCTGCCAAGGCCGACCGGATTCGCGTCGGGGCACGGGTTGGGGGAGGTGAGGCGGTCGGGCCGGGTACAGGGGATAGGATCGACTGGCTCACCCGTGACGGCCACACGACGCATCTCTCGACCGCTGACGCGGACGGGATGATGGTGGCGCTCACGCAGACGATCGGCCCGAACATGGGCTCGCGTGTCGCCACTCCGGGGCTCGGCTTCCTCTACGCCGTGACCCTCGGGGGCTATCTGGGTCGCGTGGAGTCCGGCGAGCGCGTCCGCTCGTCGATCACACCTCTATTCGTGGAGCTCGATGGACGACCTGTCATGATACTCGGCGCGGCGGGCGGCGGACGCATCATCTCCGCGGTCGTGCAGGCCGTAAGTCGCATGGTCGACGACCGGATGACGCTCCCCGAGGCACTCGCGGCGCCCCGCGTCCACCCGGGATCCAGGGGGCCGGGGATGGCCCGCGTGTCGCGTCTCTCGGTCGAAGCCGCGCCCGGGGACGGGTGGAGCGATGCCGAGCTGGAGGTCTTTCAGGGACTGGGTTTCGAGGTCGAGCCGTCCAGGCGACGGGGTGCGTTCGGTCGGATTCACGCGGTTGCGTACGACGCGGCCACCGGGATGTGGATCGGGGTCGCCGACCCCGATTGGGAGGGGAGTGCGGAGGGCGCGGTGCGCTCCCCCTGAACCGCGCGAGACCCCTGCGCGCGACCCGCCAGGGTTCTTCAGCAGCCTCCCTCAGAACCTCCGGCGACCTACCCTAGCCACCGCCCGCATCGGCGCCGGGCATCCACCCCGGACCCCGGCGACTCGTGCTTTCCGATTCTATTTCCGCATCCAACGGAGGCGTCGGAGCCAACCGAACCTGGAACCAGCGACTGCCGTCGGGGCGACGCCAGTCCCCGACCAGATCTTCGTCCTCACCCCACTCCAGCACGATCCGTCCGGCCTCGGCACACGGACCCACCCCCCAACGCTGGCTCAGCTCGACCGTGGAGCCGATCGAGCTCACGAGCACGAGCGCATAGTGGCACGCGTAATCCGTGAACGCATAGGTCGCGGTACCTACCACCTCACCTTCCCCAGCGGCGTCGAACAAGGAGAGCGACACCTCGGGCATGGTCTCGGAGTCCGGCGGGAGGATCTCCGCCGACCAGTGGCCGGCCATCACCGCATCTGCATCGACCTGAGGACGCATGGCGGTTCGCCCGGCTCCGGAAGACGCCTCGCCACCAGGCGCCCCGGCTACCTCCGGCGGGGAATCCCAGGCACCCCGGATCATCTCGCGCCTTCGAGTCTCGTCTCTCTCCTCCGCGGTCTCGGTTTGCGGGTCCCAGGCGCCCCGGATCATCTCACGCCCTTGAGCCTCGTCGGTCTCGTCTTCGGGGATGGGCGGATCCGGCGGAAGGAAACAACTGCTTCCCAGCGCAATCGAAACGAAGAGAAGGAAGAAACGCCGAGTCAACCCGACGCCACGTCGTTCATACATCGAGGACGGCCTGCTGGAGTCGTTATGCCAAAATAACACGGACCACCGAGACGGGAGCAAGATCGATACGCACCCTGTCGATGTCCGCTAAATTGTAGGTCGGTCGGGCATTTCCGGCCAGAGGCTTCCTCGCCTCCAGGGAGCGGGGTGTAGCAGGGACGCCACAGATAGCCCGGTACCGTCAGCCGAGCGCGGCCCGCACCGCTCTACGAACGAGCACCCCCGTCAGAGCGGTGCGATATTCGGCGGTCGCGTAGGTATCGAACGGCGGTTCCAGGCCGGCGGCCGCGTGAGCCGCAGCCGCAGAGATCGCCGCCTCATCCGTTGTCTCGACGCCCGCCAGCGCCGTCTCCGTCCTCGTGGCTCGAACCGGCACCGGGCCCATGTTCGTGAGCCCGATCGCGGCCGTCTCGATCTTGCCCTCCGCACAATCCACCACGGCCGCAACTCCTACGATCGCCCAATCCTGCGCGCGGCGACTGAACTTCAGATAGGTCGAGCGGGAGGTCTCCCGGAGTCGGGGGACCCGGATCTCGGTCAGGATCTCATCCGGCTCGAGCGCGGTCGTGAACGGACCCTTGAAAAAGTCGGCGGCCGCGATTCTCCGTTCCCCGTCGCCTCTTCGGGTCACGAGCTCGGCATCCAGCGCGAGGAGCACGGCCGGGAGATCGGAGGCCGGGTCCCCGTGAGCGATGGAACCGCCGATGGTCCCTCGATGCCGGACCTGTGGATCCCCGATCTGGCTTGCCGCCTGCGCGACGACGGGACACGCCTCGCGTAGGAGCTCGGAGCGCCCGAGGTCGTGGTGGCGCGTCAGCGCACCGATCGCGATCGCACTCCCTTCTTCGCGCACGTGGCGCAGCTCGTCGAGCCGGCCGATGTCCACCAGGGCCGTCGCTCCCGCGAGTCGCAGCTTCATCAACGGGAGAAGCGAGTGGCCGCCCGCGATCAGCTTCGTGTCATCGCCCCCACCCTGGAGCAGCGACAGGGCATGGTCGAGCGACGTCGCGATCTCGTAGTCGAACGCGGTGGGGATCATCGTGAACCTCCTCGCTTCGCCGCCTGGATCGCGCGCCACACCCGCTCCGGCGTCGCGGGCATACCTACATCGCGCACGCCGAGGTGCCACAGGGCATCCACGACCGCGTTTATCACCGCGGGCGCTGCCGCGATCGTCCCTGCTTCTCCGATCCCCTTGACGCCCATCGGGTTCGTCGTGCTCGGAGTCACCGTACGATCGAGCTCGAAGGAGGGCAGCTCGGCCGCGGAGGGTACCAGGTAGTTCATCATCGAGGAGGTCTGTAGCGTGCCGGTCTCATCATACAGGGCCTCCTCGAACAGCGCGGCGGCTATCCCCTGCGCGATTCCGCCATGAACCTGCCCGTCCACGATTTGAGGATTGATCACGTGACCGCAGTCGTCGACTGCCACGTAGCGTACGATGTCGACGGCCCCCGTTTCCGTATCGACCTCCACCACGCAGATGTGAGTCCCGAAGGGGAACGTGAAATTCGGCGGGTCGTATACGTAGGTCGCCTCGAGACCGGGTTCCTCATCGTCGGGAAGGCTATGCGCCGTCCACGCCGCGAAGGCGGTCTCCTGGATCGCCTTGGCCCGGTCGGGCACGCCCTTTACCGAGAACACCCCTCCCTCGAACTCCAGATCGTCGGGAGCGACCTCGAGCAGGTGAGCCGCGATCTTCTTCGCCTTGTCGGTCACGCGGCCACAGGCCAGGTGGAGCGCGACGCCGCCGACCGACAGGCTCCGGCTCCCGTACGTGTCCATTCCCAGCGGGGCGATCGCCGTGTCGCCGTGGAGCACCGTGACGTCGTCGAACGGCACCCCCAGCGCGTCAGCCGTGATCTGCGACCAGGAGGTGACGTGACCCTGTCCGTGCGGCGTCGAGCCCGTCACCACTTCGACCTTACCGGTCGGGAGCAGGCGAACCGTGGCCGCATCCCACCCTCCGGCCCCGTAGTTGAGCGACGCGAGCACCTGCGAGGGTGCCAAGCCGCACATCTCCATATAGGACGAAAAGCCGACACCGATCTGGCGAGGGTCCCCGCGCTCCCGGCGCGAAGCCTGCTTGGCCCGGACCGCATCATGGTCGAGGATATCCAGTGCCCGCTGGAGGGCTCCGTCGTAGTTCGTGGAGTCGTACACGAGCCCGCCGGGACTCGGCACGTTCTCCCCCGCGGGGAGGAAATTGCGGCGCCGGATCTCTATGGGGTCGAGGCCGACCTCGCGACCGAGGCGATCGATGGCGCGCTCGATCGCGTACGTGGCTTCCGGACGCCCCGCCCCACGGTACGCGTCGGTGGGCGTGGTGTGGGTGAACACGCCCGTGCACTCTATCGAGTACGCCTGGCCACCGTAGGAACCGCAATACACGAAGGCGCCCAGAAGCGGCACCCCCGGCGTCACCAGTTGCAGGTACGCACCCATGTTGGCGAGAAGATGCACCCGGTACCCGAGGATCTCTCCCTCGGCCGTGGCCGCGAGCTCCACCTCCTGTACCAGATCCCGCCCGTGGATCGTAGCGACGTAGTCCTCCGACCGCTCGGCGACCCATTTGATGGGCCGTCCCAGCCGTCGGGCCAACGCGAGACACAACGCTTCCTCGGCGTAGACGTTCAGCTTCGAGCCGAAGCCGCCCCCTACATCGGGCGCGATGACGCGCAGCTTGCTCTCGGAGATTCCGAGCGTCAGGGCCAGCGTCACCTTCGCTATGTGCGGCACCTGCGTGGTCGACCACATGGTGAAGTCGCCGGCGGACGCGACCGGCTGCACGACCACCGCGCGCGGCTCCATCGCATTCGGTACGAGCCGCGGGTGTCGGTAGCGCTCCCGGATGACCACATCGGCCCTCGAGAACGTCGCGTCCACATCACCATTCGCCAGCGCCCAGGTGTAGCACTCGTTGGTTCCCAACGCGTCGTGAACCAGCGGCGCGCCATCGGCGAGCGCGTCCTCGATCGCCGTCACCGAAGGCCGCTCCTCGTACTCGACTTCGACCAGCTCGACCGCGTCCTTCGCAGCCGCGCGGCCGGTGGCGACCACGACCGCGACCCCGTCTCCGGCGAAGCACGCATAGTCCTTCGCCAGGGGCCAATGGTCCGGGTGCTTCATGTCCTCGGTCACCGGCCAGGCCATGGGAAGTCCCGACGCCCATTCATCGGCCAGGTCACGTCCACTGAACGCGGCTATCACTCCCGGGGCCTCGACGGCCGCGGCGACGTCGACGCTGCGGATGCTCGCGCTGGCGTACGGGCTGCGGACGATCGAGATGTAGAGCGTCCCTTGTGGAGTGATCGACTCCACGAACGTCGCTTCCCCGGTGAGCAGCTTCGGGTCCTCCTTCCTCAGGACTCCGCCACCTACGTATCGCTCGGCTGTGGCCATGTCTCGCCCTCCTACGCTGTCGCCGACGAGCGGGCCGCGCCGGACTTCATGGCGTCGACCGCGGCCGCAATGGCTTTCACGATGTTGTGGTAGCCCGTGCACCGGCAGAGGTTGCCTTCGAGGGCCAGTCTGATATCGGCTTCGGTCGCGTCCGGATTCTCGTTCACGTAGCTGACCGCGGTCAGGATCATCCCCGGCGTGCAGAAGCCGCACTGGAGCCCGTGGTGCTCGTGAAAGGCTTTCTGCATGGGGTGCCACTCACCGTTCGCGGGCAGTCCCTCGATGGTCATCAGCTCGCGATCATCGGCCTGAACGGCCAGAACGGTGCAAGCTTTCACGGATTCCCCGTCCATAAGCACCGTGCAGGCACCGCAGGAAGACGTGTCACAGCCGATGTTCGTACCCGTCAACCCGAGATGCTCGCGGAGGAAGTACGCGAGGAGTGTGCGGGGCTCGACGCTGGCCTGGTGACGGACCCCGTTCACGATCACCGAGATCTCATGCATGTGCACCTCGCCTCCTGTGACAGAGTACAGGCAACGCGTGGCTCCACCACGCGATCACCTCATCCCGCTGGGGGACACCTCGGACCCACCGAAACACCGCACATGGCCCGCAGCCTGGAACGGAAGAGCTTTACGGTATCGCGGCGGCCTGGGGACCGGAAGACCCGAGCCCCTTGTCGCCCACGGATCGAATTGGCAACGTTTGGCGCATGGGTGAGAAGAGAGTCCAGCGCAAGAGCACCGCCGAGGAGATGCGCGAGTTCACGCGTAGCTTGCTCGATGAGTTGAAGGCGCTCCAGCTGATGCAGGATCAGGGGCTCATCGAATCCGGCGTCCGCAGGATCGGTGTCGAGCAGGAGATGTTCCTCGTCGATCGCGACTGGCGGCCCGCGCCCGTGTCGCCGGAGGTCCTCCAGCGGATCGACGATCCCCGGCTCACGACGGAGCTCGGATCGTTCAACCTCGAGGCGAACAGCGAGCCGTTCCGGTTCGAGGAGGATTGCCTCCGGAAGCTCGAAGCGACGGTGATCGAGCTGCTGGACACCGCACGCGCAGCCGCGCGCGAGGAGAATGCCGAGGTCGCGCTCGTGGGTATTCTCCCGACACTGCGGCTTTCCGACCTCACGCTGGGGCAAATGACCCCGGAGGAGCGCTACTACGCGCTCAACGAGGCTCTGAACCGTCTCAGTGGCGGCGCATACAGCTTCTACATCAGGGGGATCGACGAGCTGCTCGTGAAGCACGACTCGGTCATGCTCGAGTCCTGTAACACGAGCTTTCAGGTCCATTTCCAGGTCAGTCCCGCCGAGTTCCCGCGTTTCTACAACATCGCTCAGGTGCTGGCGGCACCCGTCCTCGCCGCAGCCGTCAACTCGCCACTCCTGTTCGGACGGCGACTGTGGCGGGAGACCCGGATCGCCCTGTTCGAACAGTCCGTCGACACGAGGAGCCCGACCCCGAACCTGCGCGAGACGCATGCGCGGGTAAGCTTCGGGAGCGATTGGGTGAAGGACTCGGTGCTGGACATCTACCGGCAAGACATCGGTCGCTTTCAGGTCCTTCTCGGCAAGGACATCGAAGAAGATCCACTCGCGATGGTGGCGGCGGGGAACGCCCCACAGCTTCAGGCGCTCCAGTTGTTCAACAGCACCGTGTACCGGTGGAATCGCCCGTGTTACGGCGTGAGCGGTGGGGTCGCGCATCTTCGCATCGAGAACCGGGTCCTCCCCTCGGGTCCGACACCGATCGACGAGATCGCCAACGCGGCCTTCTGGTACGGTCTGATGGCCGGCTTCCTCGAGCGATTCGAGGACATCCGTGAGGTCATGAGCTTCGGGGACGCCAAGGGCAACTTCCTCGCGGCCGCCCGCCTCGGGCTCGGAGCCCCTCTCACGTGGCTCGGGGGGGAGGAGATCGGGGCGCGCCGACTCATCCTCGACCAGCTACTCGAGATCGCCGCCTTCGGGATGGCCTCGTGTGGGATCGATGAGCCGGACATCGACCGCTATTTGAACGTCATCGAGCGGCGAGTCGAATCCCGGCATACGGGAGCGGATTGGATGCTGCGGTCGCTGGCCGGCATGAAGGGGCGTGGGACCTCCGATGAACAGCTGCGCGCCCTCACTGCGGCGATCGTCGCACGACAGCAGGAAAACCGGCCCGTGCACGAATGGGAGCTCGCCGAGCTGACGGAAAGCGGTGGGTGGAAAGGCAGCCATATGGTCGTAAGACACTTCATGACGACCGACATCGTCACCGTACACGAGGATCAGCCGGTGGACCTGGTTGCCAATCTGATGGACTGGAACGAGGTGCGTCACATCCCGGTGGAAGACCCGGGGCACCAACTGATCGGCCTCGTCACGCGTCGGACCCTGCTCCGTTTCCTGGCCAGCGACGAAGCCCGTAACGCCGAACAGCCCGTGCCGGTGGGGCGGATCATGATCCGCGAGCTGATCACGATCCCGCCGGACACACCGACCTTTGAAGCGATCGACGTGATGCGGAAGCACCGGATTTCCGCACTCCCCGTGGTCGAGGCCGGTCGTCTGGTCGGGATCGTGAGCGAGCGTGACTTCATGCAGTTGGCTCAGGACCTGATCGACAAGGGCCTCAAGGAATAGTCTCCCCCGTTGCCGTCGCCCGGATGCTCGCGGCTGCCGAACCCGCCGGAGCTACCTGCGGCGCCACGGCGACGTTGAGACGATAGCCCCAATAGATGAGCAGGATGCCGAGGAACTCCGTCACGTAAAGCACCTCCACGTGGCCGAAGCGCGTGAATGACCCGCCGATGCCCGGCAGGAGGGCCCCGATCGCGATCAGCACGTTCCCGTGATACCGGTGCCGCATGTCGGGGATGCGGCGGTATCGGACCGCCGAGAGGATCGCCCCGCCGATCAGAAAGATCACCGCATACAGGTTGATGAACGGACTGAAGGCCCGCACCCAACTCCATTCCATCACCCGCCCCGAGAGCCGGTACGTCTCCACCGCGCTATAGTCGATCGGCGTGAGCAGCACGAACACCGAGGCTACGGCCACCGCGCTCAACAGGAGAATCGTGAGCCGATCGGCGGTAGTTCGCCGCAGGAGCAGGTAGACCGTACCCTGCGCGAGTGGCGCCCCGCCAAGAAGCGCTCCCGAGATATACCAGGACCGGAATACCGCTTCGTTCCACCCGAAGAGTGTGGTCAGCGATTCGGTCACGGTCCCCGTGGCGTACATGAGCGCACCGATCCCCCACCAGAGAAGGTGCAGGCCGGTCTTGCGATCGGCGTAGCGGCGCAGGAGCAGGACGCCGAACCATGCCGCGAACAGACTCGTCGCCAGCGGGATGAAGTGCACCAGGCTCCGCATTCGTCAGCCTCCGGAGATATCCGCGGCGGGTCGCGGGTCAGATGGTCCGTCAGTCGATTGGAAAAGGCCGGTGGGCGGGCGCTGGTTCCGCCCGCCCACCCGTCAGGTACACGCTCAGAAGGATGTGATCCAGCTCAAGAGGAGCGTGCGCTTCGGCTCGGGTCGGAAGAACGAGGCGTTGGAGAACTCCGCGTACAGCTCGTTCGTGAGGTTCTCGACGCTGATCCCGAGGGTGTGCTGGGTGCGACCCAACTGGAGCAGTCGGACGCCGCCGCGCAGATCGTGTACCGAGAACGCCGGTAATACGTCGCCGATCGGATTGTCCAGGAGCCCTGCGTCCTTTTGCTCGCCGGAATGCCGGAAGCGGTACGTCGCCCAGAAGCGACCGTCCGGCTCTCGGTACGTGACGTGGGTCACCACCTTCGACGAGTAGCTGTCGCCGATGGGGTTGTTCGGGTTGAGGACGTCCTTGGAGTCGAGCGCGCTGTAGCTCGCGCCGAAAGTCAGACCCGCGAAGGGCTCGTACTCGCCGGTCACCTCGAAGCCCTGATAACGCAGCTTGTCGACGTTCACGTTCTCGAAGGCAGGGAACGGCCCGACCGTTTCTCCCGTCTCCGAGATGCGAATGCCGTTTCGGATCTGGTTCCGGAACAGATACCCCTCGAAGGCCACCTTGGAGCGCCGGTACTTGAGCCCCAGCTCCATGTTGAAGCTCGTTTCGGCCTCGAGCTCCGGATTCCGCACCTGGAAGCCCGAGCCCTCCGGCGTGGGTCCGTTGAAGAACAGCTCGACGAGGTTCGGCGCCCGGAAGCCCCTTCCAACGGCCGCGACGAGGTTCAACTCTGGCGTGACCTCGAACAGCAGGTTCGCGGCGCCCACGACGGTCCTGTCGGAGTTCTTCGCCACGGGCAGATCTTCGAGACCCGGCGTGACCTCCGTCTCCGCCCGCACGTCCTGCCACCGCGCCCCGAGGATCAGCGAGAGGCGATCGTGCAGCGTCAGCTCGCTCTGGGCGAATGCCCCGATCTGCCTGTATGTGGCGTTGGGGACCGTCGGCGTGGTGCTCTCCTCCGGCATCGGCGGGCCAAAGCCGAACACCGTGGAAACGTTGAAGTCCGTGTTACGGGAATTGTCATGCGAGAAGTCGAGCCCGTACGTGAACAGCACACGCTCGGTCGCCAGTTTCGCCGCCTCGATGCGGAACCCGGTCGACTCGATATCCGTGAAGTTCTCGTTCACGACCGATACCCCGGCGCCCTCCGGTGTCCCGGGGCCGAACGGGACGAAGACGTCCAGCGTGAAGTCTCGCTCGTTGTCCTGGTAGTAGCCTGTCACGTCGAGCCGGTCGGCGGCGAACGTTCCCAGGCTGCGCCCGCGATAACCGAGCACGAAGCGATCTACGGCCTGGTCGGGGTAGGTAAGCTCGATGTCCGCCCCGTCCTCGATCCCGAGATCCCCGTTGTTGACGAACCCGAACCCGGCATCCGTGGCGCGATACCGCTCCAGGCGCCCGAACACGCGGTGCGAGTTCGGGAACGAGTACTCGAGAATCATGTTGAGATTGTCATCCTGGACACCGGTGTCCTCGACGACGGCGTCGTCCTGAAGCGTGATGTCGCCAAACGAGCCGGCGGGCGCCACGTAGGCTTCCGCGTCCCTGTACGCACCGGTCAGCCGGAACCCGAGGCCCCCGACCCGACCGGAGATGCTGGCGCCCGGACGGTGCTGGTCACCCGCACCTCTGAAGGCGTACCGCACCCAGCCGTTGATCTGATCGCCGGCCGCGAGAGGTGGCACATCTTGGGTGATCAGGTTCACCACTCCCCCGATCGCATCGCTCCCGTACAGTACGGAAGCGGGTCCGCGCACCACCTCGATCCGGTTCAGGTCGTTGACGTCGACGATGGCGGGCAGCTCGCCGAAGTCTTGCTGGCGCCGGGAGTTGTTGAGTCGGAGCCCGTCCTCGAGCATCAGGATTCGCTGTCCGCGTTGTCCGCGGATGATCGGCCGCGCCTGATTGGCGCCGGCTCCGTTCACATCCAGACCGGGCAGGTCGCGGAGCAGGTCCGCGGCCGTGTTGGGCGTGCGCTCGCGGATGACCAACGAGTCGAGCACCGCAACCGGAGCGGCGGTCTCGAATACCTCCTTGGGTGAGCGCGTGACGGTGACGTTGATGGGTCTCACCCGAACCGGAGGCACCTTCGTGCTGTCCGTCGCGACGGTATCCGCGGGCTGCCCCCTCCGTTGCTGCGCGGCCAAGTCGACCGGGTTCGCGAGCAGCGTCGCGAGTAGCGCCGCCACCAGCCCTCCGAGGCCGATTCGTGGCAGCGCGCCCGGACGCGTCGAGCACCGAGAACTGGTATCTATTCGACTCATGACCTGGCTCCTCAGTACCTGTCATCGCTTCGTGTTGCCCGGCACTCCCGCCGGTCAACCGGAGTCCCGCCTCGGGACGAATTGCCCCCGACGGCGAGACGACTTGCCCTTACAGTAGGGCCCTGGGCCATTTTTGCCCAACCGCAACCTAACCGGTGGAAGCAAGTCCCGGTCTGTCGGCGATCGGCGGAGACAGGCGTGGTGATCTGTCCCATGTGGCGTGTCGGGAGATTCCCCTCAAGCGTCGCACGGGTCGCGGGACACCTCGGCCCGCCACGCGCGCGGCGAAGCCCCGAGAATACGGGAGGAGGGGGACGGCTGCCAGCACGGCCAGGCACCCGGCACGGCCGCCCGGGCGATGCGCGTTTGAAGGCATTAGGATACGTAAATCATGAATCTCCGGTCGAGCACCCCCCGGCGAATAGGGCGGACGGGCCGTGGACCCGGCGACCCGATGCACGCGACCGGTCGTCGTCCCACCACTCGGCCTGGATGAATCTGGAGCGGAGGCCATGCGAATCATCGAACCCTTTCGCATCAAGACCGTCGAGCCGATCCGGCTGACGACCCGCGAGGAGCGGGAGCGCCACATCGCGGACGCCGGCTACAACGTCTTCCGCTTGCACGCCCGGGACGTGCTCATCGATCTGTTGACGGACAGTGGAACGGGCGCGATGAGCGCTCAGCAGTGGTCGGCCGTCATGCGAGGTGATGAATCCTATGCGGGGAGCGAGAGCTACTTCCGCTTCGAACGGGCGGTACAAGACATCTTCGGCTTCAAGCACGTCATCCCGACTCACCAGGGACGAGCCGCGGAGCGAATACTGTTCTCCGTCGTGTGCGAGCCGGGTCAGACGGTTCCCAACAACAGCCACTTCGACACCACGCGCGCGAACATCGAGTTTCTCGGGGCCTCGGCAATCGACCTCCCGTGCCCCGAAGCGGAGCCGATCTCCGAGCCTCGTCCCTTCAAGGGGAACATCGACCTGGAGGCTCTCGAGCGGACGCTTGAAGAGCGTGGAGCGTCTGCAATTCCACTGGTGATGCTGACGGTGACCAACAACACGGGGGGAGGACAGCCGGTCTCGATGGCGAACATCCGGAGTACCGCGGAGCTCTGCCATCGCCACGAAGTCCCACTCTACATCGACGCCTGCCGATTTGCCGAGAACGCGTTCATGATCCAGCAGCGCGAGGGTGGGTACGCGGACGTACCGCTGATCGACATCGCCCGGGAGATGTTCTCGCACGCCGACGGGTGCACGATGTCGGCCAAGAAGGACGGTCTCGCCAACATCGGTGGATTTCTGGCCACCAACGACGACCGGTTGGCCTCGCAGGAGCGCGACCTCCTCATCCTGACGGAGGGCTTCCCCACGTACGGCGGTCTGGCCGGACGCGATCTCGAGGCGATCGCCGTCGGCCTGTACGAGGCGCTGGAGCCCGACTACCAGCGGTACCGGATCACGTCGAGCGCGTACCTCGGAGAACATATCGCGGCCGGGGGAGTGCCGATCATCCAGCCGCCCGGCGCGCACGCGATCTACGTGGATGCGGGCGCCTTTTGCCCGCACCTGTCCGCCGCGGAGCTTCCCGGCATCTCATTCGTCGTGGAGTTGTACCGGGAGGGCGGGGTTCGGGCGGTGGAGATCGGAAGCGTGATGTTCGGGCGGACCGACCCGGAGACCGGTGAGTTCGAGCCGGCGCGGCACGAACTGGTTCGTCTGGCCATTCCGCGTCGTGTGTACACGAAAAGCCACATCGACTACGTCGTCGATACCATTCTGAGCGTAGCGCGGCGTCGTGACGTGCTTCCGGGATACCGCATCACGGAGGAGCCCCCGTTCCTTCGCCACTTCACGGCCCGATTCGAACCGATGTAGCGGCGCCCGTGAGGCTTCAATGGCTCCTGGAGGCTATCCGCCTTCGGGTGCGGAGGCCCGCAGGCCCTGCTCGGCCAGCCGCGCCTGCTTCTCCCAAAAGCCCCGGGAGACATCGGCGATCGTGGTCTCGGTCAGGTAGTCACGGATGGCCCGCCGGAGTGGTTTGAAGGTTTCGTGTAGCGGGCACGGCGTGTCATCCGTACACGGGTCCAGACCGACGGCGCAGCGATCGAGGCTCGCCGTCCCCTCGAGAATCTCCTTCACGCGAAGAAGGGTGATCTCCTCGGGCGGATACGTCAGAGCGTACCCGCCGGTCGGTCCGCGGGCGGACCGTAGAATCCCGGCACGCACCAACTCCTTGAGGATCTTGCCGAGAAACGCCGGCGGCAGATCCTGGGTCTTGGTGATGTCGCTCAACAGCGTCAGCTGCCCCGGCGGCTGCTGGGCGAGGTACGTCAGGGCGCGAATCGCGTACTCACTACCACTCCCGTAGAGCATCATTTAAGGTAGCATCCTCGCGCCCGTTTCGCCGCCGATTGCGGTGTTGTCTACCGCTTTATCCGGTATACCCGCATAGGTTCTGACTGTCTGGCTGCAAGGCTGATAGTAGGCGCCATAGCGTCCCTTGTCTGAAAGGGTTTGACAATTATACCTGCGTCCGGTAGAATTTTGACCTGACGTTCAACTTTCTCTGGACTGGGTGCGCATGGCAGGCTCTGGAGTTCAGTCCGCCCCGTCAACACCTTCCCCTCACGTCGAACGGAAGCGCCGGCGTCGACGCGATGAGATCCTGCAGTCCGCCCTCCGGGCCTTCCGAGAGCGCGGGTACCACGGGACGACGCTGGAAGAGATCGCCGGTCGGCTGGGCCTCCGAAAATCCGCGCTCTACCATTACTTCCCGGACAAGGAAGCCATCCTTTACGAGTGCCACCGACGATCGCTCACGGAGCTTCAGGCCGCGGTGGATGAGGCACTGGAGCGATACGAGACCGCGGAAGAGCGGCTCGGGTACGTCGTCCGCGCACACGTTCGCGTGATGACGGAGACTCTCCAGGGCTCCTCGCTCGCCTTCGAGGTCTCGGCGCTCTCGGGCACTCACCGGGAGGAGGTCGTGGCGGATCGCGACCGATACGAGCACCGGGTGCGGCAGATCATCCAGGACGGGGTCCGAGCGGCAGAGTTTCGTCCGGTGGACCCGAAGATCGGCGCCTTCGCGATCCTGGGTGCGATCAACTGGATCGCGCACTGGTACGACCCACAGGGGTCGCTGCCCGCCCCCGAGCTGGCCGCCCGTTTCATCGACTATCTCGTGGGCGGCCTCGGTCGGCCCGCGGAGCTCCCGGAGACCTGAGTGGCGGCGTACACCGCGGGCTCGAACGCGCGGCGGCTCTGGCAGGTCGTGCAGTGGATCGGCCTGGCGGCCACCCTGGCGCTCCTCGGGGGTCTCGTCGTCCGCCCGACGATCTCGCTCGCCGTGCTTTGGAACATCATCATCCCACTCATACCCGCCACCCTGCTCGTCAGTCCGATGCTGTGGCGCAACAGCTGTCCGCTGGCGACCCTCAACCAGCTCACGAACCGGCCGGGACGTCGGAGCGCACCGCGCGCACGGCTGGAGGTCACGACCGCGATCCTGGGCATCCTTCTCCTGGCAGTCCTTGTCCCGGCGCGTCGCTTCCTGTTCAACACCGACGGACCCGTGCTGGCCGCCACCATCGTCCTGGTCGCGATCGTGGCGCTCTTGATGGGCGCCACCTTCGACATGAAGGCGGGATTCTGCAACGCGTTCTGTCCGATCCTCCCGGTCGAGCGTCTGTACGGCCAGAGTCCGTTGCTCAGGATCGGAAACGCGCGCTGCCCGACCTGCACACATTGCTCTTCGGCGTGCATCGACCTGTCGGCGCACAAGTCGATTCCGCAACTGCTCGGTCGCACCCGAGCCTCGTCGGCGTGGCTGAGAACTCCGTTCGGGCTGTTCTCGGCCGCGTTCCCGGGGTTTGTCCTGGCGTACTTCATGGCGATCGATGCCTCGCCGGCGTCGGCGGGAGCCATCTACCTGGGGGCCCTGATGCTCGCGGGGGCGAGCTACCTGTTCGTGGCCCTCGCGGTCCGAGCGCTCGACCTCCCGTCCACGCGGGTCCTGCCCACACTCGCCGCGTTGGCGGCGGGGCTCTACTACTGGTTCGCGGCCCCGAGCATGGCCGAGACGCTCGGGGTCTCCGGTACCGGGGGGCTGCTGCTCCGGACAACGGCGCTCGCGCTCGTCATCGCCTGGTGGTGGAACGCTCAGCGCTCGGGCGGCCTGGCCCTTCGACCGGCTCCACGCACCCCCACCGGGGGTGCTCCACCTTCCAAGAAACCCGATCGGGGTGAAGCATGATTACCGCGAGAGATTTGTCCTCGGGTCGCGCTTTCGAGTCGCGGCCCGCCGACTCGTTCGGCTTTCAAGAGATCGACTACGAGAAGAGTGACGGAGTGGCCCGCATCACCATCAACCGGCCACACCGATACAACGCGTATTCTACGCCCGCGCTGGAGGAGCTCGCCTCCGCGTTCCGGGATGCTTCCTTCGACGACGGCGTCGGGGTCATCGTGTACACGGGGGCCGGGGATCGCGCCTTCTGTACGGGCGGCGACGTGAAGGAGTACGCCGACCTCTACATCCGCACGCCAAGGGACTACTGGAAGTACATGGCGCTCTTCCGCGCCTATATCGAGAGCATCCTGAATACCGGCAAGCCCGTCGTAGCGCGAATCAACGGGATGGCCGTGGGTGGAGGGAACGAGAGCCAGCTCGCGTGCGATCTCTCGGTGATCGCCGACCACACGTACGTGAAGCAGGTCGGGTCACACGTGGGCTCGGTGGCGTGCGGCGGCTCCACCCAGTGGCTGCCCCTCGTGGTGGGCGACAAGCGGGCGCGGGAGATCCTCTACCTGAACGAGGAGATCCCGGCACGGAAGGCACTGGATTGGGGCCTGGTGAATTGGGTCGTGCCGTCCGTCCGTCGAGGAGATGAGTGGATCGAGGCGGCGGCACCGGAGGAGATCCGGAAGGCGTACAAGGGAGAGGAGGGTTATTCCCTCGACCTGTCGCGACTCGACGAGTTCGTGTCCGACCTCGCGAAGCGGTTGTTGGCCTCCTTCCCCGAGTGCTCCCGTTACACGAAGCAGCAGGTGAATTTCCTCAAGGACTTCGCCTGGAGCTCGACGGTACGCCACGCGCAGGACTGGCTCGCGCTTCATTACGCGTGCTGGGAGCCGCTCGAAGGCATGCAGGCGTTCGTGGAGAAGCGCGCCCCGAGGTACGACCTCGTGCGGCAGCGTGCGGCGCAGGGCGAAGCGGCCGAGTCGGTGTGGGGCCCACCGACCGTGACCTGTCCGAGTTGCGAGACCCCGAGCCTCCCGGCGGGCCACTCGTTTTGTGGAGTCTGCGGCGCCGAATTGGGGTCGACCCCGGCCGAGGATGGGGGTGAAGGCGAAACGGCGGCCAGCGCGGCGTCTCCCGGCGGGGGTGTGGGATGAGCCCACCGCTCCTCGTCTCGACCAGCGCCGGCGTGGGTCGGGTGACGTTGAACGACCCGCCGCTCAACATTCTGTCTCGCGAGCTTCTGGGGAGGCTGAGGAAGGCCCTCGCGGAGCTCGCGACCGATGAGTCGCTGGGCGCGCTCGTTCTGGCGGCCGCCGGGGAGCACTTCTCGGCGGGCGCCGATGTGAAGGAACACCTGCCTCCCGAGCATTCGGAGCTCATCCCCGAGTTCATCGAGACGATCGGGGCGCTGGACTCGTTTCCCACCCCGGTGTTGGCGGCGGTTCAGGGGCGGTGCCTGGGTGGCGGGTTCGAGCTGGTGCAGGCGGCAGATCTCATTCTCGCGGGCGAGAGCGCCGTTTTCGGACAGCCCGAAATCCGGCTGGGCGTGATCGCACCGGCCGCCTGTGCGCTCCTCCCACGTCTCGGTCTCGGGTCGGCCGCAGACGAGATGTTGTTCACGGGTGACTCGATCGCGGCGGAGGAGGCCCACCGTCTTGGCCTGGTGCGGTCGGTCGTGCCCGATGACGAGCTCGAGGGCGCCGTTCTCGCCCTGGCGAGTCGCGTTGCCTGCAACAGTCCGGCGGCCTTGCGGCTCGCCAAGCGCGCGGTCCGCGATGCAGAGAACGAGACTCGCGCCCGAGCGCTGGACCTCGCGGGACGTCTCTATCTGGATGAGGTAATGGCCACAAGGGATGCACTCGAAGGCCTTCAGGCGTTCATGGAGAAGCGCACACCCGAGTGGGCGGGACGATGAGCACGGCGACCGTGGCGGATGCGTGGGTCGATGCGGCGACACCCGTGCTGGACCAGTTGGGCACGCTCAGTGAGCGGACGTTCCTCGACCCGGATCTGTCAGCTCTCCATGCGTACAAGGACTCCGGACCCCACAAACGCGTGATCGGTTGCTTCCCCGTCTACACGCCCGAAGAGCTCGTCCACGCCGCCGGTTTCCTTCCGGCTCACGTGTTCGGCGGGGGACACATCGCGGAGATCGAGTACGCGGACGCCCGGATTCAGAGCTTCGTGTGCTCGATCTGCAAGAGCACGCTCGAGCTCGGCCTCACCGAGCGGCTGAAGATGGTGGACGGGTTCATGTTCCCGTCGATCTGCGACGTCGCGCGGAATCTGTCGAGCATCTGGAAGAGAAACTTCCCAGAGCAGTTCGTCGCGTACTGCCATTGGCCCGAGCATGCCGACTCCATCAACGCACGCGCGTACCTGCGCTCGGAGTTCGCGCGGATCCTGGACGGCCTGGAGGAGCTGCGCGGATCGGCGGTGTCGATCGCCGAGCTCAACGACTCGCTCGACATCTACAACGAGAATCGCCGGCTGATGCGGGCGCTCCGTACGCTGCGGCGCGAGCACCCCGAGAAGCTGACCCTCGGCGAGACGTACCGGCTGTTCCGGGCCGGTGGTTTCATGCGCCGAGACACGCACAGCGAGATGCTCGCACGGGCACTGGCCGAGGCGGTGGCGAGGGATGCGGCGCGACGCGACGCCGTGCGGGTGGTCCTGGACGGGGCGTTCTGCGAACAGATGCCGGTGGAAATGATCGAGATGATCGAACAGGCCGGCTGTTATGTGCTCGACGATGACATCCTGCTAGGCCACCGGTGGTACAGCGAGGACATCCCGGCGAATACCGATGACCCGCTGGACGCGATGGCAGGTGCATTCCTCGAGCAGGCCCCGGACTGCGCCGTGCACTACGTGGGGCGCCAACGACGTGTGGAAGCCTTCGGGGAGAAGCTGGACCGGGCCGAGGCCGACGGCGTGATCTTCGCCTCGGCCAAGTTCTGCGAGCCGGCCCTGTACGACTACGTCCTGCTCAAGGACGAGGTCGAGCGCCATTCCCTCCCTTACGTGACGTTCGAGTTCGAAGAAAAGGCCGGTCTGTTCGACGCGATCCAGACGCAGGTAGAGACGTTCGTGGAGTCCGTCTTGTTCTACGATGACGAGCCCGATCCGGACGCGCCGGGGCAGGCTTCGTCGGCGGCCTCGAGTGCCGCGGAAGCAGCCGGGGAGCAGCCATGACCCAACACTCCGAGTATCTCCACCAGGGCACCGGCCGCCAGCTCCAGAAGGAGCTCCTGCAAGAGTACTTCAGTCGGCTGAACTCGGCGCCCGAGCGCGGCGAGAAGGTGGCCTACGTCTTCATCTCCGGGAACATCGCCGAGTACCTGCGCGCCTTCGGATTCAACCTCGTGTTTCCCGAGGTCACCGCGCTCCAATGCGGAATCAAGCGGATGGCCGGGACTTTCATCGGAGCCGCCGAGGACCTCGGATACTCACCCGACGTGTGCGGGTACGTGAAGAACGACATCGGGCTCGCGCAGACGAGCAGCGCATCGCCGCTCGGGCAGCTTCCCAAGCCCGACGTGCTCCTGTGCAACTACGCGGGCTGCCGCACCTACATCAAGTGGTTCGAGGCCCTGGCCGAGATGTACGAGGCACCGCTCATCATGCTCGACGTTCCGTACCAGCGGCGATGGGACCGCGAGGCGCAAGACTTCGCGACCGATGATGTAGCGTACGTCGCCGGACAACTGGAGGAGCTGATCCCACGCCTCGAGGAGATCGCAGGCCGTTCGTACGATCACGAGGCACACGGCCGGATGTTGGAGGACAGCGTAGTCGCCGAGGACATGTGGGCGCGCATCCTGGAGAGTGGAAAACACCGTCCGTCGCCGTTCGACGCCTACTTCGAAGCCGTGTTCTTCATGGCCCCGCTGTACGTCCTGCGTGGGCTCCCCGAGTGCCGGCAGTTCTACGAGGCGACCTGGCTCGAGATCGAGGAGCGGCTCGAGCACGGTATCGGCCCCCTCGATGAGGAGCGTTTCAGGATCGTGGTCGAAGGCCC
>JBDHHV010000005.1:0-47913 GCA_039589195.1 Gemmatimonadota bacterium | reverse complement strand
GGTGTTCTCCTGGTCGGCTTGGGGGCGGTGTCCACGACCTTCGTGGCTGGCGTGGAGGCCATTCGGCGAGGGCGAGCGAAACCGTTTGGCTCGGTGACCCAGATGAACACGATCAGGCTCGGGAAGCGAACCGAGTCACGGGTTCCCCTCGTTCGGGAGTTCGTGCCTCTGGCCGAGCTCGATGACCTGGTGTTCGGGGCGTGGGATCCGATTCCGGACGACGCGTACCGGTCCGCGGAGGTTTGCGGTGTGCTGCGGCCGGAGGCGATCGGACCTTCGGAGGAGTTTCTCCGCTCGATCCAGCCCATGCCCGCGGTGTTCGACAAGCAGTACGTGAAGAAGCTCGACGGTCCTAACGTGAAGTCCGGTAGGAACAAGCGCGATCTCGCGGAGCAGCTGCGACAGGACATCCGAGATTTCCAGTCAGCCTCCGGTTGCGCTCGGATGGTGATGGTGTGGTGTGCCTCGACGGAGATCTTCATGCAGCCTCACGAGGTGCATGAGTCGTTGGAGGCGTTCGAGCAGGCCATGGAGAACGACGACGAGGCGATCGCGCCCTCGATGCTGTACGCGTACGCCGCTATTCAGGAGGGTGTGCCGTTCGCCAACGGCGCCCCGAATCTCACCGTCGACGTCCCCGCCCTCAGAGAGCTGGCGCATGAGCGAGGTGTCCCGGTCGCCGGCAAGGACTTCAAGACGGGTCAAACCCTCATGAAGACCATCCTGGCTCCAGGTCTCAAGGCCCGCATGCTGGGCCTCCAGGGGTGGTTCTCGACGAACATCCTCGGGAACCGCGACGGCGAGGTGCTGGACGACCCCGAGAGCTTCAAGACGAAGGAGGAGTCGAAGCTGGGGGTGCTCGAGTACATCCTACAGCCCGACATGTACCCCGAGCTGTATGGGGACATCTATCACAAGGTGCGAATCAACTACTACCCTCCGCGTGGGGACAACAAGGAGGGGTGGGACAACATCGACATCTTCGGGTGGATGGGCTACCCGATGCAGATCAAGATCGACTTCCTGTGTCGGGACTCGATCTTGGCCGCCCCGATCGTCCTCGACCTCGCACTCTTTCTCGATCTCGCACAGCGCGCGGGTCTTTCGGGGATTCAAGAATGGCTCTCCTTCTACTTCAAGAGTCCCCAGGTCGCGCCCGAGCTGTACCCGGAGCACGACATCTTCATCCAGCACTGGAAGCTCAAGAACACCCTGCGGTGGCTGATGGGAGAGGAGCAGATCACGCACCTCGGTGTCGAGTACTACGACTAGTCGGTCTGGCCGGGTGCCGAAGGACCGCGGCGGGGCGCGGTGCGGACCGGGATGAGCAGCTCCGAGCAGGAACGACCGAACCTCCCGGGGCTCTTCCTGGCCCTCGAGGGTCCCGAGGCCGCCGGCAAGTCGATTCAGATGTCCCGCCTGGCATCGCACCTCGATGCGAGGAAGGTGCCGAACCGTTTTACCCGTGAGCCCGGTGGAACCCCGATCGGTGAAGTGATCCGCGAGCACCTGCTCAAGGGACACCCGGACATCGCCATCGGCGGGCTGACCGAGCTACTCCTTGTTTCCGCCGCTCGTGCAGCACACGTAGAGGAGGTCATCCGGCCGGCGCTCGCCAGAGGAGAGGTCGTCGTGACGGATCGATTCGAGCTCTCGAGCCGTGCGTATCAGGGGTATGGAAGGGGAGTGGATCTGGGCGTCGTGGAGGCGATCACCCGGCATGCCACCGGGGGGCTCGAACCGGATCTCTATCTAGTGCTCGACCTGCCGGTCGAGGTGGGACTGGCTCGAAAGCGCGAGGCGGGCTTCGATCCGGACCGCATCGAGCGCGAGGGCGCAGCGTTCATGGAGCGAGTCAGGCAGGGATATCACGAACTTGCGGAGTCCAGCGACAGGATCATCCTGATCGACGCGAGCGGGTCGCCGGAAGGTGTCACCGCTACGTTGCTCGAGACGTTGTTGGCGCGCTTCCCCGATCAGTTCGGGCCGGGGACGTAGGCCTGGCGGCCGATCGCCGACGTGTGGAGAACTCGCCACACCTCGTAGTCCTTGAGCCGGTTGATCGGTGAAACTTTCGGAGACGACGTGGGGTTACGACATTAGTTCGTTCGCGGTGCCAGGCGCGATCGGGTAGGATGGCCCGGAATGTGCCGCTCCGCAGGATGGCTTCGGCCCAGTTCACACTCGATACGGAGGACCGATGAGATTCGAGCGACCGTGGACAACCGCACTCGTCGTGGGCGTCATATCGCTCACCAGCGGCGGCTGGCTGCTCAATCAGGGGCCCGGTGTGAACGTGGTCGAGAGCGAGCGCCTCTTGGACGAGGTGCACCGCCTCATCAGTGACCGCTTCGTCGACGAGATCGAGCCCTCCGATCTCTATCAGATGGCGATCGATGGGATGCTTCGCGAGATCGGCGATCCGTACACGTCGTTTCTCGACCGTGATGCCTGGGAGGACATCAGGTACAGCACCACCGGAAACTACGGTGGGCTGGGAATCCGAATCGATGAGAAGCGGGGTTGGATCACGGTCGTGGCGGTCTTGCCGGGCACGCCGGCTGAGCGCGAGGGTCTCGTAATCGGCGATCGAATCATCGAGGTCGAGGGCGAGTCGGCGGAGAACTGGACACCCGACAAGGCGGTTCAGGTTCTGCGGGGACCGAAGGGGAGCCCGGTGAACATCGGCATCGCCCGGGTGGGCCTCGATCAGCCGCTACGCTTCCGGATCGTTCGTGACGAGATCCACGTCGTGCAAGTGCAGTCGTTCCCGCTCGAGGATGGTGTCGGCTACGTGAGGCTGAACGGCTTCAGCCGCGAGGCGCAGGAGGAACTGGTCGACGCGATCGATGCACTCCTCGAGGGAGGCTCCCGATCCATCGTGCTCGATCTGCGCCTGAACCCGGGTGGGCTGCTCGAGGAGGGCATCTCGGTCACCGATCTGTTCCTGGATCGGGGCATGGAGGTGGTGGAGACACGTTCACGCCTCCCCGACCAGAACTACACCTATCGCGCACCATCCGCACAGCGATACGAAGGCGTGCCACTGGTGGTGCTGGTCAATGAGTGGAGCGCGTCCGCCTCCGAGATCGTCGCCGGGGCTCTTCAGGATCACGACCGAGCCCTGATCGTGGGCACGATGACGTACGGGAAGGGCTCCGTTCAAACGGTGTACGGCCTCTCGGGCGGCAACCATATCAAGATCACGACGGCCCGCTGGTATACCCCGGTCGGACGTTCGATCCAGAAGGACTTCGACCATGACGGGGCGATGCGTGGCCTGGTGGCCAGCGCCATAACCGTAAGTGGCGAGCCCGTCGCCGTCGCGGAGCCCGACGACACCGAGCGCGAGGTATTTCAGACGGACGCCGGGCGCTCCGTGTACGGGGGCGGCGGAATCACACCCGATGTGGTTGTCATGCCTGACACGCTCACGACGCAGGAGCAGGCGTTTCGCCGTGCCGTCGTGACCGCCGGTGTCATTCCGCGAGACGCGGCGTTCCGCTGGGCGGTCAAGTGGGCCAAGGATCATCCGAACCTGCGGAAGGGCTTCCCCGTAACGCGCGAGATGCGGAGAGGGTACTTCGACCAGATGATCGAAGAGGGAGCGGCTTTGGATCGCGACCTGTTCGACCAATCGGTAGGGTACGTGGATTGGCTGCTCGGGGTCGAGGTCGCCGGCGCCGCGCTCGGTGAGGTGGCACAGCAGGAGGCGCGCCTCGTGCGCGATAGCCAGGTTCGGGAGGCTCTGCGCCTGCTCCGGCAGGCGGACACCCCAGAGGCGTTGCTCTCTCTCGTCACGGCCGAGATGGAGCAGGAAGCGGTTGCAGCACCCCCCGAGTCGAACTAAGGATGTGGTCGGGCGGCGGGTCCACGGAGTGGGCCGCCCGACTTCAGAACCTCGGGAGACCTGGGATGAGGCTTCTGCATCGACGCACCCTGCTCGCGATGTGCGCCGTGACGTTCGGGCCTATCGCCGTTGCGGCCTGCGGTAGCGGAGGGGGGCACACCTTCACCCGCCTGTCCATCTTTCCCGGTGAGGTCCGGGAGAGCACATACGAGACGGCGTTCGAGATACTCACTCACCACCGCGAATTGATCCTGGTAGAGGATCGGATCGCGTTTCGCGGTGGGGCGGATCTCAACGGTCTCGACCGACAGAATTACTCGGCACCCATCCTGATCGTCGACGGCGATCAGAACATGAACGATCCGATCACGGTCCTGCGGCGGCTCCCCGCCGGACAAATCGCGGTGATCGAGTTATGGCGCGCCAGCATGGTGCCACCCGAGTTTCGCCGCCCGGGGTGGCAGGGCGGAGTGATCTGGATCAGGACGCGGTAGCCGCCTCCGCACCCGATGTCTCACGCCCTCCGACGCACAACGCGTGGGAGGGCTTTTCGTTGCTCACCGCGCGCCCGGGCGGGTGTTCCCGGTAGGAACCGATTTCGCAGCAGGTCATGACGAAACCCGTAGTTCCCGGACGGTCTGCCGGCGGCAATAGCCGCCGCTCGACGCGCACGTTGGTGGTGTTCGCGAAGCTGCCGCGTGCCGGACAGGTCAAGACTCGACTGATCCCGATGCTGGGGAAGGCGGGTGCCGCCAGGCTGTACGGGGCTTTCCTGGACGACACGGTCCATGTGGCACGGCAGATCGGTGAAGTCGCGCGTGAGCTCTGGGTCGTCCGGCACTCGGACGGACTTGGGAGCTTGGAAGAGAGATACACCGACTTCTCGGTCCGCGGGCAGCCGAGCGGAGATTTGGGTGACCGGATGCGGGGAGCGTTCGACTCCGCGTTCGCTGAGGGGGCAGAGCATGTGCTCATCATCGGCAGCGATCATCCCACTCTCCCGGCCTCCTACGTCGAGCAAGGGTTCGAGGCGTTGAAAGGAGCGCACCTCGTGCTTGGCCCGACCTCGGATGGGGGCTATTACGGGGTGGGCTTGAGACGGCGCGCTTGGCCCCGGGCGGCCGGGCTGTTCGATGGTATCGCCTGGTCGACGCCAGGGGTGCTGGCCCAGACCCGACGGCGGGTGGAAGAGCTCGAGCTTTGCCATGTCGAATTGCCGAGCTGGTACGACGTTGACGAGCCGGACCAACTGGTGCGGCTCGCCGAGGATGTGGATTCAGGCAGCGCCACCGGTCGGATGCTGGAGGCGTTGGGTGTTCTCGGCCGGCTTCAAGGTGCCACCGTCCCGCGCGCTCCCCGGCCCGCAGGCCGGGGGGAGTGTGGCTCCGGGTCTCGAGTCGTGCAGGGGGAGGCCTCGTGACGCCTATCCGAGTTCGGGTCACTCGTGGGGAACGGATCGAGTCGGTGCACGAGGTGCACGGCGTGGTGGTGGGACTCGAAGGCGGGGTCGAACAGCGCTTTGGGGATCCGGACTATTCGGCTTTCTGGCGCTCCTCGATGAAACCGTTTCAGACATTGCCGTTGCTTGTAGACGGTGCGGCGGATCATTTCGGGTTCACGTCCGAGGAGCTCGCGCTCTGCAGTGCCTCTCATCACGGTACGGCCGACCACGTCGGGCGAGTGGCTGACCTGCTCGCGCGCATCGGGCTCGACCCGGACGCTCTGGCGTGTGGCCCTCACCGGCCGTTCGATGAAGAGACTGCTCGAGCCCTCGAATGTGCCTCGCTGGCTCCGGATCGTTTGCACAACAACTGCTCCGGCAAGCACGCGGGTATGCTCGCGTTAGCCCTCTACCACGGGTGGGCCACCGAGGGCTACGAGAGACATGATCACCCGGTTCAGGCTCGGATTCGCTCCGAGCTTCGGCGCTGGCTGAAGGCCGATCCTGAGAGGCTCGCATGGGCGGCGGATGGGTGTGGAGTTCCGACGCCGAGCCTGTCTCTCCGCGGGATGGCGGACGCATACACCCGCCTCGCTCGGGCCAGGAATGGCGCTCCCCTCTCCGTTGTAAGCGCGATGATAAGCCATCCACATCTCATATCCGGATCGAAGGCGCTCTCCGCCCGACTCATGCGCAGCACCGGAGGCCGGGTGCTCGCAAAGGAAGGTGCCGAAGGCGTCTTCTGTGTCGCGGCGCTCGACACGGGGTGGGCGGCGGCGATTAAGGTGACCGACGGCACGACGCGCGCCGTGGCGCCCGCGCTCCTGGCAGTGCTGGAATGTCTGGAGTTGTTGGCACCGGCCGAGTTGGAACTGCTCGCGGATCTCCGGCGGCCCCCGGTCTACAACACTCATTGCGATGTCGTCGGCTACCTGGAGGCAGTCGCGGAGCCGGAGATCTGAACCATGGACCCGGTGGAATGAGGCGGGATCTCGACCCACAGACACGAGCCTTGACCGAGCTCTCGGCGGTGCTGCCCGGTGGCCGAATGGCCCAGATCGAGGGCGAGCTCCGACGCGCGGCGAAGGTTGCACAGCCAGGAACCGTGGAGGAGATACTGCTCCAGGCGTACCTCTTCGTCGGGTTCCCGACGGTATTGAACGCGATGACGGCGTGGCGAGAGATGAGCGACAAGCCGGCCGTCGAGGAGGAGGGCGTCGGAGATCTGGTGGAGTGGAGACAGCGTGGCGAGTCCCTGTGTGAACGGGTGTATGGTCGGGCGTATGCACGGCTTCGCCGCAATGTCGAGCGGCTTCATCCAGCACTGGATCGGTGGATGGTCGAAGAGGGGTACGGGAAGGTCCTGAGTCGTCCGCCGACGGATGTGGTCACGCGGGAGCTATGTATCGTCGCTCTGCTGGGTGCCGCGGAGCACGAGCGACAGCTTCACTCTCACCTGCTGGGCGCGCTGAACGTGGGGGCGCGACCCGAGAGCGTGGAGGAGGCGCTGGAGGTGGGGCTCGCTCGGATCGCCCGGGTTGCCGACGGGGACAGGCTGAGAGCGCTTTGGCAGCGCGTGAGGAGCTCGAGTTGTTCGTCGACTTCGCACGCATCCGGGTGAAGGCCGGCGCCGGCGGCGCCGGCGCGGTGGCCTTTCGGAGAGAGAGAGGGGTCCCCCGCGGCGGACCGAGCGGCGGCGATGGTGGGGATGGCGGGGACGTGATCTTGAAGGCATCTGTCGAACTCGACACGCTGCTCGACTATCGGTACCGCGAGAACTACCAGGCCGGTCGCGCCGGCCACGGCGAGGGTTCAAATTGCACAGGCGCCTCCGGGGAAGATCTGGTACTCCCCGTCCCGCTCGGAACTGTCGTGCACGACGCCGATACGGGTGCGCGACTCGGCGAGCTCCTGTCGGAGGGGGATGCGCTCGTCGTCGTCCATGGCGGTCGCGGCGGGCGGGGCAACGCCTCGTTCGCGAGCTCCACGCACCGAGCGCCGCGGGAGTGGGAGCCGGGCGAGTGGGGAGAGGAGCGGCGCATCACCCTGGAGCTGAAGTTGATCGCCGACGTAGGTCTGGTCGGCGAGCCCAACGCCGGGAAATCGACGTTCCTGGCGAGTGTCTCGGCCGCCCGCCCGAAAGTGGCCGAGTATCCGTTCACGACCCTGTCGCCCAACCTGGGAGTCGTAGGTCTCAGCGAGGGACGATCGTTCGTGATCGCGGACATCCCCGGTATCATCGAAGGTGCTCACGGGGGTCGCGGGCTCGGCACCCAGTTCCTGCGCCACATCGAGCGGACCAGAACCCTCGCCCTGTTCCTGCCGATCGACTCGGAGGACCTCCAGGGTCTGTACGACCTCCTCCGTAACGAACTTCGCTCACACGCGGTGGCATTGGCCGGCATACCCCATTGTGTTCTTGTCACGAAGTCGGACCTCGTGTCTCCCGACGAGCGCGCGATCCAGCTAGATGCGCCCGACGCGTGGGGCACGTTCGTGATCTCGTCCGTGACCCGTGAGGGGCTGCCGGCTCTCTGCGAGAGCCTGTGGAAGCGTGTGCGAGCAGAGAAAGAGCGAAGTCAGGCCGCGGAGGCGGACGACCTCTTCACTGGAATGGAGCGCTGGCGACCGTGATCGCTCGGGCCGTCGAAGCCGATGCCTCGCTCGAAGCCCGCTCGGCCCTGGCGCTCTTTCGGGTACCCGGTCTCGGTCCCAAGACGATCCGGCATCTTATCGACCGGCACGGATCCGCCCGGGCCGTCGTCGAGGCGTTCCGCGGTCGCCCACTCAAGGGACCGGAAGGATCCGAGAGGCTACGTGTGCCTGCTCGCGTGGCGGATGCCCTCGCGTCGTTGACCCCCGCCGGTTCGAACGTCCTCCGCGAGCTCTCGCGGCAGGGCATTCAAACACTGACGTACGGGGCGCCGGATTACCCGCCCTCGCTTATGCACTTGCCCGATCCCCCCTCGGTCCTCTTCACGCGAGGTCATCGGGCGCTCACCGGGCCAGGCTGCATAGCCGTCGTCGGAACGCGCTCCGCCACATCCTACGGCTGCGCGTTGGCCGAGCGGATCGCTACGGGGCTCGCACGGCGGGGTTGGATGGTGGTCAGCGGGATGGCTCGCGGCATCGATGCGGTAGCCCACCGGGCCGCCTTGGACGCGGGTGGGGGATCGATCGGCGTCCTCGGATCCGGACTGGACTACGAGTTCCCGGCCGAGAATCGGCCTCTGTACCGTCAGATGCGTGCCCGCGGCGCCCTCGTGAGCGAGTTCGCTCCGTCGCAACCGCCGGCGGCTGGCTGCTTCCCACGACGCAATCGGATCATCGCAGCACTCGCGGAGGCCGTGATCGTCGTGCAGGCGGGTCGGCGCAGCGGCGCCCTCAACACGGCGGGGCACGCGCTCGACCTCGGCCGCGAAGTCTTTGCCGTACCCGGCCCGGTCGGCCCTGCCGTGAGCATCGGGGTCCACGAGCTGCTCCGCGACGGAGCGGGTCTGGCGACGAGTGCGGATGACGTCCTCGAGGCCCTCGGCCATCCGCGGCCTGGGCGCTCTGGAGACACGACCGTCGGAGGGACCGTCGCGGCCGGGTTGGGACCCTCCGCGAGGCGCATGGTTCAGCGGCTGGAAGCTGGCCCCTGTGGCGCGGACGAGCTGGCGGCAAGTGCGGCTCTCGATCCGGGCGCGGCGCTCGCCCTGATCAGCCGGCTGGAGTTGGATGGTTGGTTGGTCAGTAGACCCGGTGGACAGTTCGAGCGCTCGCGGGCTCGCGCAGAACCGCCTGCAGGCCGAGTCGGATTCGCGTGACGATCGGCGGAGCGACTCGAAGACCGCCGCGCGGGAAGCCGCAGAGTCCGCGCCCTGCGCCTCCGACCGGCGACAAGCTGTCCCCTCCTCGGAGCCTGTACGTGCATTTCCCCTTCTGCCGGCACCGATGTCACTACTGCGATTTCTCGGTGAAGCGTGCGCGGCGCGCTCCGATCCGCGAATGGATCGAGTGCCTGGAGTCGGAACTGAGGGAGAGGTTCGCGAACGAGGGCTGGGGCTCCTCACCAGGACTTGACACGATATTCGTCGGTGGCGGGACCCCGTCATTGCTGGGACCCGACGGGATGGTAGACCTCTCGGACCTCATAGAGCGCTGGTTCAGGCTCGACAGAGAGGCCCTGGAGTGGACGGCCGAAGCGAACCCCGCGTCATTCGACCGCAAGACGGCGGAGACCTGGCGGCAGGCGGGCGTGAACCGTCTGAGCCTCGGTGTACAATCCCTCGACGACCGCGTCTTGGGCTGGCTCGGACGCTTGCATGATGCGGGTGGCGCGTTGCGCGCTCTGCGTACCGCATCGGACGCGGGATTCGAACACATCAGCGCGGATTTGATCTTCGGGCTTCCCGCGGACGTCACCAGAGACTGGCCGGGAGAGATCCGGGGCATTGTCGCCAGCGGGGTTGGCCACGTCAGCGCGTACGGGTTGACCGTCGAGAGGCGCACTCCCCTCCACCGGTGGATCGAGCTTGGGCGAATCCGGTACCCCGACCCCCGCCGTTATGCGAAGGAATACGCCGATCTCGCCTCCAGCCTGCGGGGAGCCGGCTTCACCCACTACGAGGTCTCGAACTTCGCCCGGCCGGGGGAGCAGTCCGTCCACAACTGGCAGTACTGGAATGGCGCCGCCTATCTTGGCATCGGACCTTCTGCGCACAGCTTCCTCCCACCGGTCCGGTCGTGGAACGTGTTTCGCTGGGATGCGTATCGTGGGGCGATCCATGACGGCGACCCGGTCACGATGGGTTGGGAGAACCCCACGGGTGAGGAGCGCGAGCTGGAGCGCCTGTGGCTGTCCTTGCGCACGCGGAGCGGGCTCCCGGAACGGGATTCCATTTGGGCACGCCCGGCGCTCGAGATCGCGCGCGACCGCTGGATCCGGGCTGGTTGGCTCGAGCGGCGTCACGGGCGAATCGTGGCCACGACGGAGGGTTGGTTGCGACTCGACGCCCTCGTGGCGGAGATCGCGTCGAGCGGTGAGAATCGAGGCTGAATCGACGATGGGACCCCCCAAGCTGACGGAAAGAGAGAAGGCGGTGCTGGTGGCCGTCATAGACTCGTATGTCCGTACGGCAGCGCCCGCGGGCTCGCGGCGGCTCGCGCGCGAGTACAGCCTGGGCGTGTCCCCGGCGACGGTGCGAAACACCATGGCCGACCTCGAATCGAAGGGGTTCCTGGCGCACCCACATAGGTCCGCGGGTCGCATGCCGACCGACCTTGCGTACCGCTATTACGTAGATGCCTTGATGGGGCACACGCATGTACCGTCCCGGCAACGAGCCAAGATCGAGAAAGAGCTTTCATCCACCCAAATCTCGGCCGTGGAGCAGCTGGTTGCCCGCGCGGCCCGGGTCCTGAGCCTGCTGACGGGTGAGCTGGGGCTCGCCGTTGGGCCGATGCTGGCCTCCGCGACACTCCAGCGACTCGAACTCGTTCGCGTAGCATCCGAAAAGGCGCTCATGGTGCTGACCCTGGAGTCCGGAGTCGTACGTACGGTATATGTGGATCTCGCTTCATCGGTGCCACGGCCGACGCTGGAATCGGTGGCCGGCGCGCTGAACGAGCGTCTCTCGGGAAGCACTCTGCACGAGATCCAGGAGTCGCTGAGTGAACGTCTGCGCGACCTCACGTTCGACGATCAGTCGGCGGAGGATCTGGTCAACATCTTCGTACAGAGCGGCCCCGAGATCTTCGAGTGGGCCCTCGAGGAGCGTCAGCTCCACTTAGGGAGCACGGCTGCCCTCGCCGAACAGCCGGAATTCACCACCGGCGAGAGGCTCCGCGCGCTGATCGCGCTGACGGAACGCAGGGAACTGCTCGCTTCCGTGTTGGGTGAACGAGGGGGGGCGGAAGGTCCTCAGGTCACGATCGGAACCGAACACGGGCAGCCCGAGTTGGAGGAGCTCACCATCGTTACGGCCAACTACTCGGTCGGGAGTCTGCAAGGGACGGTCGGGGTGATCGGACCGACCCGGATGCCCTACGACAGAGTGGTCGCGATCGTGGACTGCACATCGGCGTTGGTGTCGAAGCTGGTGCGGCCATGACCATGAACCTCCAATCGCGAAGCGTGCGTCAGAACCGCGAAGAGTCAAGGCGATAGATGGGGACGGACTACTACGAGACGTTGGGGGTCTCCCGCGCCGCGGACGCCGAGGTCATCAAGAAGGCGTACCGTCAGCTAGCGATGCGGTATCATCCCGACCGCAACGCAGAGACGGACGCGGAGGAGCGATTCAAGGAAGTCACACAGGCGTACGAGGTGCTACGCGACCCGGAGAAACGGGCTCGCTACGACCGCTACGGGGAGGCGGGCGTCCGTCCCGGCGGGGCCCCGTTCGGAGGCTTTGGTGGGTTCGCCGACGCCCTCGAAGTCTTCATGCGGGAGTTCGGCGTCGGTGGCTTGGGCGACATGTTCGGGGGACAGCGAGCCCGTTCGGAGCCGCGCCGCGGCAGCAGTCTGAAAGTCTCGGTGAAGGTTACACTCGCCGAGGCGGCGATCGGCGTCCAACGGACGATCCGGGTTCCGATCATGCAGACGTGTGACCGGTGCGAGGGGAAGGGCTCGGAGCCCGGTTCCGCCGTCCGGACGTGCCCCACCTGCCAAGGAGCGGGCGAGGTTCGGCAGGTTCAAAGATCCATGCTCGGTCAGTTCGTTAGCGTGCGGCCCTGTCCCGAGTGCCACGGGGAGGGAACCCGGATCGAGCGGCCTTGCGACGCGTGCGATGCGGCCGGCCGCGTCCGTCGAGACAAGAAGATCAAGATCGACGTCCCGGCGGGCATTTCTTCCGAGGACTACCTGAAGCTGCGTGGGCGAGGGAACCATGGGGTCCGCGGGGGGCCGCCAGGGGACATCATCGTTCGCGTGGATGTCGAGCCCGACGAGCGATTTCAACGGCGGGGCGATGACCTCGTCTCGGACCTGCCCGTTACGTTCAGCCAGGCCGCGCTCGGGGCCGAGCTCAAGGTTCCCACGATCGACGGAGAGGCCGAGCTGACGATCCCTCCCGGAATCCAGAGCGGCCAGCTACTGCGGATGCGTGCGAAGGGCATGCCTCATCTAAGAAGCAACGGCCGCGGCGATCAACTCGTCCGCGTTTTGGTGTGGACGCCTACCGACTTGAGCTCCGACCAACGGACGGCCCTGGAGGCGCTCGCCGACGTGGAGGTGGAGCCGCCCGAGCCGCGTACCGATGACCCCGGGTTCTGGGAGCGGGTGAAAGCGGCCTTCACCGCTTGAGCACGGACCTGACCGTGTCGTACTCCGGATTGATGCTGCTCGCCACCTGTTCGGGACTCGTCACCTGTTCGGGAGCTGGGCGATCGCATCCCGATCCAGAATCCAGACCCCGCGTCTAGCCAGACGCGCTGGACACAGGCTGGGCCGCGCGCCTTCCGCGAAGGCCTTATGGATCGCACCCGCCTTGGACTTGCCACTCGCTAGAAGGATGACCAGCCGGGCCAGCTGAATGACCGGGGGTGTAATCGTCATTCGCTGTACCGGTTCGGTCGGGGCTCGCGCGGGAAGCACGCGCCGCGTCCTCTCGGAGAGGGCCGGCTCGCCGGGGAAGAGCGAGGCGGTGTGACCATCTTCACCGATGCCGAGGATGAGGAGGTCCAGGCGTGACGGCAGCAGTTGATCGTACGCCGCAGCCGCCACATCGATGTCGGGTCGTTCGGCTTCCATCCGATACACCCGCTCCGCGCTCACCGGAACACGGGCCAACAGCGTATCGACGGCGAGCTTGTAGTTGCTCGCCGGATCGTCAGGGGGCACGGCTCGCTCATCCGCGAAGAAGATTCGCATTCGAGCCCAGGGCAACTCGGGCTCCCTCGCCAGCCGCTCATAGACCGGACCGGGTGTGGACCCACCGGAGAGCGCGACCGAAATCGTCTCCATATCGCTCATCGCCCGAAGCTTGTGACCCACAAAGGCGGCAGCCGTGGCGGCGAACGATTCCGGGCGGGTTACGATCTGGTAACCCGCACCCGCCATGGTCGGCGGGATCGTGCGGGTCTGAGCGGTGACGGGTGTGTCTGGCTCAGGCATCGTCGCTCGCCGAGCTGGGGTAGCCGATGCCGATAGACGCCGCTGAACACCCGCGCGCGGGCTTGCCCGTGGCAAGCTCCGCGAGGGCGCCCCGCTCGCGCTCCTCAGTGACCGGCTTCGATCGCAATACCGGCGAACAGGGCATCACGCCGCTGTGCGAGGTTCTCCAGCAAGGCGTCGTAGGGAAGGATGAACTTCGCCACGCCCTCTTCCAGCAGCTGTCCCGTAACGGCCTTGAAATCGATGCCTGCCTGTTCCAGATCGGCCATGGTCCGGACCGCCTCATCGATACCCGATGCCACCGTATCGGCGACCTGACCGTGGTCCTCGAACGCCGAGATGGTGCTCTCGGGCATCGTGTTGATCGTGTGCGGACCGATCAGCGGCTCGACGTATCTTACGTCTCGATAGGCAGGGTCCTTGGTGCTCGTGCTCGCCCACAACATCCGCTGAGGTCGGGCGCCGGCATCCGCGAGGCGTCGCCAGCGATCGCTCTCCAGAATGTGTAGGAAACTGCGGTAGGCAAGCTTGGCGTTCGCCACGGCGGCTTGTCCCAACAGCGCGTCGATGGCGCCGTCTTCGGACCCCGGCCGATCACGAAGCTCATCGAGTTGCTGGTCGGTGAGGGTGTCTATCCGACTCAGGAAGAAACTGGCCACAGAGGCCATGTCATCGACCTGGTCGCCGTTGGCGAGTCGCTCCTCCAACGCACTCAGGTAGGCCTCGGCCACGGCCTCGTATGCTTCGATAGCGAACAGGAGGGTGACGTTCACATTCACCCCCGCCACCAGCGCGCGACGGATCGCGGGCACACCTGCCGGTGTCCCCGGAATCTTGATCAGAACGTTCGGGCGGTCGACCTTCCCGTACAGCCGGCAGGCTTCATCGAACGTCGCGTCTGTTTCGTGAGCCAGATGCGGAGACACCTCGAGACTCACATAACCGTCTACGCCCCCCGACGTCTCGAACACCGGTCGCAGCTGGTCACACGCGGCACCCACATCGGCGACCGTCAGTCGCTCATAGATCGCCTCGACGGAAAGGCCTTCTGCGGCGAATCGACCGATGTCTTCGTCGTACTCCTCACCCCCCGAGATCGCCTTGTTGAAGATGGCCGGGTTCGACGTGATCCCCCGGAGACCCTCTTGGGTGATTCGGCGCTCGAGCTCGCCATTCTGGATCATCTCGCGTGTGAGGTTATCCAGCCAGAAGCTCTGCCCGTACTCGTGCAGCCGGAGAAGCGGGTTCATCGATGTCCCTCTGCGCTTTCTGATTGTATGAGGAAGCGTCGTTCGATCGAGCGAATCTTCTCGAGACGTCTCGCGTGTCGAGGCTCGTCGCTGAAACGTGCGCCGAGAAACGCGCGAACCACCTCGCGAGCGACCTCGATTCCGATCACGCGCTCACCCAAGCAGAGCACGTTCATATCGTCGTGGGTGACCCCCTGGCGTGCCGAATACGTGTCGTGGCAGACACCCGCGCGGACCGCGGGAAACTTGTTGGCCGTCACGCAGACTCCGACCGCACTTCCACAAACGAGGATTCCTCGCTCGGCCACCCCCTCGCTAACCGCCTCCGCCACGAGGGCGGCGTAGTCGGGATAGTCCACCGACTCGGGACCGTGCGTGCCGTGGTCGGTGACCTCGTGTCCACCGGCGCGCAGCTGCTCGGCGATCAACTGTTTGTACTCGAAGCCGGCGTGATCGGCGGCGATCGCAATATGCATGTCGCTGTCAGCCGTCGAGGGGTTCGCGTCCGACGAGACGCATGACACGATCGACCAGGTGCTCGGTAGTGAGCCCGTAGCTCCTGTAATTGTCGTCCGATGACCCGCTGGCGCCAAACCGGTGGATGGCCAGGATCTCGCCCCCATCTCCGGTCCACTCCGTCCACCCCAGGGGGGCGCCCGCCTCGATCGCCACACGCGCGCGTACGCTTGGTGGAAGCACCTCATCGCGGTAGGCTTGCGACTGGTCACGGAAGAGCTCCCACGAGGGAAAGCTCACGACGCGCGCCGAGATGTCCTCCTCGGCCAGTTTCTCCTGCGCTTCGAGAGCCAGGTGCACCTCGGAACCGGTCGCGAGAAGGATGACGTCGGGAGCGTCTCCGCTCTCGCTCGACAGGATGTACGCACCCTGACGGAGCCCGCGTGCGTCCCCCAGCTGCTTCCGATCCGAGACGGGGAGCTTCTGGCGGCTGAGGATGAGCATCGTCGGACCCTCGATCCGCTCGATCGCGACGCGCCAGGCCTCCGCGACCTCGTTCGCATCCGCCGGCCGGATGATCCGCAGCCCGGGCATCGCACGAAATGATGCCAGGTGTTCGACCGGCTGGTGGGTGGGTCCGTCCCCCCCGAGGCCGATCGAATCGTGCGTGAGCACGTAGATCACCGGCAATCTCATCAGTGCGGCGAGCCGTATGGCAGGGCGCGCGTAATCGCTGAAGATGAAGAACGTGCCCGCGAAAGGACGCACGCCACCGTGCAGCGCCATTCCGTTGGATGCGGAGCACATCACGTGCTCTCGAACCCCCCAGTGCAGGTTGCGGCCCGAGGGATCCTCCTTCGAGAAAGCTGTCGAGGTGTGGATCCAGGTCTTGTTGGAGCCCGTCAGGTCTGCCGAGCCACCGAAGAGCCACGGCACGCTCGTTGCGATCCCGTTGAGCACCTTTCCGGAGGCCGCGCGGGTCGCGATCGGACCGTCCTCGGGCTCGAAGCTCGGGAGGCCCCTGTCCCACCCTTCGGGTAGCGTGCCGTCCACGCGCGCTTCGAGCTCGACCGCCAGTTGCGGGAACTCGGTCCGGTAGGATGCGAAGCGGCGACTCCAGTCGGCGTCGAGCTCACGGCCACGCAGCACCCGTCCCCTCATGTGCCCGCGAACCTCCTCGGGCACATAGAACTTCGCGTCCTCGGGCCAGCCGTAGAATCGCTTCGCGAGAACGATCTGATCTTCGCCGAGCGGCTCGCCGTGCGCCGATGCGGTGTCCTGCTTACCCGGCGCCCCGTACCCGATGTGGGAGCGAAGGATGATCAACGAGGGGCGCGTCCGCTCCGCACGCGCGTCGGCAATCGCGCGATCGAGCGCGTCCAGGTCGTTTGCCCGGTCTCCCACGTTCTGTACGTCCCACCCGTACGCCGAGAAGCGACTCGCCACATCCTCGGAAAAGGTGAGACCGGTGTCGCCATCGATCGTGATGCGGTTGTCGTCGTACAACCAGATGAGCTTGCCCAAGCCAAGATGACCGGCGATCGAGGCGGCCTCGTGACAGGCTCCCTCCATTACATCCCCGTCGCCACAGATGACGTACGTGTGATGGTCGACGATCTCGTGTCCCGAGCGGTTGAACAGCTTCGCGAGGTGTGCCTCCGCAATGGCCATCCCGACGGAGTTCATCACTCCCTGTCCGAGCGGGCCTGTAGTGGTCTCGACTCCTGGCGTGAGGAAATTCTCCGGGTGGCCCGGTGTGATGCTGCCCGATTGACGGAATCGCTGCAGCTCCTCCAGAGGGAGGTCGTATCCGGTCAGGTGCAGGAGCGCGTACTGGAGGATGGCGGCGTGACCAGCCGAGAGCACGAAGCGGTCGCGGTTGAACCAATGGGGGTTCTCCGGATTGTACCGCATGTGTCGCATCCAGAGTGTGTAGGCGACGGGGGCCAGGGCCATGGCTGTGCCGGGGTGGCCGGAGCCCGCCTGCTGGACCGCGTCCATGGCCAGCGTCCGGATCGTGTTGACCGACAGCTCGTCCACATCCGGGCCGGCGGAGGTCGGGACAGACATTTCGTCGCGGCGCTCCTCCGCGACTTCCGCGTTGATCGTGGTGTCGCTCAATGAGGCCTCTGGGGTTCGTAGGGTTCTGCGTGCGGGTCGTCGCCTGCCGTCGGCATCGAGCCTCTGACCTGACGGCTTTTGCCTTTCGCATAACACCGTGCGTGACGGATTGGTGCCGGATAGGGCGCGGGACTGGTGGATCGGTCGGCCTCCGTCAGACCCGGGGGGGCCGTCGGCCGCACCCTAGCTCTCGCCCTCGGTCTGGGCGTTCGGGAGCGCTTCGACCAGTCGATTCGTGGCGTTCAGAACCGCCTCGGCGACCGCGCGCGTCAGGTTGTCGCCGGCGGGCACGCACCCGATCAACGTCCGCGGGCGCCCGGTCGCGATCCGCAGCCCCACCAGGATCACGGGCGAGTCGAACGCGAGGATTCGCTTGACCCCTACTAGGTCGAAGTGCCCGGGTAGCCCCAGCATGTCGTGTAGGGCCTCCAGCGTCGCCTCCGCGGCCCGCCGGAGTACGACCATTTCCTCCCCGACGGCCTCGGTTTCGGCGGCCGTCTCCAGGCGACCTCTTTGGAGGCCCACGCGAATGATCGCGCTTGACCGTTGGTCGACATCGAGCTCGGCCGACACGATGCGCGGACGTCCGGTACCCTCGTCGGCGGGGGACGCGCTCAGTGGGGTCGGTGCACGCGCCGGCTCTTGGGTCGAGCCAGCGGGAACGGAAGGATCGGGGCGCTCGTCGGGGGCGCCGTCCTCGCGTGTCGTGTCGTCTTCGGGTGTCGTCATCCCCTCGCCAGATGCGGTCGCGAACGGACGCTCTCGTGGATCTCGCGGCGACATTCCGTGTACGCCGCCGATCAGGGCGTGCGAGCGAACATAGGGACACACAAAGCCGAGGAAAACCCTACCTGCCATCGGAGCCCCTCTCCTTCGACAGGTGGCGACGAGCCTCGGGCGGAACGTACGTTTCGGGCTTGGAAGGACGGGCGAACGCCCTCGCCGAGACAGCCCGACGATCCTGCACGCCCGCATTGTCCGCGCCCGCCCGGTGACGCCCTGGAGGAAAGAGATGACCGAGTGTCTGTTCTGCCGAATCGTGGAGGGTGCTCTCGACGCGGAGCGCATCGAGGATGAACCCGGCTGGATAGCCATCCGCGACATCAACGCACAAGCGCCCACGCATGTGCTCGTCATCCCTCGCCGCCACGTCGAGAGCCTGGAGGCCCTCAACGCGGAGAGCCGCGAGCTCGCCGGTGAGCTGCTGCTGGCCTGCCGCAAGATCGCTCGACGTGAGGGCCTCTCGGAGTCAGGATACCGGGTGGTGATCAACACCAGGGATGACGGCGGCCAGACCGTGCCCCATCTACACCTGCACGTCCTCGGTGGGCGCTTCATGGGCTGGCCCCCCGGCTGAGCCCGTTACGTCCGTGAACCCTTTGACGGGGAGCGCTCCTCGATCACCGCGTGAGGACCGGAAAACCTGCGGATCCCATACCCGCATCGTTCTCGAGGTCGACCGCGTATTGGACCGCATCGCGGCGTACGCGGGGAGCGACCTCGGTGCCGAGCACATCCGCGACCTGGCACCGCAGCCGAGCCTGGGCAGGGCTCGGGCGGCCCTGGAGTCCGTCTCGGAGATGCAGGGAGTGCTCGAGCGAAACCCGGGCTGGTCGTTGGGCGCGATCCCCAATTTGCGGGAGACGCTGGCTAAGCTCGGGATCGAAGGCTCCGTATTGGAGGCCGAGAGCCTCATCGCGTGCTCTGTCCTTCTGCGCACATCCCGACTGGCAGGCCGCGACCTCAGCGCGGCCGCCGTGGATCTGCCTCGACTCCAGCCCAGGGTGGAGCGGCTCGCCTCGGAGCGGTCACTGGAGAAGCGTCTGGTTGGCACGTTCGACGAGGCCGGCCACGTGCTCGATTCGGCTTCTCGCGAGCTGGGGCGGATTCGACGGACACTACGCGGACGCCGCTCCGATCTCGTCCGGCAACTAGAGGTGTACGCGCGTTCGCTGCCGGAGCGAGTTCAGGTACCGGAGGGCTCGATCACGGTGCGGGCCGGTCGGTATTGCCTGCCGATCCGGCGGGAAGGGCGGGGTGCCGTCGGGGGCATCGTTCATGATGAATCGGCCACTCGCCGAACGCTGTTCGTGGAGCCGCCCGCGGCTATCGAGCCGATGAACGAGATTCGTGAGCTGGAGATCGGCGAGGCGCGTGAGGTCCACCGGATCTTGCGTTCACTGACCGACGAGTTGCGTCCGCTCGCGCGGTCCCTGACGGACACGCTGGAGGCCCTGCGCGAGCTGGACAGTCTCCAGGCACGCGCCCGCTTCGCCATCTCGCACGGTGGGTCGGCCCCGACCTTGGCGGGGGAACCGGCGGCGAGCCCATATGGAGTAGTTCGGGGCAGGCATCCGTTGCTGGTTGCGTCTGGGGAGGATGTCGTTCCCTTCGATCTCGAGCTGGGTGAGGGTGAGTCGGTCTTGCTGGTCAGCGGCCCGAACGCCGGAGGCAAGACGGTCCTGCTCAAGGCGATCGGTCTCATCTCGATCCTCAGCCAGAGCGGTGTGATTCCTCCCGTCGGCTCTGGCACGCGTCTGCCGTTCTTCCGATCGGTGTTCGCGGTCATCGGAGATGAGCAGTCGATCGAGGCATCGCTGTCGACTTTCAGCGCCCAGGTGAGCAACCTCGAAATGATCCTGCGCGAGGCGGATGAGGCATCCCTGGTTCTCATCGACGAAATCGGGAGTGCGACCGATCCGGCCGAGGGCGGGGCGCTCGCAGGCGCGGTCGTGCAGCGACTTGCCAGGCAGGTCCGGTTGACGGCCGTGACCACCCACCTCGGCTCGCTGAAGGCGTTGGCCGCGGAGAGTCACAAGATCGTGAACGCCTCGCTCGAGTTCGATGCCGTGGCCCTGGAGCCGACTTTTCAGCTGGTTCGAGATCGGCCCGGCCGGAGCTACGCGCTCGAGATCGCGGCCCGGCTGGGACTCCCGCGAGCGATTATCGAAGAGGCACGCGAACGGCTGAGTGGCGAGGTGCGCGCGATCGACGACTTGCTCCGCGATCTGGAGACGGCACAGGCCGAGTTGGATGCCACCCGGGAATCGACGCGAAGCCGTGCGGCACGCTTGGTGGAGACGGAGAATCAGTGGACGAAGCGCTGGGCGGAGCTCCAACGGCGCGAGGTCGAGGTGGAATCGGCCGCCCGCAACGCGGCCGAGCGTTACCTGCTCGAAGCGCGAAAGGACGTGGACCGCGCGATCGAGCGGCTGGAGGACCGCTATGCGGCCGCCGCATCGACTGGGGATGACGGCACGACCGAGAACGCGGCCCGCGAGGCTCGAGATGCTATCGAACGGGGAATCCGCGAGTCGCGAGACCGGAAGCCGGTTCCGGGCAACACCTCCCCTCCGCCCCCGCTTCAACCGGGGATGGACGTCAGGCTCCGGGGCACTCGACGCACGGGTCGCCTCGTAGAGCTCCGGGGCCGCCGCGTGGTCATCGAAGCCGAGGGCCTCCGCCTGACAGCGAAGGATTCCGATATCGAACCGGTCGGACCGGAGGAGTCCGATGCACAAGACGCCGAGGAGCGAGCTCGCGGCTCCGTGGATCGGAGCGATACCGGGCACCACCCCGAGATCCCGGTGCGGCTGGAGATCGACCTTCGCGGTCTTCGGGTGGATGAAGTCGAAGCGGCTCTGCTCCCGGCGCTCGACGCAGCGGTGGTCGCGGACCTTCCGTGGCTCCGAGTCATTCACGGGAAGGGAACGGGCGCGCTGCGCGCGCGGGTACGAGAGCTGTTGGAGTCGGATGCACGCATACCCGGGTACCGATCGGGGTCTGCGGAGGAAGGGGGCACGGGAGTGACCGTCGTGGAATTCCAGGGGGCCTGATGGTAACCGACGCTCTTGTCGACGAGATCCGCGCCCGAGCGGACATCGTCGAGATTTGCGGCGAGCATGTATCGCTCAAGCGGGTCGGGAAGAGCTACCGCGGGCCCTGTCCTCTGCATGGGGGCGAAGGGCGCAATTTCTCGATCGATCCCGAGCGCGGAATCTTCAAGTGCTTCGTGTGCGGCGAGGGCGGGGATGTGTTCGGCTTCCTGATGAAACAGCTGGGCCTCGATTTCCCGTCCGCGGTTCGGCAGGTGGCGGCGCGGGTCGGTATCGAAGTCCCGGACCACGATGCCCCACGGGAGGACCCCCATGCGCACCTGCGAGAAGTGGCCGCGTTTGCGGAGGAGTGGTTCGTGGGACAGCTGCTCGGCTCCACCGGTGACGCCGCACGTTCCTATCTGGAGGGACGGGGGATCGGGATGGAGGCGGCCCGGCGTTATGCCCTCGGGTTCGCTCCGAATGAATGGCGAGGCTTACGAGACGCGGCCCGCGCGAGGGGGATCGAGGAGCGCCATCTCATGGAGCTCGGCCTCCTCGCCACGAGCGAACGGGCAGAGGAGCCGTACGACCGCTTCCGCAACCGATTGACATTCGCCATCCGCGATCTGCGGGACCGGCCCATCGGGTTCGGGGGGCGGCTTCTCGAGGAAGCGCGGGAAGAAGTCCCCAAGTATATCAACTCCCCCGACTCGCCGATCTTCCACAAGGGTAGGGAGTTGTATGGGCTCAACTGGGCCCGTCATTCCATCAGACGTGAAGGCTTCGCGGCGATAGTGGAAGGGTACACGGACGTGCTTTCCCTGCATCTCGCGGATCTTCCCATCGCCGTGGCCGGCCTGGGCACGGCGTTCACCATCCAGCAGGCGCAACGCATAGCCCGTTATACCGAGCGCGTCTACCTGATGTACGACAGCGATGCCCCCGGACTCAAGGCCACGTTTCGGGCTGCGGATATCCTGCTGACGGTCGGCGTCCACCCGCTCGTGACCACCTTGCCGCCCGGCCAGGACCCCGACTCTGTGGTCCGGACCAAGGGAGTAGAGGTGCTTCGCGGTCACCTGGACGACGCCGTGGACGTCCTCGAGCGCAAGCTTCAGATCCTCGAAAGACAGGGCTATCTGGAGACGGTCGAGGGACGCCGACGCGCGGTCGACGGGCTACTGAGTACGCTGCGCGCGGTCCGGGACCCGGCGCTCAGGGACATCTACCTGGATCGGACTGCCGAGCGCACCGGTGTTCGCCGTGAGACCCTGGTTCACGAGATCGCCCGTGCGGACCGATCGCGCACTCGTCCTGCCCCGGCGGTCGAGCGGGCGCCGCGCGAAGTGGATCGGGCGCCATCATCCGGCACACGCGCCGAGCGAGATCTGGTCCTGCTGCTTCTTCGGGATCCGCCGCTGGTTCAGCGCGCCTCTCTGGGCGGCGTGCGTCCGGAGCACTTCTCGGTCGGGGACCACCGGGCGATCTTCACGCATCTATTGGAGACGACCGAGGGTACGGAGGAGCGTGGCGACGATTGGCTGCTGGGTCTTCCCGAGTCCCCACGAGCGGCGGCCGAGGTCTTACTGCGGGATGAGACAGAGTTGACCAGTCCTACCGAGATCTTCGATGCTTCGGTGCGCCGGCTCCTGTACCGATGCCAACGAGAGCGACTGGCTGAGATCGACCGCGAGCTGGAACTTGCCGATCTGGACCAGCAGAGAGACCTTCTGGTCGAGAAGGAACGCATTGCAGACCAACTGCGAGAGGTTGGCGAAGCAACAGGCTTCATGCCCCACAGGGGTCGGGAGCGCCGATGAACCGGGAGCCGAGCCTGCAGTGAGCACGCGACAGGAGTGAGCATGGAAGCGAGCAGTACAGTTGAACATCTCCTCACCCTTCAAAAGATCGACCTCGAGATCCACCAGATCACCAGACAACTAGGAGAGCTCAGCCACGAGCTGGAAGCACTGCAGAGTGCCGCGAAAGAGCTCGAGGACCGGGTAGGTTCGCTTCAAGGTGACAAGGAAGCCGCCGACGAGCGCTTGCGGCGGTACCAGCGATCTGTACAAGCCGGTCGCGCCACCCTGAAACGCCTCGAGAGTCGAGCCGGCGAAGTCTCGAACATGCAACAACACTTCGCTGTCCGCACCGAGACGGAGACCGCCCGGCGCAACCTGCGCATCGCCGAGGAGGATGCCCTGGATGCGATGCAGGAGATAGAACAATTGGACGAGGAGATCCAGCAGCTCGAATCGGACCTGGAGGATTCGCGGGTGTCCCTGAAACAGCGCGAGGCCGAAGTCGCGAGCCTGCGCGACACGTTCACCGATGAATTGGCGGCGCACCAGCGGCAGAAGAAGACCAAGGAAGAGACGCTGGACCGAAGGACCTTGCGATTGTACGAGACCGTTCGGAACGGGCGCACCGACAGCGTCCTCGCGCCTCTCACCGGCGACGGGGTGTGTGGGCACTGCTTCACCTCCGTGCCCCTTCAGCAGCAGGCCGATATTCGAGCCGGGCGCGATCTCGCTGTTTGTGAAGGGTGTGGCGTGATCCTCTACATTCCAAGCGTGGGAGACTGAGCGGCGGCTCACGTGACCGAGCTCACTGCCTCCGCGCGTCGGTGGCGCGAGCCGGAGCCGGTACCTCCCCAGCAGGTACGATCCCTCGAACAGGCCGTCGGCCTGACAGGGGCGCTCTGCGAACTCCTGATCCGGCGCGGCTATCCGGAGCCGGCGAGCGCCCGGCGTCTGCTTCGCCCGCTTCTCGACCAGCTGCACCCTCCCGGTGATCTGCCTGACATGGCCGTCGCGACCGAGCGCATCGAGATCGCGATCGAGAAGGGGGACACGATTCTCGTGCACGGTGATTACGACGTGGACGGTATGGCCGCCACGGCGGTCCTGGTCCATGGCCTCCGTGCGTTGGGTGCGGATGTCACGGGCTTTGTCCCGCACCGCACGCGCGATGGATACGATCTAGGGTCGGCGGGGCTGGCCCGAGCCGAGACCGAGGGCGCCCGTCTGATCATCACAGCGGATTGCGGAGTCTCCGCGCTGGAGGGGGTTCAGGCAGCCAGCGAGCGCGGGATCGACGTGATCGTGACGGACCACCACCGCCCGGGGCCGGTTCTTCCGGAGGCCGTGGCGGTGATCAACCCGAACCGAGCGGACAGCCGGTATGCCTTCGGCGGTCTGGCCGGTGTTGGCGTCGCGTTCAAGCTCATATCTCACCTGTATGCCCGTAAGCAGCTTACGGACGGCCATCTCAATCAACATCTCGACCTGGTGGCGCTCGGGACCGTGGCTGACCAGGCACCCCTGGTGGACGAGAACCGCGTGCTGGTACGGTTCGGGTTGCGGGCGTTGGAGTGCTCGAAGAAGCCGGGGCTTCAGGCGCTCAGATCGATCTCGCGGTGCGTTGGCCGGGCGCTCGACGCAAGCGACATTGCCTATCGCTTGGCTCCGCGTCTGAACGCTACCGGTCGAGTGGGTGAGGCTGCGGATGGGCTCAGGCTGCTCTTGACCGAGGACGCTGACGAAGCGCAGTCGCTCGCCCGACACGTGGATGCACAGAACGCGCTCCGCCGGACTACCGATCGGCAAGTTCTGGAGGAAGCTGAAGACCAACTGGCCGGGGACTTCGATCCGTCACGGGACCGTGTCGTGGTCCTCTGGCGCGACGGCTGGCACCCCGGAGTGCTCGGGATCACGGCGTCCAGGCTCGTCGACCGGCTACACCGACCCGTAATACTGGTGGGTTTCTCGGGCGATCGGGGGCGTGGCTCTGCCCGGTCGATCGAAGGCTTTCACCTCTTTCGCGCGCTGGAAGCGTGCGCGCAGGAGTTGGAGCGATTCGGCGGTCACGAGATGGCGGCCGGGTTCGACATTCGGCGTTCCCGGCTGGACGGTTTCCTGGGGTCGATGCGCGCGTATGCGGAGCGAGAGCTACCGGCCGGCCGGCTCGAGCGGGACCTGAGGATCGATCTTCAGTTGGGCCTCGAGGCCGTTACCCCCGAGTTCTACCGCCAGTTGTCGTATCTGGGCCCGTTCGGGAACTCGAACCCGCGCCCTCGCATCCTCGCACGGAGAGTGCGGATGCGGAGGGCGCGATCGACGCGGGGTGACGGTGCGCATCTCATGGCGATGCTCGACTCCGGTAGTGCCCGCATGGACGCCATCGGGTTTGGCCTGGGGACACGGGTGGCCGAGGCGAACGGTTCCGACGCTCACGACGTCGTCCTGGAGGTCCATCCGGACCATCGAAGCGGTCGCGTGGGACTCCAGGCGCATGTGATCGACTTTCGACCCCGCGCCTGATGCCGCGGATCATCGCGGGACAGTTCGGAGGACGCCGAATCCGGGCACCGCGAGGTCACGGAACGCGTCCCACCGCCAGTCGGATCCGAGAGGCGTGGTTCAGCGCGTTGGGTGACTCGCTCGAGGGTGCTCGTGTCGTAGACCTGTTCGCGGGCTCAGGTGCCCTTGGCCTCGAAGCGCTGTCGCGTGGCGCAATGCACGCCCATTTTGTGGAATCAAACCGCCGCGCGGCGGCGGCGATTCGGGACAACATCCGGAGCCTGGGTGTAACGGATCGAGCAACGCTGGTCGTACGAGAGGTCTTCGCCTTCCTGATGGAGCGAGAACGACCTATGGATCGCTTCGACATAGGGCTCGCCGACCCCCCGTACGCTTCCGACGCGGCTTCGCGCCTCGTCGCCCGATTCGAGGCGGAGCCGTTCGCGAGGCTGCTTTGCGTGGAACATCGGAGCGGCCTGGCGAATCTCGGCCGGCAGGTCGTGTGGACGCGCACGTATGGCGACGCCCAACTGACGTTCCTCAAGAGCGCCCCGTTCGACCCACCCAGGGAGCCGTGAGACGATGACCGAAACCACCGCCGTGTATCCAGGGTCGTTCGACCCGCTCACGCTGGGACACGACGACATCATTCGTCGGAGCCTGCAGCTCGTGGATCATCTGATCGTGGCCATCGCCGAGACGGCTACCCAAGCGAAGTCCAGCCTGTTCTCGATACCCGAGCGGGTGGACCTGATCAGAACCGTGTATGTGGACGAGCCTCGCCTGGAGGTCATCGCGTTTCCCGGGTTGCTCGTCGATTTTGCCCGGGCGCGGGGAGCGCGGCTCATTGTGCGTGGGCTTCGGGCAGTCAGCGACTTCGAATACGAGTTCCAGATGGCGCTGATGAATCGCGCCCTGTGGCCGGAGGTCGAGGTCATCTTCATGGCTCCCGACACACGACACACGTTTCTCAGCGCGTCCCTGGTGCGCGAGGTCGGACGTTTGGGAGGCGACGTGAGCCGCTTCGTTCACCCCGAGGTTTTGCGGAGCATGGAGTCGAAGTTCGATTCGATCAGGACGGGCTGATGGAGCTTGCCGACGATACGGTCCCGACCGCGCTCCGTTGCCGGGTCGCGGCGTGAGCGAGTTTCTCCGGAACCTTCGCTCCCGAGCTCGGCGGAGGGGAGCCAGAATCGGATTCCCGGAGGCGACGGAGCCGAGGACGGCCAAGGCTCTGCGTGAGCTCCTTCACGAAAGCCTGGTGCGCCCGGTTGCCCTCGGTCCCAAAGACGGACTCGCCGTCGCGCTCGGTGATCTCGGCGTCGAGCGCATCGAGTCCGGCGAAGGGGAGGGGGGTGAGGACACGCTCGCCCATGCTGCCTCGCTCCTCGCGGCGGGTGACCTGGATGGGGTCGTCGCCGGGGCGGAGCGGACGACGGGGGATGTGATCCGGGCCGGGCTCCGGTTCATTGGGAAGGAACCGGGGATCGAGACGATTTCGAGCTCATTCTACATGGTCCTTGGCAGGCGGACTGGGGGTGGGGAAGAGGTCCTCACGTTCACCGACGCGGCCGTCGTGCCGAGTCCTTCACCGGAACAGATCGCCGAGAGCGCGGACGCCGCCTGCCGGGCGCGACGGGCAATCGTGGGAGACGAGCCGAGAGCGGCGTTTCTTTCCTTCTCGACGTCCGGGTCGGCGGCGAGCCCGGAGGTCGATCGGGTCCGGGAGGCCGTGGAGAGGTTTCGAGAGCGGTGCCCGGCGGTCCTCGCCGATGGTGAGTTGCAGGGGGATGCGGCGCTGGAACCGGACGTTGCACGCCGGAAGGCTAGTGATTCACAGCTCGCCGGTCGCGCCAACGTGCTCGTCTTCCCGAACCTCGACGCCGCCAACATCGCGTACAAGCTCGTAGAGCGGCTGGCCGGAGCGCGGGCCCTGGGTCCGATCCTACAGGGGTTCCGCCGACCTCTGAACGACCTCTCCCGCGGCGCGAGCGTGGCGGATATCGTGGAGGTAGCATGCATCACAGCACTAATGGCCGATGGAGATGATGGAGAATGAGCTTCTCGATCGAACAGCTTGACGGGATCACGGTCGTCGACGTCGACGGCGAGCTGACGGTCACCAATCGTGGTGAGCTGAAAGAGCGGGTGCTCGGGCGGCTCGAGGATGGCGACCGCAGCTTCGTCATCGACTTCGCCAAGACGGGGTACATCGACTCATCGGGTCTCGGCGTCCTCGTCAGTCTCTCCAAGCGTATCCGCGAGCAACGCGGTCGATTGCGCTTGGCGGGCCTGAATGGGGACCTCACTACGCTATTCGAGCTGACAAAGCTCGACACGCTGTTTCAGATCACGGAGACCCGGGCAGCCGCGTTGCGAGAGCTGTGACCACCCCTGCAGACCGCTAATAGGCCTGAGTGAGCTGCTAGGCAGGGGCGTATGACGGAGACACGAGCGCCCCGGATCCTCATCTGCTCCCGGCGGCCCGATCTGATCGCAGGAGTCAGCGCCGCCGCCAACGGTCTCGATCCGCACCCCGAGGTCATGCACACGGCGGACCCTGCTCCGGGTCATCCGGCCTGTCTGGCCATCATCGACATTGCCGATCCGACGATCTCGGCCGACCATCTGCGGGCCTGCCTGGGTGAGGACACGCGAGCCATCGCCCTGATAGAGAGCGCCTGGGCAGACCGCCTCGGGAAGGCTCTGAGTGGGGAGTGGTTCGACTATCTGTTCTTCCCCATCAACCAATCCGAGTTCGGCTTGGTATGGCGCCGTCACATGGCGGACGATGAAGCGCCAAGCCTCAATCTGGATGTTCGGGCAGATGGCACGATTCGGCTGTTCTGTCCCTCTCGGGTCGCCTACCAGCGGCCGGCCGTCGAGCGAGTCGTCGAAGCCTGCCGGCATCTTGGTGGACTGGACGCCGACGCGGCCTTTCGGCTTCGGGTGGCAATGGGCGAGGCCGTCGCCAACGCGATCCTCTACGGGAACGGGGAGGATCCGACCCGCTTCGTCACCATCGAGGCCGAGGCGCACCCCGAGTTGGTGCGGGTTCGGGTGGCCGATGAAGGCGCGGGCTTCGACCCGAGCTCGATTCCGGATCCGACCGGGCCCGCGGGCGTGGAACGTCGCAGAGGGCGCGGCCTGTTCCTGCTCCGGAGCCTGATGGACGAAGTCGGCTTCAACGAGATCGGTAACCAGGTCACGCTCGTGTTGCGGGCGAGAGCCGGTCTGGCCCGGAGGCTCGGTCCTCTGATGGGCGCGTACGAAAGGATGTCCGGCCTCGAATTTCGCCTCATCCACCGGGAGAAGGACGAGGCGGAGGAGCTGCACGCGTCGGCCTCGCTACGAGAAGATGTGGCCCGCTCCGGACGCGGCATATTTCGGGTGCACCCTATCTCCAAGGACGAATCCCTGGATCTCCTCTACGTTCCTCGCGACCCTGCGAGCGACACGGCCAGCACGCCGGATCCGGGTGAAGCGGCCGAATTCCTGCTCTCCTGGGTCGCCGAGATGTTGGCGGCGGACGCCGCACGCGAGCAAACGGACGAAAGGCGGCTGAATCGGCAGCGGGTGCTCGCCGAGCTGGAGGTCGCGCGCGATCTCCAGTTGCGTCTCCTCCCAGAGTTGTTGGGGTTCTCGGACCTCGCCGAGATCGCCGCACGGAGCGAGCCGGCGCTCTCTCTCGGCGGCGACTTCTATTATCTGATCCGTGTCGGACCGGAGAAGCTGGGAGTGATGCTGGGGGACGTCAGCTCGCATGGCCCGTCGGCGGCCCTGATCATGGCCCTCACCTTGAGTGCGGCCGCGGTCGTCGCCGGCCAGCATGAGGAGCCCGGCGAAGTGCTCATCCATATGCAGCGGCAGCTCCTGACCGCGCTCGAGTCGACGGAGATGTATATGACGCTGTTTTATGGCGTGCTCGATCGACGGAGCGGCCGGTTACGCTATGCGAACGCCGGACACGGATTCGCCTTCCGCGCCGGCTCGGAAGGTTTGACCCGGCTGGATGCGTTGGACCCTCCGATCGGTATGACCGCCCCCGACCGGTACCGCCAGATCGAGCTGGATTGGGTGGTCGGGGCGGACACTCTGCTCCTGTTCACCGACGGCCTGGCCGAAGGACTCGACGACCCCACGGTCGGACCTCGGGGGAGACTGGCTCCGCTCGTGGGGGCGGGGCGGACGGGCCCCGCTGAGCTGGTCGACGCGTTGTTCGGAGACGGCGGGCCGACGCCCGCTGATGACCGTACGGCGGTCGCGGTGCGCGTATGAGCCCTCGGCCGAAGGGACGCTCCGGGGGTGGCCAGCGGCAAACGGGCTTCGCGAAGCGGTCGCTGTCACAGAACTTCCTCCTCGATCCCAACCTGCAGAGAAAGACAGTATCCGAGCTCGAGGTGGACCCCGGGGACACCGTCCTCGAAATCGGGCCCGGGCATGGGGAGCTCACACAGCATCTGATCGGGCGCGTGCGGCGAATCGTGGCCGTGGAGAAAGATGATGCATTGGCCCTGGGGCTGGAGGAGAGATGGAAGGGTGAGGCAGGATTGCGAGTGCATTCGGATGATGCGCTCGAGATCTCGCTCGACGATCTCGTAGACCCGAGGTGGCCGCTCCGCGTGCTTTCGAACGTTCCCTACGGCATCACCTCACCCCTGCTGTTCGCCATCCTGGCGATCCGCCCACCCCCGGCTCGCATCGTCGTGACGGTCCAGAGGGAAGTCGCGGAGCGCATCGTTGCGCGGCCGGGCACCCGCGCGTACGGGGCGCTCTCAGTCGGCGTCCAGGCCGTCGCCGACGCCCGCATCGCGTTCCGAGTCGCACGGAGTGCCTTCCGTCCGGTGCCCGAGGTCGACTCGGCGGTCGTCCGAATCGAGCTGGATCCACGGAGGTGTGAGCGCGTGGACACCGAGTCGCTTAGAGCCCTCACCAGGGCGGCGTTCAGTCGGCGGCGTAAACAGCTTCAGAAGATCCTCCGCACGAGTTCGGACCTACAATTGGATGCACGCCAGGTGGCCGATCTGTGCGAGAGGCTCGGTCTCGACCCGCGGAGCCGGCCGGAGGAGCTCAGCGCCGACACGTTCGTCCGGCTGGCCGAGATCTTGTTCCCCACGCCCGGGTCGGACGCTCGGCGACTTTGTTGAGATGACCGAGGGGGGCAGCTATGTTTGCTTGTGAAATGATTCACAAGCAGACCGTATGACGGGACCACGTATCTCCGAGTCCGCCGTTCGGCGACTTGCCCTGTACCTTCGGCTTCTCCGAGATTTGCGCGGCCAAGGTGTAGAGCTGGTCTCGAGTCGCGAGCTCGCGGAGCGGAGCGGAGCGACCTCGGCCCAGGTCCGCAAGGACCTCAGCCTGTTTGGTTCGTTCGGTAAGCGTGGACGAGGGTACGCGGTCGACGCGCTCGCGGACACGCTCGAGAGCATCCTAGGACTCGAGAAGTCCTGGCGCGTGTGTCTCGTTGGCGTCGGGAAGATCGGCGCGGCCCTCCTGGGGTACCGGGACCTGTCACGCCGGGGCTTCGAGGTCGTCGCGGCGTTTGACACAGAGCCCGGCAAGGTTGGATTGGAGGTGTTCGGGATCCGCGTCCGGCCGCTGTCCGAGCTCGCGCGGATAGTCCGGCGGGAAAGGGTCGAGATCGGGATCATCGCGACGCCGCCCGAGTCGGCGCAGGAGATCGCGAAGTGCCTCGCGGACGCCGGCGTCGGAGCGATCCTCAACTTCGCGCCGGTTGAGCTCACGGAGTCCGATCACGTGCCCATTCGAACCATGGATGTAGTCCTGGAGCTCGAAGGACTGAGTTACCTTCTCGCCACGGCGGCGCGGACGGATCGGCGCTCGACGGCATCCTAGCAGACCGCGAAGGCACGGAGGGGGGGGATGGGTTCGGGATCGATCCGAGTGACCAGCGAGATCGGGCGCCTTCGAAGGGTCATCTGCCACGAGCCCGGCCCGGAGCTGACCGTCGTCACACCCGGCAATCGATCCTCGTATCTGTTCGACGACCTCCTGGACCTCGAGGAATCACGCAGCGAGCATCGTCGGTTCAGGGCGCTACTGGAGCGCTTCGCCGAGGTCCACGAAGTGGGCGATCTGCTCCGTGACGTATTGGAGGACCCGGGAGCGCGAGAGCAGTTGCTGCAACTGGCGGACGAGGGGTTCCGTGCGTGGGCGCGAGGTGCGAGTGCGGACGATCTGACTCGCCTCTTCATAGAGGGGAAGCGGTCCGAGCTGTCGGGAGAGCGCACCGAGTCGCTGGCGGAACTGGTGCACGAAACCGGCTACATCCTTCCCCCGCTGCCAAACCTGTTCTTCACGCGAGACGCTGCTTGTGTCATCGGCGACCGGGTGCTGGTCGCGGACATGGCCCACGAGGTCCGGTGGACTGAAGAGCTCATCATGCACTCGCTGTTCGCGTCGCACCCGCTCCTCTCCAACTCGGGTCTCATTTACGACGGAACCGCGGATCGGAACCTGAACACGAGCATCGAAGGTGGTGACGTGCACGTGCTTCGCAGAGATCTCCTGCTGCTCGGCCGTTCGGAGCGGACGACGGCGGCTGGGATCGACGCGCTAGCCGAGACGTTGTTCGAGGCGACTGACGTACGGGACTTGCTGGTGGTCCTCATGCCCCGGCACCGTACCTCCATCCATCTCGACATGATCTTCACCATGATCGATGTGGAGTTGTGTTGTGCGTTGACTCCGTACTTCCTCGGTCCGACCCGGCTTCCGGTGGTTCACCTATCGAGGGGGCGAGCTTCGGTGAGCGAAAGGCCGAACCTGTTCGCAGCGCTGGAGGAGCTGGAGCTCCGACTGTCTCCCATCCCCTGCGGCGGTTCCAATCCCACGCAGCAAGAACGAGAGCAGTGGGGCAGCGGGTGCAACATGTTCGCGGTCGGACCGGGCCAGTTGCTCGCGTACGGACGGAACGAGCATACGCTCGAGGCGATGGTACAGGAGGGAGGGTTCAGGGTGGTTGATGCGGTGGATTTCCTGGCCGGTGACGAGCCTCTCCGTACCGAAGACCGAATCGTCATTGCCTTCCGGGGCGCTGAGCTGGTGCGAGGTGGCGGAGGGCCACGGTGCATGACGCTTCCCGTGCTTCGGGACGAGCTCTCGTGACGGGCGTCATACCCCAGGGGACGCCCGGGATCCGGTTCGGGCAGGCCGCCGGCCTGGTGGACGAGGCGCTGGCCCTGCTCGAGAAAGAGCCTCGCTCCTCCGCGGTCTTGGCCCAACGGGTACTCGGGGTCGCCGCAGGACCGACCGAACTGGCGTCGGAGCTCGTGAGAACATTGTTTCGGGATCAGCCGGGAGTCCGGCAACATGACGGTGTCTGGTACCTGGCGGAGCCACCCGAAGCCGCACCCATTCCTCTGGATGAGGTCCGGTTCACGGTCGTAGATGTGGAAACTACCGGAGGGCTCGCCGAGCAGGGTGGCAAGATCGTGGAGGTCGCGGCGGTTGAGGTTCAGGGCGGAGAGGTGATCGATTCGTTTGCCACCCTGGTCGATCCCGGCGTGCGGATCACTCCCTGGGTCGTCAAGCTCACCGGAATCGCGGATCGCATGGTGAGCGGAGCCCCGCGGTTCGACGAGATTTGCGACGAGCTGCGCGAGCGATTGGAAGGACGTGTCTTCGTGGCTCACAACGTCTCGTACGATTGGCGTTTCCTGGGAGCGGAGATGCGGCGTGCGCGTGCGGTGATGCCTCGTGGCCCGCGGCTGTGCACGATGCAGCTCGCCCGCCGGCTCCTCCCGGGCCTCACCCGGCGGGGTCTGGATTCGCTGGCCGACTACTACGGGGTCGAGATCGTAGAACGCCACCGTGCGCGCGGTGATGCGATCGCGACGGCCCGGATCCTGATTCACTTGCTGGCCGAAGCTGACCGCCGCGGGATCTCGACGTGGCCCGCTCTCCGCCAGTGGCTTTCCACACCACCAGGGGCCAAGCGGCGCGGCGCGAATGGTGAGCCGCAGACCGCGGCATGCGACGGGCGGAGCCCGCCGTGTTGATCGGTGAGGGAAGCGGCATCCGCGTCTACGCTGTCGACGGGGGTCGCCTGCGTCTGGACGGGGGCGCGATGTTCGGCGTCGTCCCGAAGCCGCTGTGGAGCCGTCACATCACGCCCGACGAGCGGAATCGGATCCCGCTGGCCATGCGGTGCCTTCTCCTGGAGACGCCGGAAGGCCGGATCCTCGTAGACACCGGCGTCGGGAGCAAGGACGAGGACAAGTTCCGGGACATCTACGGCATCGAGAACGAAGGCGCCCCCACGCGACTGGAAGACTCGCTGCACGAGCTCGGTGTGGACCCCGGCGATATCGGGTGGGTCGTGAGCACCCACCTGCATTTCGACCATGCGGGGGGAAATACCGTTCGCCGGGACGATGGACAGATCGTGCCCGCGTTCCCGAATGCGCGCTACATGATCCGCACCGGCGAGTGGGAGGCGGCTCATTCCGACAATCGCCGCATCCGCGCGTCGTATCTATCCGCCAACCTCGACCCGCTGGCCGAGCACGGGGTGGTGGACTTCGTGGATGAGGACGTGGACGTCGTGCCGGGCGTGCGGCTTGTCCGGATGCCGGGACACACGGCGCACCACCAGGGTGTCCTGGTGGATCTCGGAGGCGAGATCGTGTGTTACCTTGCCGATCTCGTGCCCACTTCCGCACACGTTCGCCTTCCGTGGATCATGGCGTACGACCTGGAGCCGCTGATCACGCTCTCCGAGAAAGAGCGTGTGTTGACTCAAGCCGGTGACGAGGGGTGGCGAATCGTCTTCGAGCATGACCCCGTGGTGGCCCTTGCCCGCGCGAGGCCCGCCGGGGGCGGCGTGGGCTGCCAGCTGGACGATATCGTGGAGCAGCCGTTGGCGGGTATGTAGACCGGAGCCGGGAATCCCGGAGCAAGATTGAAAATATAAGAGGGGAGCCAAAGATGAGCGACAAAGAGCGCACACCCGTGATCGTGGCGGCGGCCAGGCTGCCTACCGGTCGCTTCTTGGGCGGCCTCGCATCCCTGTCCGCTCCCGAGCTCGGAGCACGCGCCATCTCCGCGGCCATCGAGCGGGCGGGGGTGGCGGGAGACGATATCGACGACGTGATCATGGGGAACGTGGTGCAGGCGGGGGTGGGTCAGGCGCCCGCGCGGCAGGCCGCCATCCAGGGTGGCGTGCCCGAGACGGTACCGGCGCTCACCATCAACAAGGTATGTGGCTCGGGTTTGAAGGCCGTCATGCTCGGGGCGCAGGCCATCCGTGCTGGCGACAGCCAGGTCGTGGTCGCGGGTGGGATGGAGTCGATGTCGAACGTCCCCTATCTGATACGGGGATACCGTGGTGGCGTAAAGTTCGGAGATCGTCAGATCATCGATGGCCTCATCCATGACGGCCTCTGGTGCTCGTTCGGTGAGTGCCACATGGGCGGCCACGCCGAGTACACGGCCAAGGTCGCCGGGATCGGGCGCGAGGAGCAGGACCAGTTCGCGCTCGAAAGCCACGAGAAAGCGATCGGAGCGATAGACGCGGGCGAGTTCGCAGCCGAGATCGTGCCGGTCGAGATCCGAACGAGAAAGGGAACCGAGGTCATCGACGTAGATGAGCCGCCGCGCCGCGACACGACGTTGGAGGCGCTCGGACGCCTCCGGCCCGCGTTCGCATCGGATGCCCCGCCGGAGGTGACCGAGCCCTCCGTGACCGCCGGTAACGCACCCGGCCTCAATGACGGCGCCGCCGCGACGGTGGTCACGTCGGAGGCTTTCGCGGCCGCTCATGGGCTGGACATCCTCGCGCGAATCTCGGCATATTCCGTCGGCGCCACAGCACCGCGCGATCTCTTCTTCGCCCCCGTCGTCGCCGTTCGACAGCTCATGGAAAAAGAAGGGACTACGGTCGGCGACTACGGGCTGTACGAGATGAATGAGGCTTTTGCGGTTCAGGCTCTGGCCGACGCGCGCGAGTTGGGCGTCGCGCCCGAGCGGATCAACGTGCGGGGCGGAGCCATCGCGCTCGGCCACCCGATCGGCGCTTCAGGGGCCCGAATCCTGACCACGCTGCTATACGCGATGCACGATCGCGGTGTCGAAAAAGGACTGGCTACGCTGTGTCTCGGCGGAGGCAACGCGGTGGCCATGAGCGTAGAACGGGTGTGACCAAATGAAGATCGATTCCGGAGAGTCCACCTCATACGGGACCGGGCGCATAGCGCGGCTCTCGCGGACGGAACGGCGCTTCCTGGCCGTAGCGGCGTGTGCGGCGTTGACCGCCGTCGCGGCTCGCATTGCCGTGCCGCTCCCCGGCACGGCCGTGCCGTTCACCCTGCAGATCGTGGCGGTGATGCTGTCGGGGGTCATCCTCGGCCCACGTCTCGGTGCCGGAAGCCAGGTTCTGTATCTGGGGGCCGGTCTGGCGGGTTTGCCCGTGTTCGTCGCCGGGGGCGGCCCGGCGTACCTGCTCGGACCCACCGGAGGGTACCTGATCGCGTTCCCGCTGGCGGCCGCGACCGCGGGGTTCTTCGCGTGGCGATTCTCCGGGATGGGATGGATGACGCTCGGGTGTGCCCTGGCGGTGTCGTTGGTCCACGTGGGCGGTGCAAGTTGGATCGCCATCACGCTGGGCCGTGATCTCGCGCTGGGGGCCTTTGAACCGTTCCTCGCGGGCGATGTGCTCAAGATCGTGCTCGTCCTGCTCATCGGATCGCGTCTAGGAAACTGGAGCAAGCGGCTGCTTGGATGAGCGAGTCGGGGCGGCGCGTCGAGGGGGCGCCCGCCCCGGGACTCGGGTGGGGGTGGCGGGCCACGATCTTCGTCCTCCTCTTCCTGCTGCTGGCGCTCGCCCTTACCCAACTGGTTGTTCTTCTCGGCGCTCCACTGACACCCACCCTTTCGTGGTGGAGCGTGACGCCGATGCTCCTGGCGGCCCTCGGGGCGAGTTGGGTCGCGATGCGCCGTTTCGAAGGATATCCCCTCCGCGCGCTCGGTCTTCCGCTCGCACCCAGCGGAGCCGGGCAGTTCTTCGGTGGCACGGCCGTGGGCGTATGCCTGATCGGCGGCGTGATCCTGTTGTTCGTCCTGCTCGGGTGGCTCCGGTGGGTGCCGGCGGGGGCCGGCTTGCCTGTGGCGGCCTGGGCCGGGCTGGCGTCGGTGCTGGCGGCGGCGGCGTTCACGGAGGAACTGCTGTTCCGTGGATACGCGTTTCGATTGCTGGCAGGTCGGTTCGGCGGGGGCGTCGCCATCGCGGTGACCGCGCCTGTCTTCGCGGCTTTGCACCTGGCCAACCCGAACTCGGCTTTGCTTCCGATCCTCAACATCGGGCTGGCAGGCATGCTGCTGGGGCTCGCCTATTGGCGAACCTTGAGTCTGTGGTATGCGACCGGGGTCCACTTCGGTTGGAACGTTACCATGGGTTTCGCCGACCTGTCGGTCAGCGGGCTCGACATGGGAATCCCGGGCTACGACCCGGAGCTCGCGGGCCCCGATCTGTGGACGGGCGGAAACTTCGGACCAGAGGGAGGATTGCTGGTTACGTTCGCCGCGGCGGCCGGGATATTGTGGCTGTGGCGGACAAAACGACTGGTGAGGATTTCGGACACCACGGGCTGGTCGAACCAACCCCAGCCATGAGAGGTGAAATGTGATCGACTCGGACGCCGTCGCCAGGATTGGCGTTATCGGAGCGGGCACGATGGGAAACGGCATCGCCCACGTCTTCGCGCTCGCGGATATGGAGGTCCAGCTCGTCGACATCGATCGCGGTGCGCTGGACCGCGCCACCAGTACGATCGAGAAGAACCTGGCACGCCAGCACAAGAAGGGGGTCGTGAGCGAAGCCGAGGCGAGCGAGACCCTCGCCCGGGTAAGCACGTCGACGGACTTCGCGTCGATCGGGCCGGCGCAGATCGTGATCGAGGCCGCCACCGAGCATCGGGAGCTGAAGTTCGAGCTCTTCGGAAGGATCAGCGAGCTCGTCGACGACGAAACGCTCCTCGCGTCCAATACCAGCTCCATTTCGATCACGGGGATCGCGGCGCATGCGGCGGCTCCCGAACGCGTGATAGGGATGCACTTCATGAACCCCGTGCCCGTCATGCAGCTGGTCGAAGTGATCCGCGGACTGGAGACGAGTGATTCAACCACGGAATTGACGGTCGGGCTTTGCGAGCGGCTCGGAAAGACACCGGTTCTCGTGAACGACTATCCGGGCTTCGTCTCGAACCGAATCCTGATGCCGATGATCAACGAGGCGGTGTATTGCCTGATGGAGGGCGTCGCCGAGCCCGAGGCGATCGACACGGTCATGAGGCTGGGCATGAATCACCCCATGGGCCCGCTCGCGCTGGCGGATCTGATCGGGCTGGACACCTGCCTCGCGATCTGCGAGGTGCTGCACCGCGACCTGGGAGACGACAAGTACCGCCCGTGCCCTCTGCTCCGGAAGTATGTCGCCGCCGGCCGCCTCGGACGAAAGTCGGGGCGCGGCTTCCATAGCTACGCGGACGCATGAGCCGTCGCAGCTTCACCGGGCTGGATCTGGCCGAGGAGCAGATCCAGATCCTCCAACTGGCTCGCGATTTCGCCGAGGAACGGCTCCGGCCGACGGCCGAGGAGCGCGACGCGAACGAGGACTGGTTCGACGCGGACGTGCATCGTCAGCTTGGGGAACTGGGGTTCCTCGGCATGCTCGTTCCCGAGGAGTACGACGGGCTCGGACTGGATTTTCTTACATATCTGTACGTCCTCGAGGAGCTTGCCTGGGGAGACGCCGGGGTAGCGGTCTCGGTGAGCGTCCACAACTCGCTGCCGGTCTCCATCCTCGTGCGCCACGGCACAGAGGAGCAACGAGACCGCTGGCTGCGTCCCATGGCCCGGGGCGAAATGCTGGGCGCCTTCTCGCTCTCGGAGGCCAATGCCGGGACCGACGCGGCCAGCGTGGAGGCGCAAGCGATACAGGAGGGGGACGAGTGGGTGCTGAGCGGTAGCAAGCTATGGGTTACGAACGGGGCATCCGCGGATCTCGTGTTGACGTTCGCGCGTACGGACACGCCCGCTGACCGGCGAGGCGGCCGGGGCATCGGTGCGTTCCTCATCCCGCAGGAAACCCCGGGGTTCAACCCCGGCAAGAAGGAGCGGAAGATGGGACAGCGTGGTTCCGAGACGGTCGGGATCACGCTGGACGACGTTCGCCTGGGAGCCGAGTACCTGATCGGCGATCCCGGCTCAGGGCTCGGGTACGCCCTGGGCTCGCTCGAGGGCGGTCGGCTCGGGATCGCGGCGCAGGCCGTCGGGCTGGCGGCCGCGGCGCTCGAGCACGGACTCGACTATGCTGCCGAGCGGAAGCAGTTTGGGAGTGCGCTCAGGGACTTCCAGGGCATACAGTTCAAGCTGTCCGAGATGTCCTTGCGGCTGGAAGCGGCCCGCGCCCTGTTGGAGCGCGCGGCCCGCTCGTGCATGGTGGAGGACCCACGCCACCGGCGCTTGTCGAGCAGCGCGAAGCTATACGCGAGCGAGATGGCCATGTACGTGACCCGGGAGGCGGTCCAGATTCTGGGCGGCTACGGTTACGCTCGGGAATACCCGGTCGAGCGACTGTTCCGGGACGCGAAAGTGACCGAGATTTACGAGGGAGTGACTGAGATCCACCGCGTGATCATCGCGCAGCAACTATACAGAGAAAGGGGCGAGGAACCTTGATACAGCCCGATATGGAGGTTATCGACGCGTTGGCTGAAGAGGCGAGCGCACCCCCGTCGGAGATCTTCGAGCTCTTGTCCCGCTACAACCACGAGCAGGTGCTCTTCAGCCACGAACCATCGTGCGGGTACCGCGGGATCATCGCTCTGCACGACACCACGCTGGGGCCGGCACTGGGAGGAACTCGCTTCTGGGACTACTCCACCGATCGAGATGCATTGATCGATGTGCTCCGCCTGTCTCGGGGAATGACGTACAAGGCGGCCCTCGCCGGATTGAACCTGGGGGGCGGCAAAGCGGTGATCATTGGTGACAACAAGACCCGGGACCGCGAGATGATCATGCGCGCGCACGGTCGCGCCGTCGAGAGTCTCGGGGGGCGTTACATCACCGCTGAAGATGTGGGGACCTCCGTCGAGGACATGGACTTCGTCCACATGGAGACGGAGTGGGTTGTCGGTATGCAGGGCCGGTCCGGAGATCCGTCGCCGGTTACCGCCTACGGTACCTATCGGGGCATCAAGGCGTGTGCCTTGAAGAAGTTCGGTACCGAGGACCTCGGAGATCGAGCAATCGCGGTTCAGGGTGCCGGCCACGTCGGGTATCACCTGTGCCGCTACCTTTCGGAGGAAGGTGCCAAGCTGTTCGTGAGCGACATCGATGAGACGAGGGCGGCGCGCACGGCAGACGAGCTTGGTGCGGAAGTCGTCGACCCGTCGGAGATCTACGGGGTGGACGCGGACGTGTTCGCCCCATGCGCGTTGGGTGCCGTGCTGAACGACGGCACCATTCCGCTCCTACGCGTCCAGATCGTCGCCGGAGCCGCCAACAACCAGCTGGAGCGTGCGGAGCACGACAACGTTCTCCAGGAGCGCGGCATCCTGTACGCACCGGATTACGTGATCAATGCGGGAGGCCTGATCAACGTGTATTCGGAGTTGGCGGGGTGGACCCTCGAGCGCTCCAAGCGCAAGGCCGGTGAAATCCACAACGTCCTGCTGGCCATCTTCGAGTTGGCCGAGTCGGAGGGCGTGACGAGTGCCGAAGCGGCGGACCGGCTCGCGGAACGGCGGCTGTTGAGAGTGGCACAGCTGCACCGCTCACAATTCTGAACGGCACCTCCAGTCGAACCCGAGGGCGCAACGGGGACGCGAGACGACATGGACAACCCGACATTCTCGACACGCACGCTCGAGCGCACCGACCCGGAGGTGGCGGGCGCCATACAACGTGAGCTCCGCCGACAACGCGGCGGACTGGAGTTGATCGCCAGCGAGAACTTCGTCTCGCGTTCCGTCCTCGAGGCAGCCAGCTGCGTGATGACCAACAAGTACGCGGAGGGCTATCCGGGGAAGCGGTACTACGGCGGGTGCGAGCATGTGGATGAAGTAGAGGAACTGGCCCGGGGGCGTGCCTGCGAGTTGTTCGGGGCCGATCACGCGAACGTCCAGCCACACGCCGGTTCGCAGGCGAACATGGCGGCCTATTTCGCCCTGCTCGAGCCGGGAGACACGGTCCTCGGAATGGACCTGTCGCACGGAGGGCACCTTACTCACGGGTCACCCGTGAACTTCAGCGGCCGGCTTTATCGTGTCGTTCCGTACGGAGTGCGCGAGTCCGACCGGAGGGTCGATCTGGATGCGCTTGCCGACCTGGCCCGTAGGGAGCGTCCGGCGATGATCGTCGCTGGCGCGAGCGCCTATCCGCGCGCTCTCGACTTCGCGGAGTTCGCGGAGATCGCCGAAGAGTGCGGAGCTCACCTGATGGTCGACATGGCGCACATCGCGGGGCTCATCGCGGCCGGCATCCACCCCTCTCCGGTGCCGTACTCCGCGGTCGTCACCAGCACGACTCACAAGACCCTGAGAGGACCCCGTGGCGGCCTGATCCTGTGTCGCGAGGAGCATGCCAAGGCGATCGACAAATCGGTCTTCCCGGGGATGCAGGGGGGGCCGCTCATGCACATCATCGCGGCCAAAGCCGTGGCGTTGGGCGAGGCCATGACCGAGGACTTTCGCGACTACGCGCGCCGGGTCGTCGACAACGCTCGGGCGCTTGCCGACGAGCTCCTCGCCGCCGGGTACGATCTCGTGGGCGGAGGCACGGATACCCACCTTCTGCTCGTGGATCTGCGAACCACGGAGCTCACGGGGAAGGAAGCGGAAGAGCTCCTCGGGCGTGCGGAGATCACGGTGAACAAGAACACCGTTCCGTTCGAGACCCGTTCGCCGTTCGTGGCCTCAGGCATCCGAATCGGCACGTCGGCCGTCACGACGCGAGGGATGGGTCCGGATGTGCTGCGGGCGATCGGGAGGCTGATGCACCGTGCCCTGTCATCCGAGGGGAACGAGGGAGTGTTGAGCGACGTGGGCGCGGAGGTTCGAAGCCTTTGCGACACGTTCCCTCTGTATCCCGATCTTGATCAAGGATACGAGGCAGGGTGGGAGCCGGGTGCGCGCGCGCAGTCCCGGCCCGAGGAGGCGCCGGCCGTTTGAAGCTCGCCCGATTTCCGAGCGGTCGAGATACCTTCACACGACGTCGGTCGACCTGAATTCCATCGCGATACGGATACATGTTCGGGAACGGGAATTGCGACCTGGGGGATGGTCTACTTGACGCCAAGTTCTTGTGGCATCTAATTATTCGCGCCAGCGGGGTGAGTCGGCGCCTCTGGATGGGGACTGGGGATCCGGTGGGTGTGGATCGAACGCGACGGTTGTTCGGGGCGGAAGATCGGCGTGGGGATGAGTGAGACTGTCATGGAGAACGTGTTGGCGCAGCTGCAGCGACGGAATCCGAGGTACGCCGAGTCGGCCTATCTCTTCGTCCTGACCGCGCTTCATGGTCGTCTGGCTCAGATGGAAGTGCCTCGACACATCTCCGGCCCCGAAGTCGCGGATGCCGTGCGCAGCCTGGCTCTGGAGCGGTTCGGTCCCATGGCTCGAACCGTCTTGGAACATTGGGGAGTTCACTCCACTACGGACATGGGTGAGATCGTCTTCGCTCTGGTCGACTGCGGTGTGTTGATCAAGCAACCGCATGACAGTCGCGAGGATTTCGAGGACCTGTTCACGTTCGAGGAAGCGTTCGAACACAGCTACCCCTGGGGGCGATAAAGGACCATTGGTCCGCCACGCGACCAAGAGGGGCGCGGGCGGCGGCTGTTTGATCGGACACCGAAGGCCCGGAGAGGGCTCGACGAATTGGCCGTTCATTCTTGGGGAGGGGTGACCGCGTGGATGATTCTAGCCGTTTCACACAGTGTCTGAGTTGCAAGGAGGGGGTGCTGCTGCCGCTCTCGGACTACGGGCGGGACGGGGCTCCGATTCGATACAAGGCATGGGTTTGCTCGAAACCCGACTGCGGATTCAACATCCGAATCGACAACGGCGAGATCAGCTTCGGCCGAAACATCCAGCAGTCTTACAAGTAGCCTCGGCGGGCGGCTCGGCGTCCGCACAGACATGAACGCCCTCACCAACCGTCAGGAGTGGTGGCGGGCGGCGGCCCGCCGGGTCTGGCTCCCCACCGCCGAGGAGATGGCCGCGCTCGATCGCGCCGCCACCGGCTCCGGCTCGATTCCTGAGCGTGCCCTCATCGAGAATGCGGGTCGCGAAGTCGCACGGCTCGTTCAACACCGTTGGCCCGAAGGACGGGTCGTCGCGCTTGCTGGAAGCGGCCACAACGGAGCGGACGCGCTGGTTGCCCTGCGGACACTCAGCGCCTGGGGACGCGAAGTGACCGCAGTTCGCTGTGGGAGCAAGCCACCGGAGCCGGATGTGTTGCTGGGCTGGCGGATCCCGGTCGCGGACCCCGAGGAGCTCCCGATCCACACCAACGGTGCCGCGGTCCTCCTGGACGGGATTCTGGGGACCGGACTGTCGGCGGCACCCCGAGAGCCACAGGCCTCGATCATCGAGACGGTCAACTCGACCGGAGTACCGATCGTGGCGGTCGATGGCCCGAGCGGAGCCAACTTCAGTACCGGGGCTGTTCCAGGCGCCTGCATCCATGCGACGCTGACCGTTGCTTTCGGGTGGCCGAAGCTGGGCCTCCTCCGTTTCCCCGCGCGCGCCCGCTGCGGCGATGTCCTCGCGGTGGAGATCGGCTTTCCGCCACCGGACCAGACCCCTGGGGCTCGCGCGATCACGGCGGCTTGGGTGGCCGAGGATATGCTCCGTCCTCGCGCAGCCAATGCGCACAAGGGAAGTGCCGGATACCTCACACTCGTCGCCGGTCAGCCAGGGATGGCGGGCGCCGCGGTACTCGCAGCCCGCGCGGCCGTTCGGGGAGGGGTCGGCATCGTGCGGGTGGTCAGCGCACCGGAAAACCGTGAGATCGTGCAGACCGCCGTCCCCGAGGCCGTCTTCGTTCCATGGGACTCGCTTGACGGCGTGGCCGAGTCCACGGCCTGGGCGGACGCGATCGCCCTCGGGCCGGGGCTCGGGTGTGAGCCGGCGCGCATGGCACTGGTCGATCACGTCCTCGAGGCACGCGGGGAAAAGCCCGCCTTGCTGGACGCAGACGGTTTGAACCTCTGGGAAGGGAGGGCGGATACGCTCGCGGAGGCTCTGGGTGGTGCCGCTCTGCTGACACCTCATCCGGGGGAGATGGCGCGGTTGCTCGGGCGACCGCTGGATGAGATCGTCGCCGATCCCCCCGGTGCGGCCCGGGAGGCCTCCGAGCGCTTCCATGCGACCGTCCTGCTGAAGGGTGCCCCCTCCTGGGTGGCCGAGGTGGGCGCACCCCTCCGTGTGACGACCCTTTTGACCGCCGCCCTGGCTACGGGGGGCATGGGGGATGTACTCACGGGCTTGGCCGGCGCATACTTGGCCGCTGGTCTTACACCGGCAGACGCGGCGAGCGCGGCGCTGATGGTCACCGGGATCTCGGCGTTGGACGCACCTCAGGCGATTGGTCATTCGGCCGCCGATGTGCCCGAACGGCTCGCCGGTGCGAGAGCGGCGCTCGAGGGCGAAAGGCTCCCCCAGTGGCAGAGCGTCCTGATCGCCCTCCCGGCGGCCGGAGATGAGGTAGGCGCGTGAGTCACGGTGTCGACGACCATGCCTCGAAGCCGAAGCTCGGTCTCGCCGCCGGGCCGGAGTCCGATCTCATACGAGCGCTGGTGGATTCGGCTCGAGCGGGCGGGTCGCCACCCGAGTGGCTCCACGTTCCGCTCGGAGATGACGCCGCCGCGCTGAGCCTGCCTTCGGCTACCCGGCTGGTCTTGAGCTCCGACGCGTGCGTGGAGGAGGTCCACTTTCGGCGTGCCTGGGCGACCTGGGAGACCGTCGGGTACCGGGCCGTTGCCACCGCCCTGAGCGATCTGGCGGCCATGGCGGCCGAGCCCCTCGGCGTGCTGATCTCTCTCGCACTCCCGCCCGAGCTCGGTGAGCCGGTGGCTGCATCGATCGGGAGGGGGGTCGCGGAATGCCTGGAAGCCCACGGAGGGGAGTTGCTCGGTGGGGACGTGGGTGGATCACCGGGACCCGTCATGGTCGATGTCACCGCGGTGGGGCACTCCGCCGCACCCGTGACTCGGGCTGGTGCCGAGCCGGGCGACGAGCTGTGGCTCACCGGTCACCTCGGTGGAGCCGCGGCGGCCGTCGCGGACTTCCAGCGCGGATTGGAACCGATTCCGGAGGCGCGGCGTGCGTTCGAGCGTCCAACGCCGCGGTTGAAAGAAGCCCGGTGGCTGGTGGAACGCGCCTCGTTGCATGCCTTGATCGACGTGTCGGACGGGCTTGCACGCGACGCGCGTCATCTCGCCGCGGCCTCCGGGGTGGGTGCCGCGATCGAGCTGGCGGCGATTCCCACGACGCCCGCCTTGCGGAGTTTTGCGGAGAGCGACGCAGCGCTTCAACTCAAACTCTCGGGCGGTGAGGACTACGAGCTCCTCATCGCAGCCGCGCCGGGCGTGCTGGGCACGCTGGCTGCCCCGTTCGCCGCGGCCTTCGGTCTGCCGCTCTCGCGGATCGGCGAGACGGTCCCGTTTGAACGAGGTGTGCGGTGGATCGGTCCCGATGGGACGGCTCATGATCTCGAAGCTCGGGGCTTCGATCATTTCGGGGGAGCAGGCCGGTCGTGATCCGCACCGCGTGGTTCGTCGTCGTCACGTTCCTCTCGACGCTGTTCTTCTCCCTCACGGCAGTCGTCGGCGGGCTCGTACGAGCCGGGAGAGGTTGGTACGATTGGGTGCACCGTAACTGGGCCCGGTCCCTCTTGTGGGCGGCGGGCGTCCGGGTTGAAGCGCAAGGCGTCGAGCACGTGCGACCGGGTGAGGCACACCTGTTCGTATCGAACCACCAATCGCTGTTCGACGTGTGGGCGATGATGGCTGTCCTGCCGGTCTCGCTCCGCTTCGTCACCAAGAAGGAACTGGGAAGGATTCCCATCTTCGGCGCTGCCTGCCGATCGGCGGGGCACGTGTTCATCGATCGGGCTAATCCGACGGTCGCGAGCGAGGCGATCCGAGCCGCCGGGAAGCGGATGGAACGCGACGGACTCTCTCTCGTTCTGTTCCCGGAAGGGACCCGCTCTCCGGATGGGAGACTCAAGCGCTTCAAGAAGGGGGCGTTCGCCCTCGCCATCGAGACCCAGGCCGACCTGGTGCCGATCGGGATCGATGGGGGCGGCGCTCTCCTCCCGAGGGGCGCCCGGCGGGTCCGCCCCGGAGTCATCCGGTTGCGGTGCGCCGCCCGGGTTCCGCTCAGAGGCATGACCGCCGCCGACCGCGACGCCCTCGTTGAGCGCACCCGCGACACGGTCGGGCAGCTGCTGGAGCGGCTCCGCGGCGAGCCGGGAGGCCACGACCCCCGGTCCACCGCCTGATCGCTGGCCGGCCGTCTCGCGGCCGGGGTGAAACCGCGTCCCTCGACCCCTTGTTCGGGTCCGGCCTACGGCTCACTATGAACACCATACGGGTGGGGTCGGGGCGGCGTGTGCCGCGGGGTGGGGCCTCTCGGAGTCGATCTCACAACATGCAGAGAACCGCAAACCGCATGAGGTGACGTATGTCGGCGATCGTCGACGTTCGTGCCCGCGAGATCCTGGATTCGCGCGGCAACCCAACGGTCGAGGCGGAGATACACCTCGCAAGCGGCGTGATCGGTCGCGCCGACGTCCCCAGTGGTGCATCCACGGGCGAGCATGAGGCCGTTGAGCTACGTGATGGCGACGGGAGCCGCTACGGGGGCAAGGGTGTGCGCCTAGCGGTCGGTCACGTGCGTGGCGAGATCCGGAGCGCGGTGCTGGGGCGCGAACCCGGGGACCAGATCGCCCTCGACCACCTGTTGATCGAGCTTGATGGGACGGCGAACAAGGGCCGCCTCGGGGCCAATGCCTTGTTGGCGGTATCGATGGCGGCCGCACGGGCAGCAGCGGTCGAAGCCGGTGCCCCGCTGTATCGGCGGCTGGGCAGCGATGAGAGCCGAATGCTTCCCGTGCCCATGCTGAACATCCTGAACGGCGGCGTCCACGCCGACAACAACGTGGATATCCAGGAGTTCATGGTCATCCCCGTCGGGGCCGCGACGTTCTCCGAAGGACTGAGAGCGGGCGTCGAGGTGTTCCATGCCCTGCGTAGCCGGCTGGCGAAGGGCGGATATACGACGTCCGTGGGGGATGAGGGAGGAGTCGCGCCGGACCTGGAGTCCAATCGGCAGGCGTTGGATCTGATCCTCGCATCGATCGAGGATGCCGGCTACCAGCCGGGCGAGGACATCGCCCTGGCGCTCGACTGCGCTGCCTCCGAGCTGTACGAAGACGGTGGAGTCTACCGGCTCGGGAGCGCGGGCGAGGCGGGTGACCACACAGCGGCCGACATGATCGGGTTGTATGCCTCCTGGCTTGATGCGTATCCGATCGTCTCGATAGAGGATGGACTGGCCGAGGACGACTGGGCGGGCTGGGCAGCGCTCACTGAAGAGCTCGGATCCCGCGTTCAGCTGGTGGGCGACGACATCTTCGTGACGAACGTGGAGCGTCTTCAGCGAGGTTTCGACGAGGGCGTCGGCAACGCGATCCTGATCAAGCTCAACCAGATCGGGACGGTGACGGAAACGCTGGATGCGATTCGCATGGCAACCGAGCAGGGGTGGGGCGTCGTCATCTCACACCGCTCCGGAGAAACGGAAGACACGTTCATCTCAGATCTCGCGGTGGGGACCGAGGCCGGACAGATCAAGACCGGTTCGGCCTGTCGCTCGGAACGCGTGGCCAAGTACAACCAGCTGCTGCGCATCGAAGAGGAACTCGGGACGGCCGCGTCGTATCCCGGGGCATCGCTCTATGCCTGAACGGCTCGCGCGCCGGCTCGCACGAGGTTTGGCCGCGATCGGCGCCGTTCTCGCGGGATACTACTTCTTGCTCGGAGGCGAGTACGGCCTTCGCGATCTGCAGGAGCTCAAGCGTACGAGGGCCGAGGCGGCCGTAAGGGTGGACTCGTTGCATCGGTGGGCCGATTCGCTCGCGGCCTGGGGGGACAGCCTCACGACCGAGCCGGCCGTGATCGAGCGGGTCGCTCGCGAACGATACAGCTTCCTGCGCCCCGGGGAGCATGTGTACCGTTTCGTCGACCTCGGCAAGGACGGGGTGCAAGAGGTGGACGGTCAGGCCACCCAAAACTTGACCTCCGACTCCGGCGGCGATTAGCATACGCGCGAACGGGGACCGGAGCCCCGGCTCCGGTTTTCTTGCCGGCAGGGTAGCTCAGCCTGGTAGAGCAGGGGACTCATAAGCCCTTGGCCGCGGGTTCAAATCCCGCCCCTGCCATCCCACCAAGCGAAAGCCCCGCAACGAGTTGTGTGCAGGGCTTTCTTGTTGTCGGGTGCGGCGAATCCCAAACTGTGCCAGAAACTGTGCCAAACCAGGTTCTGC
>JBDHHV010000004.1:0-54532 GCA_039589195.1 Gemmatimonadota bacterium | reverse complement strand
GGCCGGGAGATCGACGCGCACGGCACGGAGACGATCGCCCTCGTTCCGACGCAGGAAGGATGGCGCATCCGTCACATCCACTGGTCCAGTCGTTGAGGCTCTCGGTCAAATCACGCTAAGCCACCCGGAGTTGGGAGCCCCCGGGTGCCGGCGAGCGTGTAAACGGCAGTAGCCCTTCGGCTGTACCGCATACAACGGAGGGTCTCGAACCGGAGCCATGAGCATCCCGCGCGATCCTGAGAACGGCCCGTCCGACCGTGCGCTGGTGAGGCGCGTTCGTCGAGGGCAGAGCGACGCATTCGATGCACTCGTGCGCCGATATCTACGCCCCGCATTGGCGGTCGCGTGGGAGTTCACCGAATCGCGGGACGACGCCGAGGACATCGTCCAGGAGGCGTTCGGGCGCGCGCTGCGTGGGCTGGAGGACTTCGACGAGAAGCGCCCGTTCCGGCCTTGGTTCTTCACGATCGTCAGGAACGTGGGGAGGAATGCGGCCGCGTGGCGCTCGCGGTGGGGGTACGAGCCCCTGTCCGATACCCTTCCGGCGCGAGGGGGAGACCCGTTGTCGGAGGCCGAGAGGCGTGAGGTACAGGAACGGGTGGAGACCGGACTCGACCTGCTCTCGCCGATGCAACGAACCTGCTTCCGGCTTCGCGACCTCGAAGGCTTCAGCGTGACCGAGGTTGCGGAAATGCTGGGGCTCGAGGGATCGACCGTGCGCGTGCACGTGCACCGCGCCCGTCGTGGCCTGCGGAAAGCGTTGCGGCCACTGCGCGATGAGAGAGGGTCCGCGTGAGCGGGTTTTGCTCCAGTTGAGCGGAGGGGAATGACATGTCGTCGCTGAGATCCCGACTGCCCGAAGAAACGGACTATTGGGACGATCTGGCAGGGCGGATCACGGCGGACGCCGATCCCTTTCTGCAAGAGTATCACGCGCACCGGGGAGTCTGGTGGTCCTCGCTCGCTCGCCAGTGCCCGGCCTTGGTCGCGACGGCTCTGATAGCGGCGACGGTCGTGGCGCTGACGCTGGGTGGCGGCGCTGAGCCCGCCACGGCGGCGACCACCTCGCCCGTCGTGCGGGCAATCGAGCCCGACGACGAGCTGGCCCGGCGGTTTCTCTCGGAGGACGCGCCGCGGGCAGTGGAAGTTCTGCTACCGATGATGACCCATTCCGGGAGGACCCCATGATGATCTCGGGCTGGCGTGTTCGTGGTGTCCTTGGCGCCCTGTCGCTTCTCGTCGTCGGCGCTCTGATCGGCGTGGTCGGTCACCATTTCGTGCTCGGTGACGAGAGACCGCACGCGGTCGCGGGGGCCGAAGCACACCGCGCAGCGATCCCCGCGTTCGCGACGGCGTTGGAGCTGGACGACGCACAAGTCGCCGCGGTCGAAGCGATCCTGTCCCGGCACCAGGCGGTCGTGACCGACGCGTGGGCGACGCTGCATGCTCGGTTGCAGACATCGGCCGACAGCGCCCACGGTGAGATCGAATCACTGCTGAGCGCGGAACAACGTGACAAGTTCGCCGAATGGAGGAACCGGCGCTTGTCACCCGACCCGCAGGGGGAATCGAGTCCGTAGCCGGCCAGCCGACCTGTCGAGCGCCCGATCCGCTAACCGGAACACCGATGACGCGATGAAGAGACTCGGAATCCTGACTGTCACGTTGGCCCTCTTGGCCTCGGTAGTGTGGTTCATCTCCAGCGGAGGGCTTGTACGGGCCGCGGACGCCGGCTCGGGCGCCGGTGTATGGGAGACCGCCGTCGTGGAGCGCATGGATATCGGCTCCACGGTGCTCGCGACCGGTGTCATCCGACCACAGGTCGGGGCGGAGGTCGCGGTGGGGTCACGCGTCTCGGGGGTTCTCCAACGGCTTCACGTCACGGTGGGTGAGCAGGTTCGACAGGGGACGCTGCTGGCGGAGCTCGATCCCACCGAGTTCGAAGCCCGCTACCAGCAGGCGCTCGCCCAGCTGGAGACGGCCAGGGTCGAGCGGGACTTCGCTACGCAGCAGTACGAGCGTGCACAAGACCTGATGCGTGAGCAGGTGATCGCGCAGACCGAGTTCGACGAGGCCGAACGAGCGTTCCGCGCCACGACGGCGAGAGAGCGCGAGGCCGACGCCAACCTCAGCGGGGCCCGGATCCAACTCGACTACACGAAGATCCGCGCCCCGATCTCCGGCGTCGTGGCCACCGTGACCACTCAGGTGGGCGAGACGGTGGCCGCGAGCTTCGCGGCGCCGACGTTCGTCACGATCATCGACCTGGATCGGCTCGAGGTATGGGCCTACGTGGATGAGACCGACATCGGCCGGGTTGACGTGGGGCAGACGGCGACGTTCACGGTAGACACGTACCCATCAACCGACTTCGACGGCCTGGTCACCGCCATTCGGCCACAGGCCGAGATTCAGGACAACGTGGTCAACTACGTCACGGTCCTCGAGATCGGGAATCGTCAGGGACGGACTCTCCGCCCTGAAATGACCACCACGGTCAACATCGTGCTGGAGGGACGCACGCAGGTCCTCGCGATCCCGAACGGCGCCGTTCGGCGTAACGCCGATGGTGCGTATGCCCTCGTAGCGGACGGCTCGGGCTCTCTCCGCACATCGATCGAGACCGGCTTCCGTGGTCGCAGCTACACCGAAGTGACCCGCGGCCTCGAAGAGGGCACGACAGTGATCATCGGCGATGTGGAGGAGAGATGATACAGCTGGAAGGTGTCTCCAAGACCTACGAGAAGGGCTCGTCGGTCGTGGGTGCCCTGGTCGACGTGTCCCTCCGGATCCAGGAGGGAGAGTTCGTCGCGATCGCCGGGCCGTCCGGTTCCGGAAAGTCGACCCTGATGAACATCATCGGGCTTCTGGACCGGCCCGACAGCGGCACGTATCGGTTCGGCGGAACCGATGTCGCGGACTTCACTCCCGACCAGCTGGCGGAGCTCAGGAACGAAAAGGTCGGGTTCGTCTTCCAGTCGTTCCACCTGCTCCCGAAGACCACCGCGCTGGAGAACGTCGAGTTGCCGCTGGTCTATTCCGACCGCCAGGACATCTCCGGGCTGGGCACGCGGGCCCTGACGTTGGTCGGGCTCATCGATCGTGCCGACCACCACCCAGGTGAGTTGTCCGGCGGCCAGCAGCAGCGCGTGGCGATCGCCCGCGCGCTGGTCAACGAGCCCGAGATCATTCTCGCCGACGAACCGACCGGGAACCTCGACACGAAAGCCGGGCTCGAAGTGATGGCGATCTTCCAGGAGCTCAACCGTTTGGGAAAGACCGTCATCCTCGTCACGCACGACGCCGGGATAGCCGGCATGACCCGCCGCCGCGTGCAGATCGTGGATGGAAGAATCGTGTCGGATGAGGGTGTAGCCCGGCCGACGGACGCGCACGCCGCGCTCGAGGGGCTCGGCGACGAAGGTGGCGCGGCGTCGGGCGACCGCGAGCTGGCCGAAGCCATGGGATCCCCGAGATGAGAGTCGAGATGACGAGGATGGAGCGAATGAAACCGAGAACAATGCGCGCCACGCTGGCACCGGGAACGGGGTTGATGGTCGGCGTCCTCCTCGCCGGAGTTGCAGGGTGCACCGCGGGCGACAGCGGACGGGCGGCTGCTCCGGTAGATCTCCGCTTTGCAATACCGCCCGGGGGGATTACGTACACGGCGGAATACAGCCAGGAGGTCCTGGTCGACATGGGCGACCACGCGATGGAAGCCAGCCGTCGATACGGGGCTCGCTACACGATTACGGACGCGGGGGGTGGTGACGAGCGGAAGGAAGCGTCCGTGCACCTGGATTCACTCGGCATCGCCGTCACGACCGGGCAGGGGCGGCAAGCCTTCGACACGCGTCACCTGATCGGCGATGAGTTCACCATGATCGTCCAGGATGTGGGTGGCGCGCCGGAGTATGGTGGCGAGCTGCCTGCCATCGACCTGGGCCCCATGCTCGGTGGCGCAGTCGGGCCCATGCTGCTCATGGACTACGGGTTTCCGCAACTTCCGGGTCGCCCCGTGTCCGTGGGTGATACATGGGTGAGCACCAGCACCCGTTCGCACGTGGAGGGGATCCTCGAGGTGACCGCTCATCTGACGGCGGAATACACGTTCGCTGGTTGGGAGACGGCCGCTGGAGTGGAGTGTGTGAGGATCGAAGCGAGCGTCACCGGCGATCTGTCGGGTCTCGGAGAGCAACACGAGGTGGCGTTCGACTATACAGGCACCCTACATGGGACCAGGGTGTGGCTCTTCGACCCCGCGTCCGGATCGCTCGTCCAGATGCACGGCGAGGATTCGACGGAGGGCGTGATGACTTCGGAGTCCGTGAATGCTCCGGTCCGGCAACACACCACGGTGCATATCCGGTCGGTGACGAGATGAAGACAGGTAGAGTGGTCAGGAGCGGACTCGCGTCCCTGGGCCGAAACAAGCTGCGCACGTTCTTCATGACGTTGGGGACGCTGATCGGCGTGACCGCTCTCACGGTGGTCGTCGCGTACGGACGCGGCACACAGGAGGCCGTGCTCGAGAACATCGGCCGAATGTTCAGCGGCTCGACGATTCTCCTCAGCGCCGGTGGCGGCGGGATGATGGGAGGACCGCGCTCGAGTGGGCCGACCACGACGCTTACTCTCGAGGACCTCGACGCGATCGCGGTGGCCGCGCCGGAGGTAGGCCTGTATGACCCGGTGATGATGCTGGATGGGCGCAACGTGATCTTCGACGGTAGGAGCGAAGAGCTGATCATCATCGGACACTCCGAGAATCACGGGGCGGTGTGGAACCGCGACGCCGCCCGCGGGGCCTACTTCAGCCACGCGGACGTCGAGACCTCGGCGCGCGTGGCCGTCGTGGGCGAGACGACGGTGCGCGAGCTGTTCGGCGGGGCAGATCCGATCGGCGAGCAGATTCGAATCGGGAACGCACCCTTCGAGGTGATCGGTGTCCTGTCCCCTGCCGGGGTCGATCCTCACGGATTGGACAAAGACAACGAGATTCACGTCCCCATCACGACCATGATGCGCCGTCTCCTGAACATCGACTACATCGTGACGGCCAAATTCCTTATCACCCAGGGTACCGACCTCGACGCCGTCGTAGTCGACATCGAGGATGTGCTGCGCGAGCGGCACGCGCTGGGCCCGGATGAGCCGAACGACTTCCACATGATCACGCCGGTTCAGGTGGAGGAAGCGGTCGCGTCTTCCAACCGCGTATTCACGCTGTTTCTCCCCCTGGTAGCTGCCATCTCGATCATCGTGGGTGGCATCGTCGTCGCGAACCTGATGCTGATGTCCGTGAACGAGCGGCGGGCCGAGATCGGCTTGCGAAAGGCCGTAGGCGCCAGGACTCGTGATATCCGCACCCAATTCATGATCGAATCGGCATCTGTCACGGCGCTCGGCGGCGTCCTCGCGTTGGGAGTGGGATTCGTGGTGCTTCGGATCATCGGCGGTGTATCGAACACCGCGCGCGGCGCCGAGATCGAGTCAGCGAACGCACAGACGGTTGGCGAGTCGATCTCGCTCGGGTTGCCGTGGGAGGCCGCGGCGCTCGGAATCGGAGCCGCCATCCTGGTTGGTCTGCTCGCGGGCGTCGTGCCGGCGCGACGTGCGGCCGAGCTGGATCCCGTGCAGACTCTCCGTTGAGGACCGCGAAGTCCGGTGCGCGTTCGTAGGAACTTCGCTCTTTCCCGACGGGCGCTTCTCAGACACCGCGTCCGGACTGCGCTCGCGGTCTCGGGTACGGCCGTGGGCGTGGCTGCCGTCCTCATCATGGTTTCGTTGGGCGAGGGGGCGGAGCGTGAGGTCCTCGACCAGATCGAAGCGATGGGGCGCAACGTGCTCGTGGTCGCCGCGGGGCCGGCCGAGAGCCTGGTCGGCCGCTCAACTCGTCGGGGACCGGTCACCACGCTCAAGCTTTCGGACGCCGACGCGATCACCGAAGAGTGCCCTGCCGTCGCCCTCGCCGCGCCGGTTCAGGACCGGCCCGCCCGAGTCAGGTACGGCACTCTGACCCACGCGACCAACATCCTCGGCACCACGCCGGACTTTGGCGAGATCCGCAACTTCCGCACGAGTCGCGGCCGCCACTTCACCCTCGAGGAGAACCGGGCCGGCGTCCGAGTCGCGCTACTGGGTTCACACGTCGCAGCGGTGCTGTTCGGCGGCGTGGACCCGATCGGTGAGACGATCCGCATCGGGCGCGTACCGTTCGAGGTGATCGGCGTCCTCGAAAGCAAGGGCATGGGGGTAGAGGGGGGGTCGAACGAAGATGACCAGATCGTGATACCGATCCGCACGGCACTGCGACGTGTGTTCAACCTCGACTACCTGAGCATGATCTGGGTTCAGGTCCGCGATGGGCGGGACATGGATCGCGCACAGGCTCAGATCACGGACTTGCTCCGCCGCCGCCACCGACTGGATCGCAGGGAGAGGCCCGACGACTTCCGGATCCAGAACCAGCGCCTCGTGCTGGCCGCCGAGATGGAAACGGCAGCCTCGTTTCGCCGCCTGATCACCGCGCTGGCGTCGGTCGCCCTGATCGTCGGCGGAATCGGGATACTATCCATCATGATGCTCTCGATCCGCGAACGGAGGGGCGAGATAGGGCTGCGGGTGGCGGTTGGCGCAAAGCGGAGGGACGTGCGGACCCAGTTTCTGGTCGAGGCCGTGCTCCTTGGAGTCGGGGGAGGGTTGATCGGCCTGTTCCTGGGGTCCCTCGCCACGGCGTCCATCGAATGGGGCACGGAATGGCGAACGGTCGTGTCGCCGCCGGCCGTCGCCCTGGCGCTCGGGGCTGCGTTCACGGTGTCCGTGCTCTTCGGTGTGTATCCCGCGCAAAGGGCGGCCTCGCTGGACCCGATCGAAGCTCTGCGCGCCGAATAGCCGGCCGTGAAACCTTTTTCTCGCTTCTCCTGTCCTATGTTATGAGCGGCGGTGGACAAGGACGGGATCCATGATCAACCGCAGATGGAGGATGAAAAACCTGCGCTATCCGCGCCGGCGAGTCGGCGAGCTGACTCGCGAGCGGCCGGTGGTGATTCTGGCGCGGATTGCGTAACGGCAGTCGAGTCAGAGCCGGGAACGAGAAGGCCCGCGCGGCACTCCGCACGGGCCTTTCTTCTTATGGCTTCACCCCCGAGGGTTGGGTCGATGACCCGCTAGCGAATCGTCAGTGATCGTCGGGGGGGAACGTCTCCATGATCTGCCGCACCATGTCGTCGATGAACGCGGGAATCTCTTCCGGGTCTTCCGGCGCGAACGCCAGGGCTCGATCCGCCCACCCGCGCCAGATCAGCTCTTCGCCCTCGCCATCCACGACGTCCACCACGAGCGTGCCGGGCATGTAGCCCTCCGCCGTCATGTACTCGGCCGATGAATAGTAGGGCGCGTAGCCCACTCCGAACGAGAACGGGTAGAGTCCGTATGAGTACCCGACATATGGAAACCCTGCGAACGGGTACCCACCGTAGCGGTAACCGTAGGGGTATCCGAAGTAGGGATTGCCGAGGTACCGTCGACCATAGTAAGGGTAGCCCCGCCCACCGAATCCCACGCCGATGCCGACCAAAACACGCGGTCGTGCACGGTACGAGCGCCCGTCGTCCCCCTCGAGGAGCGGTGGCGCAACGACGAAGGCGCTCACGAGAAAGTCGACCTCGCCCTCGGTCTGCCGCTGAAATCCGTACTGCTCCAGGGCGTCGTCGACGCTTCGCTGCAACCTGCGCTCCAGAAACGGGCTCACCGCCTCGAACTCTTCGCGCGTCTCGTCGGCGATCTCCATCCAGTCGTAGGTCTGGAGCCGGTCGAACGAGACTGCATGGTCGTAGTCGCTCCTGACCGAAACGGTCGCGCATGCGCCAGCCGTCACCGCCAGGGCAGCCACCAGGAAACTCCGAGCGTCCATCATCGAAACCCTACCTCGCGGGTGTTGTCGGCCTGCAAGCTCTGTTGAAAAGACGCCAGCAAACAACCTAAGGTCACCAGTGGCCAGGCGCCTCGCAGGCGTGTCGACACGATCCACTTTTCTCCTCCCTCGCCGGGTGATATCCCTTCGAGGCCGGCACACCGAGGGAACCCAGGGCCGACTATTCTCGTAACGGAGATCGATGCTCGACACCACTCGCACCCCCAGGTCACGCGCACACCGTCGGGTCAGCCTTGGTAGCGTCGTTCACTTCAAGGCTGTGCTGGCGGTCACCATCGGTGCGCTCCAGGGGTGTACCCGGATCGAGGCCATCATCGATCGAAGCTCCGCGGCGACACCGCATGAGGCGTACGAAGACGCGCTGAGCGAGGCCGGGCTGGCCGGGACGGCGCTCGTCCGCCGTTGGGTGGAAGCCGCGGAGGGGGCCCTCGCACGACCGATCACGGTCCACCCCCCCTACGAGGAGACGGCGTACTTCCCGTCGGAAGATCCGGTCGCCGTCGGATACCGTGTCTCCCTCAAGCGCGGCCAGGCCCTGCTCGTCACGGTCCAGATGGAGCCGGTGTCCGCGACCGGGGTCTTTCTGGATCTGTTTCAGCCAGCGACCAACGACGGCGAGATCCCGCGCCACCTCACGAGCGCTCCGAGCGGCTCGGCGCGGCTGGAGTTCGAATCCTCGCGCGATGGGGAATTCCTTCTCCGAGTGCAGACCGAGTTGCTGCAACCCGTGCGGCTGACCCTGAGGATCATGCGCGCCGCGACTCTCGCCTTCCCGGTGATGGGCCGCGATCTGAGTGCGATCCGGAGCGGCTTCGGCGCCCCTCGAGATGGCGGTCGCAGACGTCACCACGGGGTGGACATCTTCGCACCGCGCGGGACACCCGTGGTCGCCGCCGCGGACGGCCAGGTCTCTCGTGTGCAACGGACTCGGCTGGGGGGCAACGTCGTCTGGCTTCGCGACGCCGACCGCAGACAGTCACTCTACTATGCCCACCTCGATCGCCAGCTCGTGCGACGCGGGCAACGCGTTCGCGCCGGGGATACCCTGGGTCTGGTGGGAAACACCGGAAACGCCCGCACAACGCCACCACACCTGCACTTCGGACTGTATCGGCGTGGCGAGGGCCCGGTGGATCCGGTGTCGTTCATCGAGCCGCAGCCGAGTGACCCACCGCCGCTCCGCATCGACCCCTCGCTCCTCGGGGAGTTGGCTCGGACGACCTCGGAGGCCCGCGTGACGCTGGCTGGCGGTGCGGAGGAAGGCCTGCCCCCTCAGACCGTATTGAAGCTCCTCGGGGCTGCCGGGCGCTCCTACCGTTTCGTCACGCCGGATGGCAGGATCGGGCGCCTGGCCGGCTCCGCTCTCGAGCCGGCGTTGCGGCCCGTCGGAACGACCGTGGGGATCCGCCGCCTGCCGTTGCTGAACGCGCCCCGCTCGTCCGGGCTCACCGCGGCCGTGGCGGACGCGGGTGACACGCTTCAGGTTCTTGGCCGGTTTGGAGAGTATCTCTTCGTGGAGGCGCCGGCCGGATCCCGGGGTTGGGTCACGGAAGCTCCCTGAGCGACGCTGCCGGATGCTGCGCGACCCTGGCCCCCGACCGGGGCCGCGGGCACGCGCGGAGCGTCGCATCCCCTGTCCGCGTCGCTCTTGACGCGAGCCGCCGGAGTTGTTCCAGAATCGGCTGCGGTGAGGCATGAGCCTTGCGATCCAACAGGCGCGAAACGCGCTTGCCACAACCGAATTAGCGGAACCGCGGCGTGCCCGACCGGTCACGTGTAGTGCGAGCGCAACAGTGGCCGGTGCGACGGGAGAGCCACGCACGCGGTTTTCTTAGCGCCTACGAGAACTCGAGAGACGCCCGGGAACGGATGTCCGACACAGGAATCGAGCTGTCCCACTCCACAGCCCCGTTGCGTGAGGGTGATCGGGTCGCGGTCATTGGCGGCGGTCCGGCCGGTTTGACGGCCGCGTACCTGCTCGCTCAGCGAGGTGCTGAGGTGACCGTCTTCGAGGCCACCGACATGGTGGGGGGAATCTCGCAAACCGCACAGTACAAGGGATTCCGCTTCGACATCGGCGGGCATCGATTCTTCACCAAGATCACGCCGGTCCAGAACATGTGGGACGAAGTGCTCGGGGACGAGTTCCTCGACGTGCCGAGGCTCTCCCGCATCTACTACAACGGCAAGTTCTTCGACTACCCGCTCAAGCCGATGAACGCGCTCACCGGGCTGGGCCCATGGCGCGCCGCCCTCATCCTGGCGAGCTACCTGAAGGCGCACCTGCGACCGAGTGCGGTCGAGGAGAACTTCGAGCAGTGGGTGACGAACCGGTTCGGCCAACGGCTCTACGAGACCTTCTTCAAGACATACACCGAGAAAGTCTGGGGCATTCCGTGCACCGAGATTCGCGCGGAATGGGCGGCGCAGCGCATCAAGGGGCTTTCCCTGGCGCGTGCGATCCTGTCGGCGGCCTCCATGAACAAGCGCTCCACGAAGATCAAGACGCTGATCAATGAGTTCCGGTACCCGCGCCTCGGTCCGGGCCAGATGTGGGAGTTGACTCGGGACCGCGTCGAGGAGTACGGCGGTCGCGTCCTCATGCGGCACAGGGTGGTGGGTATCGAGGTGAGCGGTAACCGGGCGGAGGCCGTCGTGGCCGAGACCGAGGAGGGACGAGAGCGGTTCGAGACAGACCACGTCATCTGCTCGTTGCCCGTGCGATCGCTGGTCAGGTCCCTCACGCCGGCACCCCCGGACGACATCACACGGGCGGGTGAAGGGCTACGCTACCGGGACTTCCTCGTGGTGGCGCTGATCCTCGAGGAGCAGGACCTGTTCCCCGACAACTGGATCTACATCCACACCCCCGGGGTGAAGGTCGGTCGCGTCCAGAACTTCGGTAACTGGAGCCGCCATCTCCTTGGCGACCCGAGCCAGAGCTGTCTGGGCATGGAGTATTTCTGCTTCGAAGGGGATGGCCTGTGGCAGAGCAGCGATGCCGACCTGATCGCACTCGCCACCGAGGAGATCGGTGCGCTGGGGCTGGCCGACCCGAATCTGGTCACGGACGGTGCGGTCGTACGGATGCCGAAGGCCTATCCGATCTACGACGCCGAGTACAGCGATCATCTCGAGGAGATTCGTAAGCACATCGATCCGATCTCGAACCTTCACCCCGTCGGCCGGAACGGCATGCACAAATACAACAACCAGGATCATTCGATGCTCACGTCCATGATGACGGTGTGGAATATGGAAGGCGCCACGCACGACATATGGGCCGTGAACACCGACTACGAGTACCACGAGGAGCAACACCTCGAGCGGTCAGGGCAGGGGGCGGAGCCAGAGCCCGTCCTGGCCGCCGGCTAGCGACCCTCGGCGCGATGCTCGGACACGATCCCAGACGGCGAGGGGTTCGGAGTACGGCGTGAGGATCGGGGTAGACGCCTGCTGCTGGGCGAATGGCCGCGGATACGGTCGCTTCACGCGCGAGCTCATGACTGCCATGGTCACGCAAGCGCCAGAGGATCGGTTCGTCTTCTTCGTGGATGAGCGTGCCTACAACAGCTTCGACCTGCGGGCCGCGAATGCGGAGGTCGTGCGTGTAGCGGTTGCCGAGTCGCCCACCACGGCGGCCTCGGCCAGCGGGCGCCGGAGCCTCCCCGACCTGTGGCGGATGACCCGTGCGGTGGCCAGGCACCGACCCGACGTGTTCTTCTCGCCTTCGGTGTACAGCTACTTCCCGCTCCCCCCGAAGCAACGCGCCGTAGTGGCGATACACGACGTGATCGCGGAGCGCTATCCTCAACTCACGTTGCCATCGTACCGGGCGCGCTTGTTCTGGAGGCTGAAGGTCGCTCTGGCGCTCCACCAGGCGCGTCTGATCCTCACCGTGTCGGACTTCTCGGCGCGCGCCATTTCGGAGTTCCTGCAAGTGCCGGCCTCCCGGATACGCGTCGCTTCCGAGGCACCATCCGCCGCGTATCGCCCCAGCTCACCCGAGGAGATCGAAGGGGCGGTGGCCCGGCTCCGACTGCCACGCGGAGCGAGCTGGTTCCTGTATGTCGGAGGGTTCAATCCGCACAAGCGGGTTGCCGCGTTGGTCGAGGCTCACGCACGCCTCATCCGCGAGGACGGCGATTCGGCACCCTACCTGCTGCTGGTTGGCGATCCGACCGCGGATGCGTTCCTCAAGGATGTGGAGCGAATCCGCCGCGCCATTGAGGAAAGCGGGACCGCTGCCAGGACCCTGTGGACGGGCTTCGTACCCGATGAAGAGCTGCGGCACCTGCATTCGGGCGCCCTGGCGCTCGTGCTCCCCTCCGAAGCGGAGGGGTTCGGGCTGCCCGCTGTCGAGGCCGCCGCGTGCGGAACACCGGTCGTGGCCACCACTGAAAGCCCTCTACCCGAGCTTCTGAAGGGTGGGGGCATCTTCGTGTCACCCGACGATGACCAAACGCTGGTCGGAGCGCTCCGTCTACTCGCCAAAGACAAGCCGCTCCGACGGGAGATGGGCCGTCGAGCCCTGGAGAGGGTCGGCGCACTGAGCTGGGAGAGAGGCGCGAACGCGGCCTTGAGCGCGATCCACGAGGCCGCGGCATGACCGGGTCCGGTCGCACGAGCGGAGGGCGCGTGGGGGAAGGACGGGTGGGGCGCCCGGACGGTGGCCCGCTGCGCGTCGCCATGATCACCACGTTCTATCCGCCGTACAGCTTCGGAGGAGATGCGATCGCCATCGAGCGCCTCGCGAGCTCCTTGGCGCGGCGCGAGTGTCGGGTCACGGTGATCCACGATGTGGATGCCTACAATGCACTTCACCCGGGGCCGGAGCCCGAGCCTCCCGCGGAGCGCCCGGACGGGCTCGCAGTGGTGTCGCTCAGAAGCGGGCTCGGACCGATCTCGCCGCTTCTGACTCAGCAGCTCGGACGCCCGATCGCGAGTGGGCGGCAAATCCGGCGAGTCCTCGCCGAGGGCGCGTTCGACGTCGTGCATTTCAACAACGTCTCGCTGGTTGGCGGACCGGGCGTTCTTTCCGCGGGCGAGGGCATCAAGGTCTACGAGGCTCACGAGCACTGGCTCGTGTGTCCGACGCATGTTTTGTGGCGGTTCAATCGCGAGCTGTGCACGGAGCGCGCGTGCGTACGCTGTGTGCTCAGCTACAAGCGACCCCCGCAGCTGTGGCGGCAGACCGGATACCTCGATCGGCAGCTGGCGGAAGTGGACCTGTTCATCGCCAAGAGCGAGTTCAGCCGGCGGAAGCACGCCGAGTTCGGGTTCGATCGCGATATGGAGGTCCTGCCCTACTTCCTCCGCGACGTCCCCGACGATCCGCCACCGGCTCGACCCGAGGAATCCCCCCACGACCGGCCCTATTTCCTGTTCGTGGGTCGCCTCGAGCGCATCAAGGGTCTCGATGATGTGATCCCCATGTTCGAGCGATATCCCGATGCGGACCTGCTGATCGCGGGAGATGGGACCCACGAAGGGGCGTTGAGGAGGCTCGCCGTGGGCGGCGAACGCGTCCACTTCCTGGGCCGGACGAGTCCCGAGACGCTCGAGCGCTATTACCGGCACTCGATCGCCCTCATCGTGCCCTCGATCTGTTTCGAGACCTTCGGGATCATTCTCATTGAAGCGTTTCGCCAACGAACACCGGTGATCGCGCGGCGGATCGGCCCGTTCCCGGAGATCGTGGAGGCGTGTGGGGGGGGCGAGCTCTTCGAGACCGCCGAGGAGCTGGTGGCTTCGATGCGGCGGTTACAGCACGAGCCGGGATATCGCGAGGATCTCGCTCGGCGCGCGCTCGAGGGATTCCGGGAGCGGTGGTCGGAGAGCGCCGTGGTCCCTCGATACCTGGATCTGATAGGACGTGCCGCCGAGACCTCCGGACAGCCCGAGATCGCCCGCGCCGTCGCGAGCGCTGCCTAGCAGCATAGCCGAGGAGGAGAGGACGTGAAGGTCTTCATCACGGGTGGGGCCGGGTTCATTGGCTCACACCTGGCCGAGCGACTCTTGAGCAGCGGGGCGCAGATCCTGGTGCTGGACGATCTGTCGACGGGCTCGATGTCCAACATCGAGCACATGACCGACCATGAGAGGTTCGACTACCGAATCGGCTCGGTGACGGACAAGCCGCTTGTGGCCGAGCTCGTGGATCGGTGCGACATCACCGTGCACATGGCCGCAGCCGTGGGAGTGCGCCTGATCGTGGAGCGCCCGGTGCACACGATCGAGACCAACGTGCACGGCACCGAGGTCGTGTTGAACGCCGTGGCGCGGAAGCAGAAGCCGATCGTGGTGGCCTCGACCTCGGAAGTATACGGGAAGAGCGGCAAGGTGCCGTTCTGCGAGGAGGACGATCTGGTGCTCGGGCCGACGGACCATGCCCGATGGTCATACGCTTGCTCCAAGGCGCTCGATGAGTGGCTCGGGCTCGCCTACTACCGGGACAAGGGCGTGCCGGTGCTCATCGTTCGATTGTTCAACACGGTCGGTCCGCGACAGACGGGACGGTACGGGATGGTGCTTCCGACCTTCGCGGCCCAGGCCGTGTCCGGCGAGCCGATCACCGTGTACGGGACGGGCGAACAGTCCCGCTGCTTCGCACACGTCAGCGACGCCGTTCTCGCCATCGAGGCCTTGATCCATGAACCGAACGCGATCGGCGAGGTGTTCAACATCGGATCGGACCGCGAGGTCACGATGAACGAGCTTGCCGAGCTCGTGCGGACCACGGCGGAGAGCGAATCGCCCATCGTGCGAATCCCCTACGAAGAGGCGTACACTACCGGCTTCGAAGACATGCAACGGCGCGTGCCGAGTGTCGCGAAGCTCGAGCGAACCATCGGGTTCAAGCCCTCCACCACGCTCGAGCAGATCGTCGAGGATGTCGTGGCCGAGCAACGAGCGCTCCTGGCCACGGCATGAACACGGCAGCCTGTTCAGCAGCCTCCTAGGATGCGTTGTGCGCGCGATTCTCACGTACCACTCGATCGACGAGTCAGGCTCGGTGATCTCGCTGCCTGAACCGGTGTTCCGTCGCCATGCGGACTGGCTGGGCTCGGGCGCGGTGCGTGTGACAGGGGTGGAGGAGCTGTTGACGCTCGATCCGCAGGAGAACGCGGTCGCGATTACGTTCGATGACGGCTTTGAGAACTTCGGGTCCACTGCCTGGCCGATCCTGCAGGATCATGGCCTCACCGCTACCGTGTTCGTCGTAGCCGACCACGTCGGAAGGACGAACACATGGGGTGGGGAGACCGATGCCGCCATCCCCGAGCTTCCGCTGCTGGATTGGGACCGTCTCGCGGGCCTCGCGGATGAGGGAGTCGAGCTGGGTTCACACACGAGGCGGCACCCCCGCCTGACCGCTCTGGATGCCGAGCGACTCGAGGACGAGATAGCTGGATCGGCCGAAGCCATCGAGCGAAACACGGGGGTTCACCCGGCGGGCTTCGCGTACCCCTACGGAGCACTCGACAGGACGTCGCGAGAGGCCGTTCAAGACACATATGCCTGGGCGTGTACGACCGAGCTGATGTGGCTGCCCGCAGGTGTGCGACCTCACCTGCTGCCGCGTCTCGATAGCTACTACTATCGGGAAGCGAGTCTAATCGAGCGCTGGGGCTCGAACGCCTTCCGCCGGCACCTGCGGCTCCGTGGGAGCGCGCCCCGCCTGCGCGAACGGGTCACGCGATGGGGATCTCTTCGTGAGTAGCGCGGCGAGCCCGGTGACCGAGGCGAGCCCTCGCCTCTCGGTCATCATGCCTGCATACCGGGCGGCCGGCATCCTGCCGGAGACGCTGGGCGCCTTGCTCGCGAGCGATCTCCCACGGGGCGAATTCGAGCTCATCGTCGTGGTGGATGGCGATGCCATGGGCTACGGCGATGACCGTACGGCCGAAGTGGCCCGAGAGTATGCGGATGTCGTCGTTCGCCTGCCGGGGAAGCCGCGCGGACCCTCGTACGCCAGGAACCGCGGCGCCGAGGTCGCCCGAGGCGACTACGTGGCCTTCATCGATGCGGACGTATGCGCTCACCCCGACACGATAAGGAAAATCCTGGAGACCTTCGCGAGCCACCCCGACTTCGACGCGGTCTTTGGCTCGTACGACGATTGTCCAACCGCGGGCGGGATCGTCTCCAAGTATCGCAACCTGTTGCACCATTACGTGCACACGGCGCACCCGGGCGAGGCCGAGACCTTCTGGGCCGGGTGCGGTGCGATCCGAGCTCGCATCTTCGAGGGCGTGGGGATGTACGATGAGTGGCATTTCTCACAGCCGCAGATCGAGGATATCGAGCTCGGTCGTCGCTTGAGGCGACATGGGCACCGGATCCTCCTCGAGCCGTCGATCCAGGTCTGCCACCTGAAGCATTGGACCCTGGGGGGTGTGCTGAAGACGGATCTCAAACACCGCGGCGTCCCGTGGACACGGCTGATTCTGCACGAGGGGCCGAGCGCAGGCGGGACCGCCCTCAACGTCGAGCCCGTGCACCGCTGGTGTGTGATCCTGGCCGCCCTTGCCGGCCTGGGTATCCTGGCGGCGGCGGTGCTTCTCGAGCTCTGGCCGCTATGGGTGACGTTGGGCGGCGTGCTCGGCATCGTGGTACTCAACGCGGGCTTCTTCCGCGTCCTGTGGCGAGCGGGCGGCTGGCGTGTCGCGCTGGCCTCGGTGGTCCTTCACTGGCTGTTCTATTTTTCGAACGGCCTTTCGGCGGTGAGCGGCTGGCTGGCCTTCTTCTTCGTTGGAGCGCCCCAGCCGCCGGCTGACGTGGCGGCGTTCGAGGAGATCGGCGTGGAGACGTGGCCGCCGATCCCGAGCAAGCCCAAAGACAGCGTATGGTACAAGCATGGTCAATGATCCGATTGAAGCGAAGTTGACGGACGAGGAGCTCCCGCGAGGGGCGCTACTCGCGTTTCTCCCCCTGCACAAGCGCGCCATGGGGGTCGCGTGTGGCATGGTCGGCGGCCTGCTCGTATTCGCGGTGACCGCTTTCTCCTTGATCGTGCTGGACGGAGACGACACGGGAATCCGGTTGCTGGGCGAGTACTTCTACGGCTACGAAGTCAGTTGGAAGGGAGCATTCATCGGGCTGTTCTGGGGGTTCGTCACGTGCTTCGTGTTCGGGTGGTTCGCGGCTTTCATGCGGAACCTGGGGATGGCGGCGGCCTTGTTCATCGCCCGGACTCGAGAGGAGCTTCGGCAAACACGCGATTTTCTGGACCATATCTAGCGGCCTGTTGGATCCGAGGGTGTCGGCACTCCGTTGAACGGGGGGACAATTGGACGAGGGCGAAGAAAAACAGATTGAGGCAGCCATACGCCGCCTGAACGAGCGCGCGTGGGGGATCTCCCTCGGGCTCGTGCTGGGGGGCGGCTTGTTCCTGGCCACGCTCATCCTCGTGCTGAAGGGTGGGCAGAACGTCGGTGCGCACCTGAATCTCCTCGGGAACTACTTTCCGGGATACCGAGTGACGGTGTTGGGGAGCTTCCTGGGTTTCATCTACGGCTTCGTTATCGGATATGGCCTGGGACGTGTGGTGGGGGCCGTGTACAACCGCCTGGTACGGTAGAACGGCGATCTGCTCGTTCGTCCGGCCGTGGGTGGTGCGGCGGAGCGGATCCGGGTGAGGTGGGGATGAAGAGTGTACAGGGGAGCGCCGAGCTGCGCGCCGAGTGCGAGCGCATGTGCCGCTACCTGATCGGCAGCGGGCCCGGGTCGTACGTCGTCGACCACTATGTCCGTGGCCACGCTGTTCGCCCAGAGTGGTTCGCCCCGCGCTCCGCTTTCGACCGAACGCTGGAGACCGCGGCGCGCGGTCTTCCGCTTCGGGTGGTAGACGCCTGTAGCCGGTTCGCCGCGCCGGCCTCCGTCGTGCGGCGAAAACTGGTCTTTTTGCTCGCCATCCTCGAGAACTCGTCGCCGACGTGCGAAACCTACGAGACACCCGATGTCTCGAGGCGATCCGAGTTCTACGTTCGCATGATTCCGCGAGGCGTCCTCCTGATGGGCGCACTTCTGGTGGGAGCCCTCGTTCTCGCCCCTCTCCACGCCCTCCGGCGCCTCACGGGCGGGTGAGGCCCCGGCTCACCGCGTGGCTGGCTCGATGAAGCGGGTCACCATCGTAGGCTCGGGTGCGAGCGGTGCGCACTTCGCCCTGTCGTTGCTCCGAAAGGGCTATGCGGTGCGGATGGTCGACGCCGGATACACCGGCTCCGCTCCGCTCGCGCCCGACCGCCGAATCCCGGACTTGAAGCGCGAGCTCCCGGATCCCGTCGAGTACTTTCTGGGCGAGGATCTCAGCGGGCTCACGCTGCCGGGCGGAGAAGGCGAGTATTACGGGTTTCCCCCTCAGAAGCAGTACGTGTTTCGCCATCCCGATGGGGTCGCGACGCGCACGCATGGGTTCGAGCCCCTCTCCTCGTTCGCCGCGGGGGGCTTGGCTGAGGCCTGGACGGCGGGCGTCTTCCCCTTCAACGAGGCCGATCTACACGACTTCCCGCTCTCGTACGATGAGTTGGCGCCCTACTACGGCGAGGTGGCGGAGCGGATCGGCGTATCCGGCACGGCCGACGACATCGAGCGTTTCATGCCGGTACACGAGCACATGATGGAGCCGCTCGAGCTGGATGGTCATTCGCGTGCGCTCCTCGAACGCTACGAGTCGAACCGCGAAGCGCTCAACGCCCGTTACGGTTGCTATGTAGGGCGAGCGCGGGTGGCGACCCTGAGCCGTGCCCAGGGCGATCGTGAGGCGTGTGACTACCTGGGGCGCTGCATGTGGGGCTGCCCGTCGGAGTCGCTCTACACGCCGAGCCTCACGTTGCGAGAGTGCGAGCGGTACGACGGCTTCGAGTATCTGCCCGACCGTTACGTACGGGCGTTCGAGCTCGATGAGACTCGTCGCGTACGCTCGCTCCTCGTGCGCTCGAAAGGGGGAGAGGAGCTGTCGCCACTCCCCGTCGATACACTGGCGCTCGCGGCGGGTACGCTATCGAGCGCCCGAATCTACCTGGAGTCCGTGTGGCGCCACGAAGGTGGGTGCGAAGAGCTGAACGGGCTGATGGACAACCGGCAGGTTCTCGTCCCGTTCGTCCACACGGGGAGAATCGGCGTGCCCTACGAGCCGCGCTCCTACCAGTATCACCAACTGCTGCTGGGGTTGGAGTCGGGGCCGTTGCGAGAATACGTCCACGGGCAGATCACGACGCTCACGACGGCGGAGGCCCACCCCATCCTGCAGAGCATGCCGGTGGACTTACGGACAGCCACGTTCGTCTTTCGAAACGTGAGGGCCGCGCTGGGGCTGGTGAATCTCAACTTCCACGACCAGCGTCGGCCGGACTGTCGCGTGGGACTTTCGACCGAGAGGCATGAGGCCGATCCCGTGCTGGAGATCGTGTACGAGCCCGAACGCGGGGAGGGTGAGCGTCTGAAGAACGCGGTCAAGCGCCTGAGGCGGGTGCTGCGGAGGCTGGGTTGCATGGTCGTGCCGGGAGCCGTGCACACCCGGCCCATGGGAGCCAGCGTGCACTACGCGGGTACGCTGCCCATGTCGATGCGGCCCGAGCCCCGAACCGTGTCACCGCTCTGCCGAAGCCACGACTTCGAGAACCTGTATGTCGTGGATGGCAGCACCTTCCCGTTCCTGCCGGCAAAGAACATCACGTTCACGCTGATGGCGAACGCAGCGCGGGTGGCGGACCGTGCGTTCTGACGAAGCAGGCGGAACGGCGATGCTCGAAGCGACTGCCTGGAGAGGCTACACGCCGAGAGGACTCGCCTGGCGGATCTTCGCGACTTGCTGGATCGTGTTCACGCTGCACTACGCGAGCGATATCGTGCGCGAACACTATCCGGCCATGGCACTTGGCGATCGCTTCACCTTCCGGCTCGACGAATACGGCGGGCTGCATCCCGACCTGTTCGAGAAGGAAGGGTACGGCTGGCACATCGGGAACAACCCCGGGATCTCCATGTTGGCGGCGATCCCGTATGCGTTGTCCCGCCCGATCATCGACCCGATCGTCGATGGGGTGCGAGAACGCCGGCGCCTGAGCGGGAGCACCGAACCGCCGGACTACGCGTCGGAGTGGCCCAACCAAAGAAAGTTCTTCCAAGAGGCGTGGCGCCGGGGATTGGACGTAAAGCTGGTTCTGTCCGCGTTCGTCATGCAGATGTTCTTCATGGGGCCGGTGTGCGCGCTGAGCGCGGTCCTGATGTTCTTTCTCCTCCGCAGGGTGGCGGGTCACGACCGAACCGCCGCAGGGCTCGCGCTCCTGTACGCGTTCGGGACACCGGTCTTCTACCGGGCGGCGTTCTTGAATCACAACATGGTTCTCGGGATCATGGCGTTCGCGGCGTTCGCCCTGCTGTGGGACCCGGGTGGAGCGCGACGATTCAGCGTGCGGACCCAGTTCATCCTCGCCGGCGTGGCGGGCGGAGCCACCGTGCTGTTCGACTACAGCGGAGCCGTGTTCCTGGCGGGGTTGTTCATCTACGCCCACCTCCGTCATTGGGACACGACATCGGGCTCGGCCGTCGCTCGACGCACCCTCTGGTATGCTCTTGGCGCCATCGGTCCGCTGGGACTCCTGTGGTTCTACCAGTGGCGGAGCTTCGGCCACCCGTTCTTCCCGGGTCAACACTGGATGCCACCGGTGGAGTGGATCGAGCTGGGATACCAGGGTTACGGGCCGCCGCAGCTGGAGCTTCTGGTCGCCCTCGCCTTCGATCACCGGTACGGGCTGTTCGTTTTCAGCCCATTGCTGTTGCTGGCGGTTCTGGCGCCGGTCGCGGGGCGCCTGAGGAACAGGGGCGAAGCAAACGGAGCGGGCCGTGCAGATGTCCGAGGATTCGGAGGGGTGCTCCCGCACCGAGAGGTGTGGACTGTACTGCTGCTGTTCGCCGCCCTCTGGATCTTCTTCGCCGGCAGCAACTACACCCGGCTCCAGTTCAACACCGGAATCCGTTACATGGCGCCGATCACGCCGTTCCTCTTCCTTCTGGCGGCCGGCGTGCTGAGCCGGCTCCCCCGGTTGATCGTGGGACTGGCAGCGGTCTTCTCGATCTCGCTGACCTGGTGTCTGGCCATGTACCGTGAGGTCGAGCGCCCCCTTGGAGTCTTCGATCCCGTCCTCTCGACGCTGGTGAACGGCTTCGAGCTACCGGTTCTGAGCACCCTCGAAAGGACCGGGGGTGCATACGGCGGATTGGGAGCGGACGGCACCTCCGCCCTCCCGCTGATGGCACTCACGGCGGCCCTGATCGCGTGCGTGTGGACCAGGCGATCAGCACGGCAATAGAGCAGTTTCGGGGACCCGGGCGTCTCCGCCGGGCGAGGCGTGGCGTCCACGCAACAGTCTCCGGGGCGGATTCCGAGCGGTGACCGCCGGAAGGTGGTGGCGGGGACGTCGGAGCCTCGTCGCCCCGGTGAAGTATCCTCCGTGCGGGGCATGCTGTAGGGGTCGGGATCCCGGAGGAGATCGGTCAGCTTCGCGTCGCGTCCCCAAGGCCCCCATCTTGCAACGTCGACCCTGGGCTGATCTAGGACTCTGACTGGCAGGATAGGCTATGTACGTTGGTCCCGAGACACTCATGCCGCTCGCTTCCGTGCTGGCGGCGATCACGGGCGTCATGATGTTATTCTGGCGTAAGACCGTCGGGATGGCTCGCGCGAGCGCGCAATTCGTCTCGCGCACATTCTCCAGGTTGTTCAGCCGGTCATAGATCGAGCGGCATAGAGACGAGGTCCGAAGTCCGTCTCTTCCTGGCACGCGCAGCGGGTCCTGCCCGGCGCGTGCATGACGGCCGCGGGGTCACACCGGCGGCCTTTTGTGTGTCCTGGGGTGGAGCAGGCCGCCGATGAACTCGAGTGGGTCGCGCGCGTGGGGAGGTGGTGTTGGGTCACGCCATGTGCAGCACAGGTCCTTCCGAGTCTCATCCGACAGGGCCCGACATCTGAAATGAAGCTCGTCGCGGTCGTCATGGGGCTGCTAGCGCTGGCCGTTCCCCCTGCAGCAACCGCCCGAATGCTCGTGGGCCCCGATGCCTCCCACCTCGCGCGAGTCGTGATGGGGGTATGGGTCTTCAAGGCGATGCTCCTCCTGCATACCGTCCTCCTCGCTTGGTGGGTACGTGACCGGGCGAATATCAGGGAGACTGCGGGACTCGTGGATGCCGACTCCGGGCTATCCCACACTTCGCAGACAGACAGGTGGACAGTCTGGACCCTCGCGGTGCTCCTCGGAGGGGCGCTGGTGCTACGGTCGATCGGGCTCCAGGAGGGTCTTTGGTACGACGAGATCAAGACCTGGGTCCTGTTCGTCAGTCAGCCTCTGGGCCACGTGGTCTCGACCTTTGACGACCAGAACCAGCACCTGCTCTACTCGATCGCGGCCAAGCTGACTACATCGCTGTTCGGGCCGGACGCGTGGGCGCTGCGACTCCCCGCCGTGCTGGGGGGCGTAGCCAGTCTGTGGGCGGTCTATTGGTTCGGCACGCATGTCGGGGGCAAGCGTGAGGCCTTCCTCGCGACAGCGGTTCTCACGTTCTCGTACCATCACGTCTGGTTCTCGCAGAATGCACGGGGGTACACGGGCCTGCTCCTGTTCTCGCTGCTCTCGACGGGTCTGTTCCTGCGCCTCGTGGCCAACGAACGGCCCACTGACCGCGGACTCCCGGTCGCCTACGGGATGACGATCGCACTCGCGATGCTGACGCACGTCACCGCGGGCGCCGTGTTCGTGGCGCACGCGGTCGTCGGGTTGGCGATTCTGTGGAGAGGCCGGGGCCCGAATGAGACGCCGGCCCGCGCCCCGATCCTCTGGGGCCTTGTCCTCGCGGTCACTCTCTCGATCCAGTTGTACGCGATCGTGCTCCCTCAGATGGCCGGCGCGATCCTTCTGACGCCGAGTCATGGTGGGTCCGGCATCGAGTGGAAGAACCCCCTCTGGATGCTGACCGAGCTCGTTCGCGGCCTGGGACGGGGTGTGCCGGGCGGTCCACTCACGCTCCTGGCCGGGGTCGCGGTACTCGGCGTCGGCACCGTCAGCTTCGGGCGCCGCCAACCGGTCGCCACCGCCCTCATGCTCCTACCCGGCGTCGTCACGGGGGCGGTCATCCTCGCGCTCGGACACAATCTATGGCCGCGTTTCTTCTTCTTCTCGGCCGGTTTTGCGGCGCTCTTGCTGGTGCGTGGACTATTCGCCGGAGCGGCTCTCATCCACTTGCCGGCGGCCCCGAGGTGGGCGAGCGTCGCAACCGGCTTGGCCATTCTCGTGAGCGCCGGTACCGTCCCCAGGGCATGGGCCGCCAAGCAGGACTACTTCGGTGCGCTGGAATACGTGGAAGAAGCCCGAGCCGAGGGGGACGCAGTCGCGATAGTGGACCTGTCCATCCGCCTCTACAAGGAATATTGGGAGACGGATTGGGTGGTCGTGGATGATGCCGGCGATTTGAGAGAATTGGAGGGACAGCACGAACGAACGTGGCTCGTCTATGCGTTTCCGACCAGCCTCTCTACGCTTCACCCGGATGTGTGGTCCCGTTTGCAGGACCAGTACGAGCTGGCTGCGGAGTTTCCCGGTACGGTGTCCGGAGGCAATGTGATCGTGATGGTGAACCGATGAGCAGTGTCCACACCGAGCAGGCGCCGGCCGTGACACCCGGGGCTATCGAAGAAGTCGCCGGCACCGACCTGAGCCAGCTGGAGCGCGCCGTCTCGGTCGTGATCCCGGCCCTCAACGAAGCGGATCACGTCGCCGCCGAGATCGAAGCCGTCACGCGAGCGCTGTCCGGGGGTGGTTGGCGCTTCGAGGTGATCGTCGTCGACGACGGATCCGACGACGGGACCGCAGAGCAGGCGGCCGGCGCCGGTGCTCGTGTGCTGCGTCATCCGCGGAATCTCGGATACGGCGCCGCGCTCAAGCGCGGGATCAGCGCAGCCAGCTACGACTGGATCCTGATCACGGATGCCGACGGCACGTACCCGGCCGAGTCGATCCCCGACTTGCTGGCGAAGGGGTCCGAAGCGGACATGGTCGTGGGCGCACGGACGGGGGAAGCGGTACGCGTGCCGCTGGCTCGTCGGCCTGCCAAGTGGTTTCTGCGGACGCTCGCGAGCTATCTGGCCGGGCAGAAGCTGCCCGACCTGAACTCGGGCCTGCGGTTGATGCGCAAGAGCCTCGTGGACCGATACGCGCATCTCCTGCCATCGGGCTTTTCCTTCACCACGACGATCACGCTCGCGGCGACGTGTAACGATCATCTCGTGGCATACGTGCCCATCAACTACCGAAAACGGCTCGGGGATTCGAAAATCCGGCCCTGGCACGCGTACGACTTCACGCTGCTGATCCTCCGGACCATCGTCTTCTTCAACCCGCTAAAGGTCTTCATCCCGCTTGGAGCCGTACTCGCCTTGAGCGGCGTCGCGAAGTTCCTGTACGACATCACCCGGAACAACCTGTCGGAGAGCGCGGTCCTCGCGTTTCTGGGAGCCCTGATCGTGTGGACGGTCGGGTTGCTGGCGGACCAGAACGCCCGCATCGGGATGACCCGATAGAGGGTGCGGACCCGAGGAATGCGCATCGCCCTGAAGGTCCTGTTGAGCGTAACCGTCCTCACGACGCTGCTCCTGCTTCTCCCATGGAGCGAGGTGAGGGCGGCTGTGGTCCGCTTGCCCGCGGCCGTTTGGATCGGCGTCCTGGCGGGTTTCGTCGCGGGGCACGGGATCGGCGTGGTCAAATGGCGCTCGATGGTGAACGCCGGCCGAGCGGGGCTTCGGGCCTCGGACGCGGTGGGGTGCTACGCCGCCGGTTTGTTCGCCAATCTGTGTCTGCCAAGCATCGTCGGTGGCGATGTGCTTCGCGCCGCCATGGCCGGGAAGTCGACCGGGCGCCCCGAGGCGGCGGTGCTGGGTGGGATCGGTGATCGATTGAGCGACGTGCTCGCGCTCGCGCTCCTGATGGGTATCGGAGGGCTCGTCGCGCGCAACGCGCTTCCGGGGTGGGCGTCCACCACCCTCACCGCCGTCCTCATCACGGGAGCTGCCGGGGCGGCCTTGCTTTCGCCGTTGCTGCTCCGCCGCCCGCTCGCCCGCTGGCCCGCGCGCGTTCGGCGCCCGCTGGGCCGCGCTCTCGTCGCGCTGCGCCGGATGAGTCGCTCGCCGGGGGTAGCCGCGCGAGTGTTCGCCATGTCGCTCGGGATCCAGACCGCGTTCGTCCTGTTGAACGCCTGGGCCGGACGAGCGATCGGAATCGACGTGCCCCTCGCGGTTTGGTTCCTCGTGTGGCCGCTTGCCAAGGTCGCGGGTCTGCTCCCGATCAGCTTGGGTGGGCTGGGAGTCCGCGATGCGACCCTCGGTGCGCTCCTGTCCACGTTCGGCGTGACAATGGCGTCGGGCGTGGTCGCGTCGCTGATCTGGCAATCGGTCCTGATCGCTGGAGGCCTGATCGCGGGCGGTCTGTGGTGGGCGCAGCGTCGGCGCTCCGCCGTAGCCGCAGATGGCGTGCGGACGCGTCCGGCAAACGCGCATGGCGGTCCGCCGGCCTCCTATGTCTGAGCCTCACGTCGTGATCCTCGGCGCGGGCCCGGCAGGCGTCGGAGCCGCGCATAAGCTCACGCAAGACGAAAAGGCCCGGGTCACGGTGCTCGAACGGCGGTCCGCCGTGGGCGGGAATGCCGGCAGCCTCGAGATCGGGGACCAGCGCGTGGATTACGGGAGCCACCGATTGCACCCAGCGTGTGACCCGGAGATCCTGCGCGACATCAGCGCCCTGCTGGGACAGGAGCTCCTGGAGCGTCCTCGACATGGGCGCATCAGGCTGCGCGGCCGCTGGATCCATTTCCCGCTCAAGCCCGTCGATCTGGCGCTGCGGCTGGATCCAGGCTTTGCCGTCGGCACGATGATCGACGTGGCGCGACGCGTACTGCCGCGACGCGAAGTGCCGGAGGATACGTTCGCGTCGGTGCTCCGAGCGCGGCTCGGAGCCACGATTTGCGACCAGTTCTACTTTCCCTACGCGCGCAAGATTTGGGGCCTCGAGCCGAGCGCGCTGTCGGCCATCCAGGCACACCGGCGGGTGGCCGCCAACTCGTTCGGGAAGCTACTCCGCAAGATCCTCGGGCAACTCCCCGGGGTGAAACCGGTCGGATTCCGGCACTTCTATTATCCGACCGAAGGCTACGGGGCGATAAGCGAAGCGTACGCAGCCGAGGCGACCCGGCACGGTGCGGACATCCGGCTCGGTGCCACGGTGACCGCCCTCGAGCACGACGCCGCGAACGGAACCTGGCGCGTCACAGCGGAAGGCGCGGGCCAGGCACTGGAGGTGGTTGCCGATCACGTCTGGTCCACGATCCCGATCACGTTGCTCGCCCGAATCACGCGTCCGGCGCCGCACGAAGGCGTGCTGGAGGCCGCGAGCTCGATCCGGTTCCGATCGATGCTGCTGGTCTACCTGACGCTGGGGACGGATCGGTTCTCCGAATACGATGCCCACTACTTCCCCGGTGAGGAGATCGGGATCACCCGTCTGTCGGAGACCAAGAATTACGCGGCTCTGAAAACGCCGGTGGGCAGGACCACCCTGTGCGCCGAGCTCCCGTGCTCTCCCGACGATGAGTGGTGGGAGATGGAGCCGCGGGAACTGGGGGAGCGCGTCGCTCGGGGAATGGCGGATGTCGGCCTGCCGCTCTCGGCGCCACTCGAAGCCGTTCACGTGGAGCGTCTGCGCTTTGCCTACCCCATCTACGAGATCGGGTACGAGCGGCATTTCCATGCGCTCGACGAGTGGGCCTCGACGCTGCCGGGGGTGCTGACCTTCGGTCGTCAGGGACTGTTCGCGCACGACAATACACACCACGCGCTCGCCATGGCCTACGCCGCGGCGGCCTGTCTGAAGCCGGGCGGATTCGATCAAGCGCGCTGGGCGGATTACCGTCGGGTCTTCGAGACGCATGTCGTGGAGGACTGAAAGCGCGCCGGATTGGCTGCTCTCGGGCAGGGTGGGAGCCCTCGCGCGTGAAGCGGTTGTGTTGGACGCGCGCAGCAGTGGGACTGTAGGAGCCGGTCCTTGGAGCGCAAGCCTCCACCGGCACGTTAGTTGCGCCGTTGGCGTTGGATCCGAGACGGAGAAAGAGATGAAGCTTGCCGAGAGGTTGACGCGCCACGCGCGGATCACGAAGAAGAACTACGAGGAGCTGCCCAGTCCCCCGTTTCTCGTACTCTTCATCAATTCGATCTGCAACATGAAGTGCGATCATTGTTTCTACTGGCGCAGCCTCAACCAGAAGGATGACTTGACGTTCGAGGAGCTCATCGAGCTGTCGGAGTCGCTCGGGCGGGTAGAGAACCTCAACCTCTCCGGTGGCGAACCCTTCATCCGCAAGGATTTCGCGGACGTATGCCGCCAATTCATCCGGCGGAACCAGGTTCGACAGATCTACGTGCCCACCAACGGTTACTTCACCAAGTGGACGATCGAAAAGATCTCCGAAGTGCTCGAGGAACCGGATCTGGATCTATTCGTGGCCGAGCTCTCGCTCGACGGGATGCCGGAGTTCCACGACGAATTCCGAGTCGCCAAGAACGCCTTCAAGAAGGCGATGGAGACATACGACGCTCTCGTCGAGTTCCAGAAGAAGGACCCACGACTTCGCATCCACTCGATCTCGACCGCGACGGACATCAACATGGAGGAGATCAAGAGGCTGACGACATATCTGTACGAGCGTTGCCCCAACATGGACCACCACAACCTCGCCATCATCCGAGGCGATCGGAAGGACCCATCGTTGGAGGGCCCCGCGCTTGCGAAATACGAGGAGCTCTACGAGTACATCCAACGCCTGTGGGCGCCACGTGAGGAACGCAGGTACGGGTCGATCGTCGAGCCGCTGCTACAGTGGGGGAAGGTCAAGACGATACAGGAGAGGGATCAGGTGGTCCCGTGCCGTGCCGGTCGCTTGAGTGCGGTTGTGTATGCGAACGGCGACGTGGGTGTGTGCGAGATCCACGAGCCGCTCGGCAACCTGCGCAAGCAGTCCTTCTGGGAGATCTGGAAGTCTGCCGAAGCGCAAGCACTCCGCGGTTGCATCAAGAACAAGGAGTGCTACTGCACGACCGAGGTGTTCATGTGGTCGAGCATCGTGCACCAACCGGTCCAGCTCGTGCGCGCGGTGGCCGGCTCCAAGGCCTGGAGGAAGCCAAGACCGCTGCAGAACGGAGAGCGGGTCCCCATCGCGATCGGCCCCGACGGGTTGCCGGTGCCCGAAGCGCGCCCCGGGGGAGAGGTGTCGGCGGATGGACCGGGGCCGACCGATTACGAAGCGTGGGAGAGCGCGGAGGTCGAACCCGAGCAGTTGGTGCAGCTCAGGACCTCCACCCCAGAGTGACCCGTGGTGGGAGCGACCCCGAGCCGCGTGACGCCCTGCGCGCTCCGGGAGACGCGCCAGCCCGGGACCGTCCTACCCGGGACGGTGTGTCGGTTACCGTGGCGATCGTCGCAATCTGCGGTGCCTCTCATCTCCGGCGGTGTCTCGCGGCGCTAGACGCGCAGACCGAGGAGGCCCCCCCTTTCACCATCCTGGTGGCCTACGATCCGCAGCTAGACGACGTAGCCGCCATGGCGAGGGAGCGCCCCGGGATTCCGTTCATCGCGAACGAGGGTCAGCGCACACCGCTCGAGCTCGCCGCACGCGCCGTACGAGAGGCCACGGGAGACCTCGTCCTGCTCACCGAAGACCACTGTATCCCCCACCCCGACTGGGTTCACCGGCTCGCTGAGGCGCAACGACCGGAGCGGGCCGCCGTCGGCGGTGCGGTCGAGGCCCTCCCCGGCGGCACCGCGGCCGACTGGGCATTCTACCTCGTGGATTACTTCCGCTACATGCTACCGCTGGCGGCCGGCCCCTCGTCGAGCCTGACGGTGTGCAACGTCGCCTATCGGCGCGACAGGCTGGAGGAAATCGCCGGCTTCTGGGACGAGATCTTTCACGAGACCGCGATCAACGAAACGCTCAAGGCCCGCTTCGGGCACCTGTGGTTGGAACCTTCCGCCACGGTTGTGATGCGAAGACACGTGCGCTTCCGCGATGCGCTGTACGAGCGCTACGCCTTCGGTCGCCTGTTCGGGTGCACGCGTCTCGGATTCATGCCCGCGTGGCGCAGGGCCTATTTCGGTCTCCTGGCACCGGCGCTCCCCGTGCTGCTCTTGGGCCGCATGACGCAACGCTCGCTGGCGAACCGGCGGAACGCGGCCCGTTTCGTCCGGTCCCTTCCCTATCTCGTCGCCCTCGTGCTCGCCTGGTCGTGGGGCGAGTGGCTCGGGTACTTGACCAGGCGACGTCCGCGGTCGGAGCTGGTGGCGCCCGAAGTCGAGGAGGACCACACTCGCTGAAGCGCACGCCGTTCGAGCGTCGCTCACGGCGAGCGACGACTCGAAACCGGGTTGAGCGCGCGGGTGACACTGGCGACACACCTGAAGACCGCGTCACCTTTCCGACATGGGTCAATCCACCGGGTGGGTCCGCACGGCGAGACGAATCTTGCCAGATCTGTTTCGTCTCGTGCGCAAGATCGTCCCCACGTTCGAGCTCGATGGTGTCATAGCGATCGACGACACCCTCCTCGAGCGGTACGGAATCCGTGGGCTCATATGGGATGTCGACGGTACTCTCACAGCCCACCATGCCGCCGAGCTCGATCCGGACATCCACGCCTCGTTCGAGATCCTGCGAGCCCGGTCCGACCTTCGACACGCGATCGTGTCGAACTGTCCGATCCCTCGATTTCGAGAGCTGGGCGACATCTTTTCCGATATGCCGGTCCTTCTCGGCTTCGAGACCGCAGAAGGTCCGGCCTACCGGATACTGGAGGCTGGGGAGGAAAAGTTCGAGGGCCCGGGGCGAGAGCGACTCGCCGCGGGGGAGCGTGACATGCGACCGCTCCGAAAGCCCAGCGGCGCTCTCGTGCTAGCCGCGCTGCGAGCGATGGGACTTGAGGGTGCTCCGGAGGCCGTTTTGATGGTGGGCGATCAGTACTTCACGGACATCGCCTCCGCTAATCTCGCTGGTGTTCGGTCCGCGAAGGTACCGACCCTCCGACCACACTCCTTCCCCTTCGTGGTGCGATTCGGGCAAGGGCTCGAGCGAGTGCTTTACAGGTTGCTTCACGGAAAGCGCCGTTGAAGTAATGACTCGAGCGAGCAGACTGGCAGACGATCAGAATCGAGAGGAGGAGCCTCGCGGCGGCCCGCTCGTCGACTGGCTGATTCGTAACCAGCTGCTCCGTGGGCCGTTTCTGTTTATGGACTACTGGTCGAGCGTCCTCGCGCTCGAAGGCCGGGTACGCGAGTCGCACGTGCGAGAGGGTCTCGTGGATCCGTCCCTGTTCCGGATCGGGCTGGATCGTCCGGATCTGGAAGTCCCCCGCCTGCGCTCCTACCTCCTCCTGTTTCTCATCGGCCCGCTGCTGCTTCCGTTTCGGGCTTTCCGTCGGCTGGGGCGGTATCGGATCCGGTTCCGGCGGGCGGTCGGAGAGAGCGTGCTCGCGGCGCTCGACGAGTATCGCCTCGAGCTAGAGCCTGCGGGGCCCGGGCGCGTATCGGTCGCCAAGGGGGGCCGCCAGCTTGCCGACGGGATTCTCGATCCGCGGCTGATCGCGGGGTTCTCGAGCCTTTTCCACGCCGCGTACAAGCTGCCGTTCGCGACGCTCACGGCCGTCCTGGTGACGGCGGTGATCGTTCCGCTGCTGAGCACCGTGGACCTTCTGGATGAGGCTCTTCGTCTGTGGATTCCGGTGGTGTGTCCTGCGGTCGCGCTCCTTCTGTATGCGGTGTACCGGGATGTGGCGACGGCGTTCGTGGGCGCCCTCCCGCTGTTGATCGGGCGCTTCTTCGTGTCCGCGTTCGGACCGCCCAACGCGCCCGGATGGGGGCCTTTCCTGTGGGCGATGCTCGTACTCCTGGCGTTGTTCATGGCCGCCGATTGGTTCTTCGTCCCACGTCCGGTTCCGCCCGTCCTGATGCTGTACTCGCGGGACGAGCCGGGCCGCGCGTACGAGCGGTCCGGTGACGAGCCATACTGGCTCGAAGGGCGCACCTATTGGGTGTGGCGATACCTGATCCTGTCGCCGGCGGAGCTGAACAAGTTCTGGGAGAAGGACTGGGAGCGAATCGAGGTGTGGATTCGTGCGGACGGCCCGGACGCGGGACGTCTCGAATGGGTCGTGCTGGACGCGCACTACCGCGAGCTGTGGATCCCGTACGCGCGGCTGGGCCCGAGCGAGAGGCTCGAGCGCCAGCGTGCCAACGCCGCCGAGCACGCGGCCGAAGCTCGACCCGGTATCTGGCTGGTGGAGGTGGACGCGAATCTGATCTTCCACACGCCGTTCATCCGGACCGTGTCGTTCCTCCCGGAGATGGAGGATGTCCCCGTCCGCTCGGCCTGGCACCTACTGAGCGGGCTCTTCAAGCGCGGTCGTCGCGACGACCCCGACGACTACCTGCCGACGCTCGACATGCTGCGCCTGCGCCTCGGGCGCGGCATCTTGGACGACATACCGGAGGCGATCGTGTCGTTCGCGGCCCGACACATGTTGGCCATCCCGTGGCGCTATTGGCGGTATCCACTCGGCGCCCAGCGCCGCTGGGACCGCCGCCTGTACGAGGAGCGTCGCTCTCAGGAGCCGCCACCCGCCTCGGATCCGGAGCTGCAAATCAAGGAGTCGGCTTCGTGACGTATCGCGACCTGGACCGTCAGCTCATTGAAGTGTTGCGCGAGGACGCGCGCCTCTCGATCCGTGCGCTGGGCAAGCGCCTGTCGGTATCGCCGAGCACGGTGGGCAAGCGATTGGACGCGCTGCTCGAGCGCGGCGTCATCACCGGCTTCGTCCCGACGCTCGACTACAAGAAGCTGGGCTTCGGGCTCGTGGCGATCACCAAGATCAAAGCGCGGGGCGAATCCCTCCCGACGATTGTCGAGGCGCTCTCCAACGACAGGCACCTGTCCCACGTGTACGAGATCACCGGCGATTTCGATGTCCTCGTGGTTGGCCGTTTTCGAGATGAGGGAGAGATGAACCGCGAGATCAAGCGCCTCTTGAGCCTGCCCGGCATCGAGGGCACGAACACGTCCATCGTGCTGTCGACCGCCAAGGAAGGGGGGGACATCGACCTCGCTCCCCCCTCGGCGCCGGAGGACGAGCCGTAGCGGCTCGGGTGGGGCGGGAGTTGAATGCCGCCGGCAGGATCGACTGCGGTCTGCGTCGCCCGTGAGCCCGACGAGTAACGCGCTCGCGCGGTTGGAGGCGGAGGTCGTCGCATGTCGCCGGTGTCCGCGTCTGGTGGCGTGGAGGGAAGAGGTCGCCCGGACGAAGCGGGCCTCCTTCCGCGACGAGGAGTACTGGGGACGCCCCGTTCCCGGCTTCGGGGACCCGGCGGGCTGGCTGCTCATCGTGGGCCTGGCCCCGGCGGCGCACGGCGCGAACCGAACGGGCCGGATGTTCACCGGCGATCGCTCCGGTGACTGGCTGTATCGGGCGCTGCACAGGGCGGGTCTGGCGACCCAGCCTGACTCGGCGTACCGAGACGACGGTCTGCGCCTGAACGGGGCGTACATTACGGCGGGCGTCCGCTGTGCACCGCCCGGAAACCGTCCCACACCGGCCGAGCGCGACGCCTGTCGGCCCTACCTGGAACGCGAGCTGGAGGCGCTCCGGGCCGTTCGCGTGGTCGTCGCGTTGGGAGGGTTCGCGTGGGCGAACGTGTTGCGGATCCTTCGCGACCGCGGCGTGTGGCTACCTCGTCCGACCCCACGCTTCGCGCATATGGCCGAGGTGCCCATCCGCAACGGGTCCGCAGACGGTGCGCCAGCGGAGGGTGCGGGGGCTACACGGGAGGGCGCCTGGCTGATCGGCTCCTACCACCCGAGCCAGCAAAACACGTTCACCGGAAAGCTGACCGAAGAGATGTTCGACGCCGTATGGCGTCGGGCTCTGGAGCTGAAGGGCTAGCCGCGGCCCGGCCCCGAGGGACTGGAAGACCGGGCCAGGTCGCGGAGCCTAGGAGGCAGCAGCCTCCTGGACCGCGCTGGTCAGCGCCGTCGCGTCCCGCTTCACCTCGATCATTCGCTCGACCGAACGCAGGGCGCGCACGCGCACGTCCTCGGGCACGTGGATCTCGTGCTGAAGCTTCTGTAGCGACTCGAGCGTCTTCTCGAGCGAGATCTTCTTCATGTGCGGGCACAGCGTGCAGGGCCTCACGAACTCGAGGTCGGGGTGTGCCTCCTGCACGTTGTCCGACATGCTGCACTCGGTCACCATGATCACGTGCTTCGAGCGCGCACGGTCCAGGTAACCGATCATCCCGCTCGTGGAGCCGACGAAGTCCGCCTTCTCGCACACCTCGGGCGAGCATTCGGGGTGTGCGATCACTTCGATTCCGGGGAACTGCTCGCGATAGGCCTGGATCTCCTCGACCGTGAACTGCTCGTGAACGATACAGCGACCGTGCCATGCGATGACCTTCACATCGGTGTGCTTCGCGACGTTACGCGCGAGGTACTCATCGGGGAGGAAGATCACCTCGTCGGTTCCCAGCGATTCGACCACGGACACGGCGTTGGCCGACGTGCACACGATGTCGGATTCGGCCTTGATCGCGGCCGGCGTGTTCATGTACGTGACGACCGGCACCCCCGGGTAGCGCTCCCGCAGGAGGCGCACGTCCTCGGGGCTGATGCTCTCCGACAGGGAGCAGCCCGCCTCGAGGTCGGGGATGAGGACCATCCGGTCGGGGTTCAGGATCTTGGCCGTCTCCGCCATGAAGTGCACGCCGCAGAACAGGATGATGTCCGCGTCGGCGTCTCTCGCCTGCTTGGAAAGGCCGAGCGAGTCACCGGTGTAGTCCGAGATCCCGTGGAAGATCTCCGGGACCATGTAGTTGTGCCCCAGAATCACCGCATTTCGCTCTTTCTTGAGCCGGTTGATCTCGGCGATCAGCGGTGCGTGCATCTCCCACTCGAAGCGGGGGATGCTGTCTCTGACCTTCGGGTAGATGTGCTCCGTCAGCCTGGCGACGGCGTCCGTGTACTCGAGCGTCGAGGGCATAACGCCTCTGATCCTCCTTGGGCGGCCGCGCGGCACGACCGCTACTGCAAGCGGCAAAACACCGACTTCGCGCCGGCAGGTGTCACCACGAATATGATGAACCCGGCTGCGGTGTAAAGTTCCACCCACAAAGACACGCCGGAGGGATCGTGAGTCACGCCGGGGTTCCGTATTTTCGGGCCATGCATGCAGCCTCCGAATCCCCCGAATCCCGGGCGCGCGAGCTTCACGCGGCTCTGCGGCACCACGCGTACCTGTACTACGTGAAGAACCGTCCGGAGATCTCCGATGAGGCGTATGACGCGCTCTTCCGCGAGCTGCAGGAGCTGGAGGCCCGGCACCCGGAGCTGGTGACACCCGACTCTCCGACACAACGCGTGGGCATGGAGCCGCTGGACCAGTTCCCGACCATCCAGCACGCGGCATCGATGCTCAGCCTGGACTCGGGGGCCGATCCCGAGACCCTCGAGCGGTTCGACGCGCGGATGCGGAAGGCGGCCGAGGCTGCGAGCAGGCAGGTGCGCTACGTGGCCGAGCCGAAGCTGGACGGCGCCTCCGTAGAGCTCGTCTACGAGGACGGGCGTCTCACGCGGGCGGCAACCCGGGGCGATGGTCTGCGCGGTGAGGGTGTCACCGAGAACGTCCGTACGATCGGGGCAGTCCCTCTGACGCTGCGCGATGCGGATCGGCCGGTCCCCAGCTTCCTCTCGCTACGGGCCGAGGTGATCATGCGCGTGGCGGCGTTCGACGCGCTGAACGCCTGCCTGCTCGAAGGGGACCGGGCCCCGTTCGCCAATCCGCGTAACGCAGCGGCGGGCTCGTTGCGCCAGCTGGATCCGCAGATTACAGCGTCTCGCCCGCTCGATATCTACGCGTATGACCTCCTTGCCGCCGATGGTTACGACCCGGGAGATCGCTGGCCCGAGACGCACGGCGAGACCCTGGATGCGCTCCGGGAGTGGGGCCTGCCCGTCAACGAGCTGTCACGGCCCGTGGAGACCCTGGACGACATCACCGCTTTCCACGCGGAGCTCGAGGCAAAGCGCGATGATCTGGACTACGAGATCGACGGGATCGTGATCAAGTTGGACGAGCTCGCGGCGCGGGATGAGCTGGGCGCGACCTCGCACCACCCGCGCTGGGCCTTCGCGTACAAATTCGCTCCTCGAAAGGAAGTCACGCGGCTGCTCTCCATCGTACCCAGCGTGGGCCGGACGGGAACGGTGACCCCCGTGGCGCTCATGCGTCCGGTGGAGCTGGGTGGTGTGACCGTGAGCCGGGCCACCCTCCACAACCGAGAGGAAGTGGTCCGTAAGGACGTCCGCGAGGGGGATTTGATACGGGTGCAACGGGCGGGTGACGTGATCCCGCAGGTGATCGAGCGGATCGAGGAAGCCGGGAGAAAGCGCGCGGACCCCTGGGAGATGCCCGAGGCCTGCCCGTCCTGCGGCACACCCCTCGTCGAGCGCGGACCGTTCAGCGTGTGTACGAACCTGCTCGACTGTCCCGCGCAGCTCACCGGCCGCATCCAGCACTTCGCCTCTCGCCACGCGCTGGACATCGAAGGACTGGGCGAGGAGACGAGCCGCACCCTGGTGCAGGAGGGTCTCGTCCGGCACCTGCCCGATCTGTTTTCTCTCACGGCCGAGCAGTTGCTCCCCCTGGAAGGGTTCGCGCAGAAGTCGGCGAGCCGCCTCGTCGAGGCGATCAAGGCCGCCCGCGAGACCGAGCTGGCCCGCTTCATCTATGGAGTCGGAATCCCGGAGGTCGGTGTCACCGTCGCGCGCACTCTCGCGCAGGATCTTCGGAGCTTCGATGCGCTGCTCGAGGTGGATGAAGAGCGGCTACAAGCCATCGACGGAATCGGACCGATCATGGCCGAGCAGATCGTGGCCTTCCTGCGCCGGCCGGCCGTCGCCACGATCGTGCGCGAGTTGCTCTCGTTCGTACACCCGGCACCTCCCGAGGCCGTGCGCGACAGCCTGGCCGGGATGCGATTCGTGCTCACCGGAGGTATGGAGCGCCTCAGTCGCACCGAGGCGAAGACGGCGCTCCAATCGCTCGGGGCGCGTGTGACGTCGTCGGTCAGCGCGCAAACGGACTACGTGGTGGCGGGCGAGAACCCCGGATCCAAGTTGGAAAGGGCCCGGGAGCTGGGGGTGACGGTCCTGGACGAGGCCGCTCTGCTCGGGTTGTTGGAGGACCAGGGAATCGAGGTCCAGGTGGAGAACGAGGTCCAGGTGGAGAACGAGGTCCAGGTGGAGAACGAGATCCAGGTGGAGAACGAGATCCAGGTGGAGAACGAGGTCTAGGTGGAAAACGTCGAGATCGCCGCCATCCTTCGCGAGGTGGCCGATCTGCTCGAGATCCAGCAGGCGAACCCCTTCCGCGTGCGCGCGTATCGGAACGCCGTGCGCACGATCGAGGCGCACGCGGTGCCCATGCGAAAGCTGGTCGACGAGGAGGCCGACCTCACGGAGCTGCCAGCGATCGGGAAGGGGATGGCGCAGAATATCGACGAGCTCGTGACCACGGGCGAGCTCTCCGTCCTCAATCAGCTTTCGGAGGAGATCCCCGCCTCGCTCATCGAGCTGATGCGGCTCCCCGGGCTCGGGCCCAAGAAAGCCCGCAAGCTGTGGGACGAGCTCGGGATCGAGACGATGGAGGCGTTGGAGGAGGCCGCATCCGAAGGCCGAATCGCCACCCTGGCGGGCTTCGGCGAGAAGACGCAAGACCGCATACTGGAAGGGATCGCCCAGTACCGCACCAACGTCAGTCGCTTCCGGCTCGTCGAGGCGGATGAGCTTCTGCCCCCGCTGCTCGCCTACCTGGAGGAAACGCCCGGTCTTCAAAGACTCGAGGTCGCAGGGAGTTACCGGCGGCGGCTAGAGACGATCGGTGACATCGACCTGCTCGCGTTGGCGGAGGACCCGGGGGCGCTCTCGGAGCGGCTCACGGCGTTCCCGTCGGTCGACAAGGTGCTGGGCGCGGGGGGTACGAAGACCTCCGTCACCCTGCGCAGCGGTCTTCAGGTCGACCTCCGGGTCGTGCCGCCGGAGAGCTGGGGAGCGGCGCTAATCTACTTCACGGGATCGAAGGAGCACGGCATCAAGCTCCGCCAGCGGGCGCTGGACCGGGAGCTTCGCATCTCGGAGTACGGCGTGTTCAAGATCCCCGAGCTCGAGATGGAGGCGGAGGAGCGGGGACGCGCCTCGGAAGGCGAGATGGTGGCTGGCGAAACGGAGGAGGAGGTGTACGCTGCGGTCGATTTGCCCTTCGTCCCGCCCGCAATGCGCGAGGATCGGGGCGAGATCGAGTTGGCCGCGGTGGGTGAGTTGCCGCGTCTGATCGAGATCGGAGACTTGCGCGGGGATCTCCAGATGCACTCCACCTGGTCCGATGGCCGCAACACGCTCGAAGAGATGCTGGAGGCGTGCGCGGCGCGTGGCTACGAGTACTTCGCGATCACCGATCACTCGAAGGCGCTGGCGATGATCGAGGGGCTGGACGCGGCCAAGCTCAGGAAGCAGTGGGTCGAGATCGATGAGATAGCGGCCCGGCACGCCGAGATCCGGATCCTGAAGAGCATGGAAGTGGACATCCTCCGGGGTGGGAGCCTGGATCTGGAGGACGAGATGCTCGAGCAGCTCGATGTGGTCGTCGCGTCGATCCACTCCTACTTCGGACTCCCCCGAGACGAGCAGACCGAGCGGGTCCTGAGCGCGATCAGGCACCCGGAAGTCGACATCCTGGCGCACCCCACCGGGCGGCTGATCAACCGCCGCGCCCCGATCGAGCTCGACATCGACGAGGTACTCCAGGCCTGTGCGGCGCACGATGTCGCGGTCGAGTTGAACGCGCAGCCGGACCGCCTGGATCTGAAGGACACCCAGCTCATGCGTGCTCGCGAGCTGGGGGTGAAGGTCGTGATCAGCACGGACGCGCACCGGACCGGCGAGCTGGACCTGATCCACTACGGGGTGGAGCAGGCGCGGCGCGCGTGGCTCACGCCGGCGGACGTGCTCAACACGCTTCCGCTGGGCGACCTGCTACAGGCGGTCGGTGCGGGCTAATCCAGCGGAATGAAACGCCCGGGGCGATAGAGGTAGGCCGGGACCCCGGGGTACAGAGCACGGAGCACGGCGTTTCGCGCGCCCAGATCCCGTGCGAACACGAAGCGACCTCGCAGGTCCGGGTCGTTCGCGGCCAGGTGAGGCGAGTAGTTGGTGTACCCGTCGCGGTCGTAGAGGACCTCGGCCTGGCAGGCGGGCGTCAGCGCCCGGCCAGGGACCAGGCGCAGGGTCGGGTCCTGATTGAGATTCACCACCTCGATCTCGCCCGGGGCTCGTACCAGCGCCTCCATCTCCCTGTTCAGCCGCGCGGCCTCCCACCCCTCCGTCTCCGCCCGGCGCACCGTCTCCTCAAGCTCGCAGTGGTCGGAGCGTCGGTAGACGCGCTCGGCGACGGAGGCGGTCGCGCCGGCCTCGCGCGACCGAGCGATCAGGCGGTTCCCCCAGCTGACGGCCACGAACACGAGGCCTTCCTCGACGCCCGCATCCCGGGCTTCGCGAACCAGATCCTGCTTCAGGCTGGCCATCCCCGTCGCGTAGACGTGAAAACGACGCGGCGTGCTGTAGAAAGCGGAATACGCGAACGAGAGCACCAGCAGACCGGTTACGAAGCCGGTCGCGGACACGTTCGCGAGGGGACGGATCCGCCGGTCGCCCAGCCGGCGGTAGAGCAGGATGATCGCCCGCGCCGTGAGCGGCATCACGAACGGCAGCCCCTCGTACAGGTAGCGCGGCCCCAGGAACGCGTCCCGGTGCCAGTAGAAGAAATACGCGATCGGGATCGCGAAGAAGGCCAGCAGAAAACGGCGGTCCCAGGTGCGATCGGCCCAACCCGCGACGAGGACGACTCCCAGCGGGAACAGGGCCGGGATCGGCCACTCGAACAAGAAGCCGTGTAGCAGCCCGATGTCCACGAGCTCGTTGCGCAGGCCTGTGAGGGGCGTGTGGCTCTCTCCCCAGGGCGTCTGGTGGAAGCCGAGCTCGTGGCTGGATCCCCACAGCTCCAGGTACCCGGGTCTGAAGGGGTCGCCCGTCGTGGCCGCGTTGAACAGGAAGTAGAGCGACGCGACCACCGCGAATCCGACCACCCCGGTGATCGCCGCAGCGGGCCACCGCCGGCCCGCCGCGCGCAGGGCGGGGAAGACGAACGCCGCGCCGACCGCGATCGCCGTCAGCGGACGACTCAGGAAGGCGGCTCCCAACGCCAGACCCGCGACCGCGAGCCACAGCACCCGCCGGTCGGGGGCCACGCCCGGGGCGGACTCCTTCCGCACCCCCTCCCAGCGCTGGAACAGCCATACGAACAGCGCGATGAAGAACAGCGTCGAGACATGATTCATGTGGCTCGCCCCCATGAACCAGAAGAAGGGGGAGAGGACGAGCAGGACCATCGTGAGCCGTCCGGTACCGGCATCGAAGGCGTAGGTCGCGATCCGGCCGACGAGCCAGGCGGTCCCCAGCGTGAGCAGGATCGGGATCAGCCAGGGCGCGCGAAGCCAGACCCCCAAGACCAGGATGGCCGGGTGGCCCGGCGGGTATTGGCCGTACCATCCGCTCTCGGACGCGATCATGTGCTGTGTCGTGAAGAACGCTTCGAAGGGCGGCGTGGGGGCCACGGCCTGCCCCGTCGCGAAGATCTTGGCCTGGAAGAGCTGGATGATCGAGTCGATCAGCAGCGGGTGCCGGGAGAACGCGCCGATCGAGGCGAGGACGAGAAGCCCCAGGAGCGCCGCGAGAACGAGCGCCTGAAACCCGCGCTCGGACGGCCCCGCCGCCAGCCGCCCCAAACCCTCGGTGAGCCTCTGGATCGCTCCGGGGAAGAGCCGGACAGCCAGCCACGCGAGCGCGCCGAACACGAACAGCCCCTGAAGCCACTCGGCCGGGTTCGCCAGCCACGTCGTGCCCGGTGGGTCGCGGAACAGGGCCCGTAACGGGACGAGGGGTACGAGTAGCAGGAGCCACCCGGCGGCCCGGAGGAACAGCCCGCTCGGCCGCCTGCGACCCATGATCCTCAGGCCTCGTGGAACCGGACTTGGATGCCCCGCTTTGCCAACTCCTCGATGTAGGGCTCGTACGGGATGACCTGGTACGATGGAGCAGCGCCCCGCTGCTCGATGACACCGCGGCCCAGAAACAATCCGACGATGGCGAGCGTGAACCCGGTGGTGCGCTCCATGGCCGAGATTCTGGTCCGTGGGTCCGCATAGTCGACGACATCCCAGACGAGCGTCGAGTCACGTCCCCCGCTCTCCCCTTCGGCCACGACTCGGAGCGCGACCAGGTCCGGCTCCTCGGGGTGGGTGAGGAGTGGGGTCACGCACGCGATGAAGACGTCACGAGGGCTCACGTCGCGCGACTTCACGTGTACCGGATCCTTGGAGAGCAGCCCGAGCTCGCGAACGGCGCGGATGACTGACGCATGCCCGGGATACCGCAGCGTCTTGTAAAACAGCTCCGGGATCTCGCCCTCGAACTCCCACGGTTGGAGTGATGCCCCTCCCGCCGTGTGGAAGGCCTCCAACGTCCCCAACCCGTGAAACGTGACCTCCTCGACCTCGGAGAGCGCCTCGACCTCGGTGAGCGCACCCTCCCGCAGGACTCGCGAGGTCGTCGTGTAGTAATCGAGCACTCCCTCGAGCGAGTACACGACCTGGTAATTGAGCGGAGGAACCGGGTTCTGCGGCAGGCCGCCGACGTACATCTGCACGCTCCGCGCGGTGTCCAGACGCCGGATCCCCTCGGCCGCGAGCACGTTGACCATGCCCGGAGCCAAGCCTACGTCGGGGATGATCATGCACCGGGCTTCACGCGCGGGATCGGCCATGGCGATCTGCTCGCGGACGATCCGGGCGTTGCCCCCGAGGTCGGCGAAGTGGCAACCCGCCTGGATCGCGATCCGCGCAAGGTCGGCGTTCAGATAGTACGGGGCCGCGGAGAGGGCGATCTCGTGCATTCCCATGAGCTCGTGCACCATCGTGGCGTCCTCGAAATCCGCCTGAACGCGTTCGAGGCGAGGGTCATCGGGGAGATAACCGGCTGCGCGCCCGGGGTCGAGATCGGCCAGAGTCACTCGCTCGACATCGGGGTCTCGGAGCAGATCGTAGGCGCTCGCCGAGCCCTGTAGCCCGGCACCGAGCACGAGGAATCGCATGGCCGTGTTGTGCCTCCGTTGATCGTGACGGCGACATAGATAACAGCATCATGAGACGTGCGCATGGCTTCGACTGCTTGCCCCTTCGCGTGACCCACGGTCACGCCGTGCCGATCCGGAGACAGATCGCCGCAGGGCTCATGGGCTCGATCCTCGATGGGCTCCTCGTACCCGATGAGGTGCTCCCGTCGACGCGCGAGTTGGCGCACCAGCTCGGGGTGCACCGGAACACGGTGGGCGCGGCGTTTGGAGCGTTGCGGGCCCGGGGTCTCCTGACCGGTGCGGTGGGAGCCCCGCCGCGCGTCGATCGCACGGGCCTCCCGGGCGCGGGTCTCTCGGGCGAGCGACTCGCGCCTGACACGCCGGATCAGTCCGCCGCGGCCGCGATCCACCTGCTACGAGAGCTCGCCAGCCGGGCGCTCGAAGCCGGGGTGCCGCGCGCCCAGCTCACGGCGCGACTCGACGGTTGGAGATCGGAGCGAGGGCCTCCGGAGCTAGTGTTGATCGAGCCACGCCCCGGGCTGCGCGCCGTGCTGGGTGCGGAACTCAGGATGCGCGCCTACCCCCGGGTGGTGGAATGCGATTGGCGGGCCCTTCGTCTGCGTTCGGTGGCGACGGAGGGTGCGATCGTCGTGGCCCGGCCGGAAATCGCGCGCCGTGCGGAGAAATGGCTCCCCGGGCTCGCCGAGATCTTCCCCGTCACACTCGTGGGCGGCATGGCCGAGCTGGTACGGGCGAAGGCGGTCCGGCTGCCCGGAGTGGTGGTGTTCCTGACCCGCAGCGCCGGGATCCGAAGCTTCGCACGAGACCTGGCGGCGGGTCATCACGCGGTCGGACTGAGCCTGGCGACGCCTGACCCGGTCGACTCCGGGGCCGTGGATCGCGCGGCCCGCATTGCCCGTCTCATCCTCGTCGACGCATCGTGCCGGTGCATGCCGCTCGAGACGCGAGCGCCTGTCCGGAGGCTGTGCGTCGTGTCTGACCGGACCGTCCGCGGGCTGCGGCGATACCTCGGAGGATGAATGAAGGTCCAAGTCGTCAGCGCTACGGTGGGGCCCGAGTCGCGCGAGGTCTACCTGAGAGCCTGGACCGAATGGTCGGGTACGCTTTTCGCCATGGAGATCCGTACCGACCTGCTCGAAAGCGAGATCGAGCGAGGGCGCTTCATCGAGCTTACATGGTTGGAAGCAGGCACCGAGAGCGCACTCGCGGACGACCGTCTCGTCCGGGCCTCCGTGGCGCTCGATGTCGCGGCCACGCGCGCCGGGAGCCTCGAATTCTTCGCCCCGGTCAGCGTCAAGCCCTGAGGCGGCCGACCCCGGCGGAACTTGTTCGCACCGGGGGTTTTTGAGTATACTCGACGCCCCGTCGTAGCGGCTTTTGGGCCTGCGGTGGGCTCCATTGGCCCGTGGTGGAATTGGCAACACGTCTGGCTCTGGACCAGAAGATTCCAGGTTCGAGTCCTGGCGGGCCAATACAGTCTGAAGGTCCCGGAGGGGTGGCCGAGTGGCTAAAGGCGGCGCCCTGCTAAGGCGTTGGGTCGAGAGGCCCACGTGGGTTCGAATCCCACCCCCTCCGTTGAGAAAAACTCCCGGGTCACCCGGGGGCCTGAGGACGGGTGGCCGAGCGGACTAAGGCGCACGCCTGGAGAGCGTGTGGGCACTCGCGTGCCTCGTGGGTTCGAATCCCACCCCGTCCGTCCGGAGGGGTGGCAGAACGGCAATGCACCGGTCTCGAAAACCGGCGCCCTCACGGGCTTGTGGGTTCGAATCCCACCCCCTCCGTTCTTTCCTCACAACGACTTACGAGATTCACGCCGCCTTCTCCTCGACCACGCTCCGAGGGGTGTTATCCGATCTGTTACCCGCCGGAACGAACCCGGAGCTCTCTCCAACCGCCTCGTTTTGCGTCTTGCCGCCCTCCCCGGCCTGGGTCTGGGACGCACGAGACGGCTGATCGCGAACAAGAGCCGAGTCTCCAGCTCAGGGCTCCAGTGGACAGGTGGCAAGTTTCAGGCAACTCGTGGCATCTTCTCGATGTGGCTCGTACGTCCGCTAGCTTGGCGTGTTCGCCAGTGGCCGGGGGGTTAGGTGATATGTGCTTGTCGGGGGTATGACACTCAGCTTTGCGTCGGCGGTCGCCCTTTTCCCAGTAGAGAGTGACGATCCGAAGCCGAGACCCAGCCGCGACGTGCTGGGCGATGCGGCACCTAGCTTTCAGGGCGGACCGAGAGAATCTCCTCGAGGCGCAAGCAGAGCTCAAAGCAAGCGGCATCGAATTCGAGTTCCAAGACCACGAGGTGGCGCACTCGAGCTATTTCCACGATCCTGACGGTCACCAGATCGAGATCACGACGTACGAGGTTTGACGTTCGCGAAAGCGCAGCGATGCAACGTGTGGGGCGGCCCTCAGCGGCCGAGAAGACGGAGGCCGCACGGATAATCGACGCCAGACATCTTCTATTCTTGGCGGCAGGGACGTGCTTTGCGGTCACCGCGTGCGGCGATGAGGCGACTTCAGGCCCCGTAGCGACGACGGCCACCGTCCAGTTCGTCTACTTGGCCTCAACGGCGATCGACCCGGCCGTGGCCCAACAGTTTCCGCAGTGCGTGCAGGGGGTTGGGCAGACGCACATTCATCCGGGTTGGCGGAACTTCAGTCGCGTCGACATGCAGATGGCCGGCGCGGATCGCTGGGAGATCACGTTTCAAGACGTGCCGGTCGGGGGCGATCAGCGGATTCGTGTGAGCGACCCGAACGTCTGTGCGCAAAACCCCACGGGTGCAGCAACGGAAGGGGTGAGCGCCAACGGCGTCACCCTGACCCGAATCGTCGACACACCAGGCTCGGGAATCGAGCCCGGTCTGGCGTTCAGTGTCTCGGCGGATGGTGCGGTGAAGCCCTAGGTGCGCGTTTTCGGCTTCTCGGGCACCGATGTCTGTCATCGCGCGAATCCTCGGGAATCCGAGGTGCGGAGTCCTGGTGACCTTCATCTATGAGGCCGTGAATCGGTGGGTCGCGCACCCCAGCGGGAAGATCCAGGCACAGGCGCTCAGCCCTCCGGCGGCGGCCGGCCAGGGCGCGCCCACCTCCCCTCGGTCCTCCACGACTCGCACGAGGTGCTGGCGCAGTGCGGTATCGGGTCTGTCGGGGGCGGGGTCATGCCCGTACAATTCGCGACGTTGTGACCCACCCTTTGCCACCCGCTGCACGGAGGGACCCCTGCGCAGGCTCATGCCGCTCATCAAGCCCTGTGGTCGCCGTCGGCTCGTTCCTGATGTTCCGACCCGCCGCCACGACTGACGCCAGCGACTTGGAAGGCGTCTGGAAGGTCGTCTACGTCACCATCACCAACGACGAAGGCACGCAGGAGAACGAGATCACCCAGCCGAACCTCACGATCTTCACGGCCACGCACTACGCGTCGGTCAACGTCTTCGGCCAAGAGCCGTGGGTCAGTTCAAGTTGACCCACTACCCCCACGCCACGTCGAGTGTTTAACCGGATGCCTAACTTTTTCGATTCTCGTGCGCTGGACTCTTTCGATCAGTATCTGCGGGACGTGGAGCGGTATCCGCTGCTCGGTGATCCGCACAAGGAGCGGGAGATCGCGCGCGACGCGCGCGCGGGCGACCGTCAGGCCGCGGAGCGGCTGGTTACGGCGAACCTGCGGTTCGTCATCTCGTACGTGAAGAAGTACCAGGGACGCGGCCTGAGCCTAGCGGAGCTGGTCTGCATCGGGAACGAGGGGTTGCTGAAGGCGGTGAAGAAGTTCGATCCCGACCGCGGGGTCAAGTTCATCTCCTACGCGGTGTGGTGGATCCGCCAGACGGTCCTTCAGGCGCTCGCGGAGCAGACCCGGTCCGTCCGGATCCCGCTGAATCAGAGCTCGAACCTCATAAGGCTCTCCCGCACCGAGACGGCGCTCACGCAGAAGCTGGGACGCTCCCCGACGGACCGCCAGATCGCCGATGAGATGGAGGAGCCGGTCGAGACGGTCCGGGTCCTTCGTCGCGTGGCATCGGCCGAGCTGAGCCTCGACGCTCCGCTCGACAAGTCCGACCGGGCCAGCGCGTCGTTCGGCGATCGGTTCGCCGGCACGGACGAGGCCAACACCGAGGAGGATGTCGAAGACCAGAACCGTCGGGAGTTTCTCGAGCGGATGTTCGAGAAGTACCTGACCGAGCGCGAGCGGAAGATCCTGGTGCTCTACTACGGTCTGGACGACGGCGAGGCGATGACCCTGGAGGAGATTGGGTCGTTGCTGGGCGTCACGCGCGAGCGAATCCGACAGATCCGAAACCGCGCGTTCGACAAGCTTCTGGCCTCCGGTGATGGTCGCACGCTCGAAGGATTCTGGAGGGCGTCCGCCTGAGACGGTGCGTTCGAGCTGTTCTTGGTCGGTGATGGGGTCGTCCAGGACCGGCGGTGGCTGACACACTCCCGTGACCGCCTGGAAAGCAGGCGCCGGTCGGGCTCGGTGCGAGCCCATTGACCCATTTTGCCGCGCGGTTGCGCGCAATTCGTCGGGCGTGCCACACCGCGTCGTGCGTAACGTGAGCCCGGCGACCTGTCTCGCGCGGCGGCGCCCGTGTAGAGTCGGCCCCTATCCCTGCGTCTCGCGCCCCCCGATTTTGAACACCGTCCGCTGACGTGAGCCTCAAGGAGGGAGGCGTTGTATTGCAGTACATACTCCGTGAAGGCGAAGACCTCGAGCGCGCGCTGAAGAAGTTCCGGCGCCAGGTGCAGAGGGCCGGCATCTTCCGCGACATGAAGAAGCACCGCTCCTACGAGAAGCCGAGCGAGGCGCGACGACGCAAGACCAAGGCAGCCGAGCGCAGACGGCGACGGCGAGGGCAACGGGCCGTCTCGCGCCCCTAATAGCCAGGGAATACGGTGTGCACGAGCTGAACGCACTCCCCCTGGAGCGCTCGCCCTATGGGCCCGTCAAGCTGACCACGGTGTCGCTGGAGGCACTCACCTCCGACTTGTTGGAGTTCCGCCTAGTCCGAAAGTGGCCCGGCCCGGTGGGTTGACCCGCGGCTAGCGGGAACCGCGGCCATGCGACCGTTCGACGGGACACTCTTTCAAGGCATCAGGTGGGTCCGGCGTGAGCAGCGATGCCTTTGCCCCGTATTTGCCTCGGCGACCGTGCCGTCGACCGATTGGTTCCCGATCCCCTGGAGACGACTCAAGCCAAGGAGAGGGTGCCAGGTGAGCCGTCGGGATGGGCACAACTTGGGCACAAAGCTCCGCAGAAGGACGCAGAGAGACGCAACACGGCGAAGGACCAAGAACCCGGAAGGCCTCATTTTTCCTTCGGCCGCGTAGGAAACCTCCCCACACCCACGGAGCGGAATCCTCCCGACAGACAGGGTCTGTTCGCGGAGGGTAAAATGAGCCTCGGCCACGGCGTGTCTCGGCCGATGGCGCGCCATGATTTGGTCCTTCATGCCACGCGTGCGACCGCGGGCGGCGCGTGGTCGACCCTCATCGGCAGGAGGGTTCCCACCATGACTTGGCGTCTTAGGGCCGCGGCGTTTCTGACGATCGCGGCGGTTCTGACCGTCGGCTGTGACTCCGACCTTGCCCGACCGGCGAAGAGCTCGACGTCGGGCGGGGAGTTAGCGGTGCAGACCAACACGATTCCCGCCTCCGTGTACGGTAGCTTGAGCGGCGGAGGCCAGAATCGGGAGGGGCAGTGGAAGATCAGCTTCGCCGGGCAGACGCGAGGCCACGCGCTCCACGCCCCGGTCGACCGCACCCAGAATCGTTGGGAGGGACACAACCCGAGGGGTCAGTGGACGGTCCAGTTCCACGAGGTCTCCGAGCCTGCCGTCTCGGGCGGCACCTTCAAGTCCACCAGCATGGAGACCATCGTCTTCGGGCTCCACCCGACTCCCGATCCGACCTGCGTGGGTGCCTCCACGATCACGGCGAGCGGCCGGTTCAACGGGAGCCCAGGCTGGGCGACATCCTTTCACGTCACCGATCACGGCAGCCGGGGTCGCTCGGGTCTGACCGACCGTGTGCGGGTGGCGCTGAGGGATCCTGGGGGCACCGAGGTATACGATTCCGAGGCAAGCGGTGATTTCCCCCTCGAGGGGGGATGCCTCGGGCCGCACAAGAACCACATCGAGGCGGGTAACCTGACGGTCAGGATCGACACCTAGAGTACTGGCGACCCGCAACTCGCCGGCTTCTATTTGTACCGAGGGCGGGCAGGGTCGTGGGGCGGTTTCCACGGAGCCGCCCGCTTCCTGCCCTCGAATCGGTACGGCCCCACCCATCGCCAGCCAGAGGTGACGCCATGACCTCGCCCAAGACGTGTTTCGTCGCCGCACTGTTGTCGGGTGGCGCGCTCATGGTGAGCTGTAGTGCAGAATCCGGCATCCCGGTTGGGCCAACAGGTGATCCGACCATGTCCGCCGCGACCGCGTCGGCGACCTGTTCGGCACCGGCCTGGGATGCCAACGTGGCCTACGCGCGTGGCGACATCGTGTCGCACGGCAGCCACGAGTGGAGGGCGAAGAAGCCGAATCAGGGCGTCCAGCCCGGGACGCATCCCGCCTACTGGCAGGACCGGGGTGTGTGCGCGGGCGATCCCGGCGATCCTCCGACCCGCACTCCCATGCAGATCTTCGGTGTGTGGCACGCCGGAAACCACTACGCCGACTGGCGTCTTCCCCGGGACATGGTGGAGTTCGACCAGGCGAATCACTGGATCATCGATCGTGGCGACGGGTCGGGGCTTCCGTCGGTGAACCTCGTGGTTCTGAGCTTCCTGCAGCCGCTCGAGGTCATGAACATGACCAACGACGCGGTCACGACAAACGGCGTTCCGATCGGCATGACTCAGGAGATCGTGGACTACTTCAGGAACGCCGGTATCCGCGTGATGATGTCGATCGGCGGCGTAACCTACACCGACTTCTGGAACGAGGCGCTCGGGACGAATCCGACGCAGCTCGGGCTCAACGCGGCGGCAATCGCGTCCACCTTCGGGGTCGGCATCGAGATCGACTACGAAGAGAACAGGGATCCCGATCTCGGGGGCCTTCAGGCGTTCATCGATGCGTACCGATCCGTGCATCCCTACGACCCCACCGGCTCCATCCACGCCGCGCGTCTGACGATCGATCTGGCCGCCGGCGGACGCTACCTCCAGGACCTCAACCGGCACGCCACGATTCACTGGCTCGACAACGCGGGCCCGGTCCTCGACTACGCGAACGCGATGGTGCACCGCTCATCCGGCACCCCGGACAACTGGCAGGAGCACGTGGGGGGGATGTTGACCTACGACCCGCAGATCCCGCCAAAGGCCCCGAACCGATTCACGGGTGGCCTCTACCTGAAGGGAAGCATGGCCAATTGCACGGACTTCTATTCATCGGAGCAGTGGGAGCACGAAGAATACGTGCATACGGTCGCTCCCAACGGCGCCGGGACCACGGCGGGCATGCTCGGCTACATGTTCTGGGCGGCGGAGACGCCGTCGGCGCGGAAGAACTACAAGCCGACGACCCCGCCGAACACGTGCGAGAACGGCATGGGCGTCGCCGCGTCGGTGTTCGACATCCCGCTCCCGCTGGGGCCCCTCCGGCAGCAGTGAGACCCGTAACGGGCCGCACGCCGCGGGTATCGGGCCGGTGCCACGCCCGTACGGGCCGGAGCGGGGCCGGGTGGGATTGAAGCGAGCTTCCTTCTACCTCGTCGGCATCGTTCTCGCCTACCTGGCCATGGAGGGACTGGCCTGGGCAGGCGAGCGCGCGTTGGGTTCCATGACCGGCGCGAGGTTCTCGCCAAGACTGTCGGCGCTTACCGAAGAACAGAGAGAGCTGATCCAGGCCCACCTGGAAGGCCGCCGGGAAACCCTGGCGCAACCACACCCCGTCCTGGGGTGGACGAACCGCCCCGACTACGGCCGCCCCGACGGCAGGTATCACACCAACTCAGGCAGTCTCCGGGGACGTGGGGAGTACTCCCCTTCCCCCCGGGAGGGAACGGTTCGCGTGTCGGCCTTCGGCGATTCGTTCACGTTCGGCTCCGATGTCGCTGACGATGAGACGTGGGAGAGTCAACTGAGCGGATACGATCCTCGCTTCGAGGTATTGAATTTCGGCGTGTCCGGGTACGGGACCGACCAGTCGTATCTTCGCTTTCTGGAGGATGGCCTGCCGTACAACTCCGATATCGTGATCATCGGCTTCATGGCGGAGAACATCTTCCGCAACGTGAATGTGTTTCGGCCCTTCTATAACCCCGGATACGATAACGCGGTATTTCCGAAGCCCCGCTTCGCACTCCGCGACGGAGCCCTGGTTCTCTTGCCTAACCCGTTTCCCGAGCCGTCCGACATGCGCCTGATGCTTGCAGACGAGGAAGCGGCCCTCGAGCGAATGGGGCGAGACGACGGCCATTATCGGCTGGGATATGCACAAGGCCGGCTGGACGGGTCACCCACCGTTCGCCTGATCAAGATGATGCTGGCGCTTCCAGGACAGCGATCCGGTCGCATCGTGGGTGAGGACGGCGTGTACCGGGTGGACTCGGAAGCATACCGCCTCACCCTCGCGCTGCTCGAGCAGTTCTATGAAGCCGCCCTCGAACATGGCTCGCTCCCCATCGTTCTCGTCTACCCGGACGGCCCGGACATGAGGAACCATCGAAGCGGAGGCAGTACGAAATACGGACCCCTCCTGAGAGACCTCGAGCTCCGGGGATTGGCCTACATCGATCTCATGGACGCCTTCGACGAGAGGGCGGAGTCTGTCCCGTTCGAGGACCTGACGATCAGGCCGTGGGCCCACTACACGGCGTTGGCAAACGGGATGGTAGCCGCGCATGTGGGGCGCTATCTGGTGGACCGGGGGCTACATTCGCGCGGCCGAGTTGAGGCGCTGCGCGACGAGGAGGCAACGCGGATTCGGACGACGAATCGAGGTGCCGCGCGTGGGTGGGGTGCCGCGCCCGGGCCGAACGCCCACTAGCGCCGCACGTACTTCATCAGCCTCCGAGGGCCCACCTCTGCCCCGTAAATATTGCCCGCCGCGTCCACCGCGACCCCCTCCGCCGCACTCGTTCCGGTATTGTCCGGATCGGGCTCGGGGTCGGGGATGAACGCCGTGACCCAGCCATCGCGGGCGCTCCCCATGTAGATGCCTCGCTTCCAACCGGGATTCCGGGCCGTGTTCGACTCCGAGTCGGCCGCGTACAGGATGTCGTTCGCATCGATGAACAGTCCGCTCGGGCGTCCGAACTGGGTCCAGGTCGCCAAGTGGTTCCCATCCTGGTCGAAGATCTGGATGCGGCTATTGCCCCGGTCGCCCACGAACAGCCGCCCCTGGGAATCCATGGCGAGAGCGTGAGGGTCACGGAACTCGCCGTTCTCGGAGCCGGTGGCCCCCCAAGCGGTTATGAAGGTGCCGTCGCTCGCGAGCTTGACGATCCGGTTGTTGCCTCCCGCGTCATGGCCGTCCGCGATAAAGATGTCGCCGTCGGGTGCCACGAGGACATCGGAGGGCTTGTTGAACACCTTCTCACCCTCCGCCGCGATCCCCTTCGTGCCCAGAGTCATCAGGAGCTCGCCGTCGGGGCTGAACTTGTACACGACGTGTCCCCAACCGTCTGGAACGGGGGCGTACCCCACCGCATCGGCGATCCACACGTTCCCATCGCGGTCCACGAAGATCCCGTGCGGCCACGCGATCAGCCCGGCGCCAAAGCTCTTCACGACCTTGCCCTCGGAGTCGAACAGGAGAACCGGATCCACGTCGCTCTCGACACACAGGTTCGCGCCGCACCGCTCGGCGACCCAGATATGCTCGCCGTCCGGGGCCGGGTACACCGCGCTCGTCGCTCCCCACACCCGTCCGTCGGGGAGCTGCGCCCATCCCTCGATGGAGCGGTAGGGATTGGGTGCGGTCATCTGGGCGGCCCCGGGGGCCGCGCTGGAAACGATCGCGCCTGTGATCGCGAGGGCCAAGAGTCCGAAGCGGGCAGCGGATGGCATGATCGTCTCTCCCTCGCCGCTACGGCCGGGTCGGTCCCGACGCGTCACTCGAGTCGGTGCCCGACGAATCGCCCGCGGCCTCGACGGCGAAGCAGTAGAAGAACCCGTTGCCGCCCGTGCCGCGCAGGTCGTCCTGACCGCACCCCCTCGAGCCGTGCGCGGAGTTCCACGATGTCGGGTTCTCGCCGCCGCCAATGCGATCGTGGTGGCCGACGCGGGCGCTCCCGTCGCCGTTGCTCGTCCAGTTCCGGCACGTCGAGTCCTCGTCGCCGGCGAACGCCGTGCCATCGAGCTGTGAGCCGGTCAAGATGTCGTGCATGTTGGGCGAGTCGCCGCGACCGTTCACCACGTCGCCCTTCTCGGTGAGGATGGTCTCCTTGGTGAGGTTCGCGTCGTCGGTGTGAAGCTGTTCGACGTTCGTGGCGATCAGAATGCCCGCATGGTTGTGCCATGGGCCTTCGCCGATCCGGTCACGAGCATTGATCACCGGGTCATCCCCGGATCCGGTGGCGCTCAGATACGCGTGCCACGTCGACTCACCGGCGCCCGCGGCTTCGGCCAGGAACTGGCAGTGTGCGTCGGCGCCCTCCAGCCCGCCGAGGTTGGCGCCATCTCCCGGCCCCGCGCTCGTGATGAAGAAGCTCATGGATTCGCTCTGGGCCAGGACCGGTGTGGGAGTGAACAGCGACAGCACGGCTACCGCCGCACTCACCGTGGCCCCTACGCGACCCGTCGCGATCGAGCATCGTCGTGCATGTGACATCGGAACCTCTCAGTGGGGGACTCGTCTTCGGGCGATCCGTGAATCTGTAACTCCGTCAATCCTGCACCAACAAGGGCCTGTACAGCCCGCGCAGCAGCCAGACGACCCCTCCGACGATGAGGATCAGCATGGCCCAGCGCATGGTGCCGGCGAGAAGCGTGACATCGAGAGCCGGCCACCGAAACCGGTACTGCACCAGTTGGGAGCCGCGCTCGGTCATCCAGTGCCAGGCGCTGTGCGCCAGCAGCGCCGACAGGATAATCGTTCCGACCCGCTCGGCGACGACGCGCTTGAAGAGCGCTTCCAGGAGCGGGATGGTCAATAGAACCACGAACAGCTGCCCCAGCTCGACGCCCACGTTGAACGACAGGAGCGACGTGATCAAATGGGACCCCGCGAACTGAAGCGTCTCTCGCAACGCGAATGAAAACCCGAATCCGTGTACGAGCCCGAACGCGAAGGCGAGCACCCAACGACGGTGCAGCTTCGGACCGACGATGTTCTCGAACGCCATGTAGACGATCGACAGGGCGATCAGCGTTTCGATGAGTGGTGGAAACCAGAGCGCGTCGGGCGCGAGCCCCAGAGCGGAGGCGATGAGCGTGATCGAGTGCGCGACGGTGAACGACGTGACGATGGGAACGAGCGCCCGCAACCGGCGAAACGGAACGACCAGACAGAACAAGAAGAGAAGGTGATCAAAGCCATCCAGGATGTGAAAGAATCCGAGCTCGACAAACCGCCGAACGGCCTGGTGCCAACGCGGATCGAGCCGGACCAGGCCGGGGTTGCCAGCGTACTGAAAGGCGCGCTCGGCCCCCCCGGGCGGCAGGAAACGGAGCACGGTGAGCGTCTCGAGTCCGAGGTGGGCGAGGCCAGGGTCGATCGAGAACCTGGACGAATCCGCCATGATCGGATACTCGAACAGCACGTCCAGCATCGCCTGCGCCCACGGCAGCTCCGTGTCTGGCGGTAGCGCAGGGCTCGAAGCGTGCGCTACGGCGGCTTCGTAGCTACCGAAGGACCGGTCGGACGGAAGTGTGACTCGAGCGGCGACGATCCGCGGATCACCCAAACGGGTGTCGTTCTCGTACATTTCGACGTAGTGGGCGATCCAGAGCTCGGCCGCATCCCGGAGCATGGGATCGGCCCGCGCGAGGTCGAGGTAACCCGGCCCGCGCGTCGGGAAGTCGAAGTCACGCATGGCCTCGAGGGGAACACGCACGAGGAACGTCAGACGCTGGCCGTCCGGCTTGATGAACGCCCGGATGGTCACGTCGGAGGGGATCTCGTGTGCGGATGGCCGGGTGGGAAGGGCGAGGATCAGCCCTACCACCAGCGTTGTCCTGAGACCGATCCTGTTGATGCTCACGGTTCTCTTCGCACGACGGGTCCGCAGTACGGATTCGACCTTCTCTCCGGCGCTCTGGACGTACTCGGAGAAGACCCCTAGCCTGATGCGATCGGCTTCCGCTGACAAGCGAGACGAGGCGAAGCGAGGACCCGAAGGTCCGCCGACCCACGTCACTCGAGGCCAGGGGCGCAACAGGGAATGGAGAATCCGGCGATGAACAACAGACGCGATCTGTGGATGGGCGTGACGCTGGTCGTGCTGATCGTGGGGCTCGGCTTCGGACAGGCCGTGCTCGGCAGATCGGCCGGGCCTCAAGCGGTCGAAGCTCCGATGTTCGAAGTGGACCCCTTGTGGCCGAAGCCGCTGCCGAATCATTGGGTCCTGGGCTCGGCGGTCGGTGTCGGGGTCGACTCGCGCGACCACGTGTTCATCATTCACCGGGGGAACGGCAACGAGAGGACCGAACTGGGCGCCGCGACCGATCCGCCCACCGGGGAGTGCTGCCTTCCGGCCCCTCCCATCCTCGAATTCGACCCCGAAGGCAACCTGGTCAATGACTGGGGTGGACCGGGTGAGGGATACGACTGGCCGGCATCCAACCACGGGATCACCATCGACCACATGGACAACGTGTGGATCGGAGGGAATGATGATGCCGATTCCCACCTCCTGAAGTTTACGCGCGACGGGCGCTTCTTATTCCAGATCGGCGAGCCGCGTCGGATGCTACCGGATTCCTCTTCGTGGGGGCGTCCCGTCGACAGCAACAGCACCGAGCACTTCGGAGGGGTCGCCAAGATCTCGTTCGACGCGAGCGCGAACGAGGCGTACGTGTCCGACGGATACGACAACCGGCGTGTGGCGGTGCTCGACGCGAGCACCGGTGAGTTCAAGCGGTACTGGGGTGCCTACGGGAATCAGCCGGACGACACGGACCTCGGCCCCTACGATCCGGACGCCCCGCCGGCGCAGCAATTCCGCACGCCGGTCCACTGCGCGGAACCGGCGAACGACGGATTGGTGTACGTTTGCGACCGGCCGAACGACCGCATCCAGGTGTTCCGCACGGATGGCACGTTCGTGAGGGAAGTGTTCATCGCTCCCCGGACGTTGGGGGACGG